>JAGUWJ010000168.1 GCA_020062425.1 Actinomycetota bacterium
AGGGACCGCGGCGGTTACGCGTGTCCTCATCGAGACGTCGGACGGCGAGAAGACCTGGGGCACCATAGGGGTCAGCGAGAACATCATCGAAGCCAGCTGGGAAGCGCTGGTCGACAGTCTGGAGTACGGGCTCGCGCACAAGAGGCAGCAGCCACACGAGTGAGGGGGATGATGGATGCGGCTGGTCAGGTTCATGGCGGAAGGCTGCACCGGCTACGGGGTCTACCGGGAGGACGGGGTCTATCCCGTCTCCTGGGAGCCTTACGACTACCTGGTCGACACCGTGGAGATAGTGGAGCCCGGTTCGGTGACTTTCCTGTCCCCGGTCGTCCCATCCAAGATCATCTGTGTGGGGCTCAACTATTCAGACCATGCCGAAGAGCTGGGGATGGAAGTCCCCGCTGAGCCTGTCCTGTTCATGAAAGGGTCCAACACGGTCCTTGACCCCGGCGGAGTCGTGCTGTATCCGGAACAATCGGGGCGGGTCGATTACGAGGGTGAACTGGCGGTGGTGATGGGAAGCGAGACGCGCTCGGTGAGCGAAGGGGAAGCGCTCTCGCACGTGCTGGGGTATACCTGCGGCCTGGACATGACCGCGAGGGACCTGCAGGCCCGCGACGGGCAGTGGACCAGGGCCAAGAACTTCGATACTTTCTGCCCTCTGGGGCCGTGGGTGGAAACCGAGGTGGACCCCTCCGACCTTGAGATAACCTGTCGCAGGAACGGTGAGGTCGTGCAGTCATCGCGGACCTCGCGGATGGTGTTCGCTGTGCCCGCACTTGTCTCGTTCATCTCGAATGTTATGACGCTTTATTCTGGTGATATCATTATGACCGGCACACCGCCCGGTGTGGGCGAGGTGTCGCGCGGTGACAGGCTGGAAGTGACCATAGAGGGGATAGGAGCGCTCGAATGCAGCATAGAGGGAAGCGCCTGGACCTGATGCCCCGCGGCGAGGGGCACATGGGTGACACCATACTCAAGACCGACGGTTTCGAGATTCTCAAGCACGCTCTCACATATGTGCGGTACAACAGCTTCCTGTGGCCGCTCGCCTTCGTCATAGCGCTTGCCGGTGGTGGTGCCCAGGGCTTCAGTCTCTGGGTGCAGAGCCCCGTCTACAGGGGTTTCACCGGCTACTCGCCCGTGCACCTGGTGGGAGATCGCATAGTTGATTACGCGGAGGGAAACCCGTACTTCTGGGTGCTGTTCATCGCGGCCGGTGTAATTGTAGCGCTTGCGGTGATAGCTTTCGGGGTGATCGCTCAGGCCGCCGCGGTGGGAGGCGTTGCCGACATAGACTCGTTCAGTGAGGGGAGGCTCAAGAGGTCCTGGCGCGACGGGCTGGACGCCTTCCCCAGGGCTTTCAAGCTGACCCTGGGATACCTGGTGCTGATGGTCCTGCTGGCGTTCCCGTCATTCCTGCTCTTCTGGCTGATGCCCGACAGCGACTCGATATTTCTCCTGCTGGCAGGGCTGCTCCTGGGGGGAGCTTTCGTCCTCATAGGCGCCGTTCTCATGGCTGTGGTGGAATTTGCCTTCAGGTACCTCGTGCTGCAAGGCACCAGGGTCGTCGAATCGGTGAGAATGTCCGTCGCCACCTGCAGGAAGTACTGGAGAGAGGTCCTGGTAACGTACCTGTACGTGCTTATCATCAACATCGCTGCGGGATTCGGAATAGTCATTCTGATGGCGGTGATAGGCTCACCCCTGGTGTGGATCTTCGAGAAGACCACAGAGAATCACAATCCGTTCCTAATCGCGGTCAGCATACTGGTATTCTTTGTCGCGTGGGCGCTGTCGGCGGCCCTTCTGGGAGTCTTTGCCATCACCGCGAGCGCCGTCTGGACGCTGACCTTCATCGACCTGCAGACGGCGATGCATACCTCCGACCAGTTCGAAAGGCTTCGCATGCCTGCACGGCCTCCGCTCGACAGCGTACCGGCGGGGGTGCCCGGGTTGGCCTCAGCCATGAGGCAGGGTACCGGGCCGTCGCCGATCGGATCGCCAGCACCGGCCTGGAAAGCCGCTCCCAAGAAGTCAAAGGGCATCCTGGGTACAATAGGGGTGCTGCTTCTCCTCCCGATAGCCAGATTCTTCAAGCCCAAGCAGAAGGACTGAACGCAACAAACGGGGTCAGTCCCGGATTGTGTCCTTTCGCTCGCACTCGGGCGCGCGGTGACCCCACACGTAAGGCGTCGGCTCCGCCGCACCAGTGGCTCAGGGGTTTAAATCCCTAAAGAAAGAGTGTGGTGGCGCATAGGGGATTTGAACCCCTGTTACCGCCTTGAGAGGGCGGCGTCCTAAACCTGACTAGACGAATGCGCCATGTATTACGCGTGCCGCCCGGCCCGCGCCGGGTCCACCACTCGCGCATGATAGCAGAACCGCGCGCTTCATACAAACGCCCGTCTCACAACGACTGAGAGGGCGCTTTCAATAAAATAAATGGCTGGGGGAGAAGGATTCGAACCCTCGCTACCTGAGCCAGAGTCAGGTGTCCTACCACTAGACGATCCCCCAGCGGCTAAGAGTGATGATACAAAATGCGCACTGATCCCACAAGCGCGGCACTCACAGTGTGTTCTCGAACCATTCCCGCACCATGGACTCGCGCCCGCCAAGTTCGGCGTGCCAGACACCGGGCACGATGAAGGTCTCCGAGGGTGGGGACACCGATTGAGCGAAACGCTCGATATCTTCAGGCGGAAACACCTCCCACTCCCCGAAGATGAGGAACTTGGGGATGGGTGGAAGGTCATCGGCCACATCTTCAGGGCCCAGGTTCGGCCCAGGCTTAGGGGTCCTGTCCACTCGCATGCCGAGCAGCCGAAGGACCGCGCTGTCTATGAGGGGGCGGTCGAACCAGTCGCCGAACTCTACCATGCGTGGCGGGCAACCGATGGACACGAACGAGTCGAAGACGGGCTTCCGCGCGGCCAGCAGGAAGCCTGCGGCCGCCCCAATTGAGTAACCCGTAACCCCTATCCTCTCGAAGCCGAGACTACGCACGTGTTCCACGACCGCCTCCAGATCCTGGGAGGGCTTGTCGAAGCGAAGTGGGCAGCGCCCGCTGCTCCGGCCGTGCCCCCGGAAGTCGAACATGAACACGGTGAAACCGGGCATCAGCTCGCGCGCCATGTTGACCATCCAGTGCTGGTAAGACCTTCCTATGGCCGCGTGGGCGAGTACTACCGCTTTCCGGGAAGAGCCGCCTTCGATGCGTGTGCAGAAGAGATCGACCCCGTCGGTGGAGCGGACCTTGAAGGTCGTGTGAGGCACGCCGCGCAGGCGCCTGCTCCTCATCAGCTCCTTGAGGGCGGGCTTCAACACAGCCAGAGCCTGCCTGTCACGCTCTCTCATCAATGCCTCACCTCCGAGTAGTATAATCGAGTGTGAGGTGACGTCGTGAGGAACAGGACTCGGAAGCGAGGAATATACCAGGGGATAAGGAAGCGGATTCCCGCCCCTACGAGGGTCGAGCGCGACCGGCGCGAACAGCTCAGAGAAAAAGAGGACGAGAAGGAGATGGGGGAGGAGAGCGCGTCGCGCCGCGACAGAGAGCAGAACGGGGAAGCGGAACGATGATACTGGAAAAGTCGTGGGGAGTGATAAGAGAGTACGTGCTGAACCAGGTCTGCACGGTGAGGATACTGGAGATGACCGCCGGCCAGTCCACCAGCGTGCACTACCACCGGCTCCGCGACGACATGTGGATTATCCTGGACGACGGCCTCGAAGTTGAGGTGGACGAAAAGCGTTATTTCCCTACCGCGGGGGACGAGTTCGTGATAAAGGCCGGAGTGCCCCACCGTATATTCGCCGGTGAGACAGGCGGAAGGGTGCTAGAGATAGACTTCGGCTTTACGACTGAGGACGACATCCTTCAGATCGAGTTCGAAGAATAGAAGAGAGTTTGCTGGCTCTTTCAGGCAAGATGCCCACCCCAGCCGCCTCCGCCAGGTGTGAGGATCCTTATTACGTCGCCGCTGTTGACGCTGAAAGTGATCTTTGATGAAAGCTTTCTACGATTTCCTTCAGAGATGAGGTAATCGCGGCCCTGCTTCCCCGGTGCACCACCGGAAAGCCCCCATGGCCCGGTCTTCCTGCGATCGCCCATCACCGTCACAGTACAGTCTTCCAGCACCTCCAGCGCCCGGTCGAGCCCGTCGCCTCCGCGGTGAGCCCCGCTTCCACCGGAGCCGCGCCGTATCCTGTAGTGCAGCACCCGTAACGGGTAGGAGCATTCCAACGCTTCGATGGGTGTGTTCAGGGTGTTCGTCATGTGTGCCTGGGTCGCGCTGGCTCCAGCGAAAGCGGGGCCGCCGCCGGCACCTCCCGCTATGGTCTCGTAGTACGAGAACGGGTAAGGGCCTGACGCTCGCCCGATGGAGAGGTTGCTCATGGTTCCGTAGCTGGCGGCCGGCATCAGTTCCGGTAGAGCGTCCGAGAGAGCGCCGAGCAGGGCGTCCACGATCCTCTGAGAGGTCTCGATGTTTCCCCCGCAGACCGGCCGGGGTCTCTTCGCCGCCACAAGGCAGCCTTCGGGCACGAAGACCTCGATGGGCCTGAAGGCGCCGTCGTTGGCGGGAATGTCCCCTCCGGTGATACAGCGGAAGACATAGTAGGTCGCGGAAAGCGTGACGGACAACGGGCAGTTGAACGGACCCTCCACTGCGGGGGAGGTGCCGGTGAAATCGACCAGTACGCTACCTGACTTGACGCTGACCTTCACCTTGACGGGGACAGGCTCGTCAGAGAAGCCGTCGTTGTCGAGGTGGTCGGTGAAAGCGTAATCGCCCCGCGGGATCCGGGATATGGCAAGGCGGGTCAGTTCCTCCGAGTAATCCATGAGGTCTGAGTATCCACGGATAAGCGCACCGGTCCCAAGCCTTTCAGCGAGAGCGAGGAGCCTATGCTCGCCTACGGAGTGGGCCCCGATCTGTGCGGCGATGTCACCGGACCTCTCTTCCGGGGTCCTGGAGTTGCGGCATATCAGGTCCACCACTCCCTGCTCGGGGTCACCATGTCTGCGTATGAGCACGGGGGGAAGGATAAGTCCCTCCTGGAAGATGTCGCTAGAGAGGGCGAGAGAACCGGGCGCCAGCCCACCCACGTCCGAGTGGTGGGCGCGGCTCGCCAGAAAACCGACCAGTCGGCGACCCTTGAAAGCGGGTGAGACCATCGAGATGTCGGGGAGGTGCGTGCCGCCTGAATACGGGTCGTTGAGAACGGCCACGTCGCCGGGCTTGAGGTTGAAGCGGTCGAGTACCGCCCGAACGGTCTCTGGCATCGCGCCGAGGTGCACCGGTATGTGCTCGGCCTGCGCCGCCAGCTTTCCTTCCGGGTCGAAAACGGCGCAGGAGTGGTCTTTTCGCTCCTTGATGTTGGGTGAGTAGGCGGAGTGGTGGAGCGCGGCGCCCATCTCCTCCGCGACGGCTGAGACCTGGTTCCGGAAGACCTCGAGGGTAAAGGCGCCGGCCCTCATGAGGAAGCCTCCAGCTCCAGGTTGCCCATCATATCGACAGAGGCGCGCCAGCCCGGAGGTACCACGGTGGTGGTGTCATCCTGCACGATGAGGGCGGGCCCGGAGACGGGTCTCGAGGGGACGATATCCCATCTCGAGTAGACACGACCGGTGCAAGGGCGGCCGTCAAAATGCATCTCCTTTTCCGCGAGGGGCTCGCCTCGGCTTTGGACGGTGGGAGGGGAGGCCTGAAGAGGTGACTCCTGGCGCGGGGCCCGGCAGCTGAGGCGCATGTTGACCACTTCTATCTCTTGATCGGGTCGAGAGTAGCCGAACTCGCTCGCGAACGCCTGCTCGAAATGAACGCGTATCTCCTGGAGATCCATGCGTGGGGCGGGGACGGAGACCTCGTGCGACTGCCCGCGGTAACGCATGTCGAGGCTGGTGCGGAAACTGAGGACGCCCTTGAAGCCCTCTTTGCGCATCTCTGTCGTCGCCTGCGAGCGGAGTTCTTCGAGAGAACGCGACAGCGCTCCGACGCTTTTTTCGTCCAGCACGCACAGGATCGATCGGGTATGGTCGCGTCCGGGTTCGGCCAGCAGCATGCCCACGCTGGAGAAGAGCCCGGGGTGGACGGGCACTATGACCCGAGGCATCTCGAGCCTCTGGGCAAGCTCGCAGGCGTGCATGGGCCCCGCGCCGCCGAAGGCTATGAGAGCGCAATCACGGGGGTCGTGCCCGCGCTCTAGGCTTATCTTCTTGACCGCACCCTCAGTGTGTGAAAGGGCTATCTCGAGAATTGCTTCGGCGACTTTGACCGCGTTGCGCCCGTAGGCGAGTTCCTTAAGCGCTCCTGCGCTGCGGTCGGGGAAGAGAGGCATGGTCCCTCCCAGGAACCACGCCGGTTCGAGCCTTCCCAGGGAGACGTTGGCGTCAGTCACAGTCGGGGACTTTCCCCTTCCGTAGCAGGCGGGTCCCGGATCGGCTCCGGCGCTTTCCGGACCGACCTTGAGTACCCCCGCCCGGTCAAGGAAAGCAATAGAGCCGCCGCCGGCCCCGATGGTGTGGATGTCAACCATGGGGAGAGCGACCGGAAGACCGCTTATGCGAGTGTCCCTGGTGATGGTAAGACCCTGGTCGATAAGAGAGACGTCGGTCGAGGTTCCACCCATGTCGAAGCTCACGGCCTTGTCGATTCCCAGGGAACCGGCGAGCCATCGAGCAGCAATCGCGCCACCGGCAGGGCCGCTCAGAATAAGGTCGGCTGGTCGGCTGCGAGCCAGCCGTGCCGAAACGGTGCCACCTGCGGAGTGCATGAGCCGAAGGCCGCCTCTCTTTCCGCCGTCTCTCAGCGAAGATTCGAGACGGTCCAGGTATTCCCCCATAACGGGAGCTATATAGGCGTTTATCAATGTGGTGGAGGCGCGCTCGTACTCACGGTATTCTGGCAGGATCCGGCACGACAGCGACGTCTCGATGCCCAGGGCGGCGAGCTCTTCTGAGATCATCTCCTCGTGCTCTGGACGCTCGAAGGAGAAGAGCAGGCATACCGCCGCGGAACGGGCACCGCTCCGCGCGACGGCTCGTGACAGCTCGCGGGCGTCTTTCCTGGTGAGTTCTTTCAGGACCGTGCCCCCTGCGGTTACGCGCTCGGGGGCTTCAAAGCGGAGAGGCTTTCCCGCCAGCGGCCGAGGTTTGGTAACGGCGAGCGTGTACAGGTCAGGCCGTTCCTGTCTGCCTATCTCTATGATGTCCGAGAAACCTTCCGTACCGATGAACGCGGTGCGGGAACCCTTCCTCTCGAGGATGGCATTAGTAGCCACAGTAGAGCCGTGAACCACGGTTGCGCCGGAGGCTCCAGCTCCGCTGATGGCATCAAGGACGCCTTTTTCCGGTTCGTGGGGTGTGGATGGGACCTTCAGGGCGGTCAGCCCTGCGGTGTGTACGGCTATGAGGTCGGTGATCGTCCCGCCTACGTCAACCGCGACGAGCGAAATATCGCCTCCGCGAACATCCTCGATCAAAGTGTCATTTTCCTTTCGTCTGGCCAGGTGGATATTATAGAATAGCTGCAAGCACCAGCGGAGCAAGGCGGGTGGGACAATGAGCGGCTCTCCCAATAACCGGGAAATCGTAGAGATGCTGCAGTCGTTCCGTGAAAGCCTGGAGGAAGAAAATCTGCAGGACCTGTACGACGAGGAGATCGAGCAGGTCGCTGAAGGCATCTACGGAGGACTGACCAGGTGCCTCGATGACGAACTGTTCATGCAGGAGTTCCTGCCGTACGGATATGTCTTCCGTGAGGCAGTGAGGCACGGCATTCGCAGGAGAGACAAAGGATTCCCCGTAGAGAAAGTCATGAGAGAGCACATACTGCTGCGCGAGGCGTTCTGGAAGCACAGGAAGGACCAGGTGCAGAGGGTACACGATTTCGACGTGGAGAAGCGTACTCTACAGTGCTTCAACAGCCTGTTCCAGGCTACGCTGTACGCTTACCACGACAAGAGCCTGAGCATTGAGGTAATGGACGCGCTCCGGGACCCGCTGACCGGGGTCTTCAACGCGCATTACTTCAATACGCGCCTCGAGGAGGAGTTGAGACGCTCTGAGAGATATTTCAGAGACGTTACGCTGCTGGTATTCGAGCTCGATTCCAACAGGGCTGACCATTCCGAGGAAGAGGCCGAGCTGCTGCGGGCTTTCGTACGTGTGTTGCGCAGAAACGCGCGCTCGTCGGACATACCGGCCAGGGTGGACTACTCGAGGTTCGGGATCATCGCACCCGAGACCAAGATGGAGGGCGCCGAGGTCGTGGCTCTCAGGCTCAAGAACAAGGTGCTCAACTACTTCGCGGACCTTGGAAAGGGGTACGTTGGCGCCGAGGTCGGCGTCGGGCTTGCGTCTTACCCTGACCACGGGTACGATCCCGAGGCGCTCTTGAAGGAAGCCGACGATATGATGAAGAGGGAGGCCGCGGGACCCTGAGGCCCGCAGCTTTGATGAGCACTGATTTCGAGAGACTGACGAGAAGAGAGATAAGAGACCTCCCCGTCTACAGCCCCGGGCTCGGCATAGAAGATGTCAAGCGGATATACGGCGTGAGCGAAGTGGTGAAACTCGGCTCCAACGAGAACCCGTTGGGGCCGTCTCCGCTCGCGGTGGAAGCGATCAGAGGGGCCGCTGGAACGGTATCCATATACCCCGACGGAGCATGTACGGAGCTGCGTAGTAAGCTGTCCGAGAAGCTGCGGGTCGCGCCGGAGAGGTTCATCTTCGGCAACGGTACGGATGAGATAATAGATCTCATCTTCTTTGCCTTCTTCAACCAGGGCGATGTGGCTGTCATGGGAGATCCCACCTTCTCGTCTTACTTTCTCTCGGGAATGACCATGGGAGCGGCTCTCTCCTATGTGCCGCTCTGCGATCACTGCCACCTGGTGGACGAGATGATCGCCGCGGTGGACGAGCGGACCAAGGCGGTCTTCATCGGCACACCGCACAACCCCACTGGTACCATATGCACCGCACGGGAACTGGAGCTGGCCCTGGAGGCTCTGCCGCCGGAGGTCCTGCTCGTGTGGGACGAGGCGTACTGCGAGTACGTCGACGATCCCTCGTACCCCGACAGCCTCGAGTACCTGGACCGATTTCCAAACCTGCTCGTGCTGAGGACCTTCTCCAAGATATACGGCCTGGCGGGCCTCAGAGTGGGCTACGGCATGACTGCCCCGGGTGTCGTCGACTATCTTGAGAGGGTACGGCCCCCGTTCAACGTGAACAGCCTGGGGCAGGTCGCCGCAATCGCCGCGCTTGATGACGAGGAGCACGTGAAGAGGAGCAGGGCGACGAACGCGGAGGGCAAGCGCTTCCTGGACGGTGAGTTCCGGCGCCTGGGGCTCGACCCGATTCCCACGCAGGCGAACTTCATACTTGTCCGGTTCGACGAGGTGACAGAAGACCTGGCCGGAAAGCTTCTGGAGAAGGGGATCATCGTCAGAGATGGAGATTCGCTCGGCTACCCCGGCCACGTGAGGGTCACCGTAGGAACGCCCGAGCAGAACAGGGCCGTCATCGGAGCCCTGGAGGAGATCCTGGGCTGAGTGCCTCGGACTGGAGGAACCAGAGCTTGAAAGCGACAATCGTCATTCCCTCGTACTGGGGCAGGCGCTCGACCGAGCCGCTCAACATGGACGACGCGGTGTACGACCACCCCACCCCTCTCGACGTGACGGGGACTCTAGGGCGGGCTCTCGTGAGTATCGATGTGCTCGAGAACAGGGACTTCAACGTAGTGGTTCTCGCGTGCGCCACCAACCCCGAGATAGCGACGGACGTCGAGAGAAGGGTAAGCGAAATAACCGAGCCGGTGCGATCGAAGTTCCCGGTTGCGGTGCTGTCACACTCCTTCGAGCAGCGGATGAAGGAACATGTCATTGAGGAGGCCGGACCCGGTGTAGACCCCGACGTGGTCTCGCTCACGGGTTACTCGAACATACGGAACATGTGCCTGCTGGCGGCGGAAATGGCCGGTTCTGAGGTAGCAGTCCTTTTCGACGACGACGAGGTATACGAGGATCCGCGCTACCTGGACCGGGTGTTCGAGAATATCGGTCGGGAGCGTGACGGGAGGTTTGTCGGCGCGCTCGCTGGATACTACATAAGGCCGGAGGGAGGCTACCTCATCCCGCCGCCGGATGACTGGTATATGGCGGAGTGGCCGATGGTGCCGCTGATGAACGAGTCGTTCGGTCTGATAGGGGAAGGGCCAAGGCTGAAGCCTACCCCGTTCGTCTTCGGCGGCAATATGGTGGTCCATCGCGATGTATGGAGGAAGGTCGCCTTCGACCCCAACGTACGAAGGGGAGAGGATATCGATTATCTTACCAACTGCAAATTCTTCGACATCGACTTCATGCTGGATAACGAGCTGTCAATAAGGCACCTGCCGCCGTCCAGCACGGTCCCGGCCTGGCAGCATTTCCGGGAGAACATCTACAGATTCATCTACGCGCGCGAGAAGCTGGCAGGGCAGGTGCCGACGGAAGGACTCAGGATGGTCGATGTCAGCGAGCTCGACCCGTACCCCGGCAGGTGCATGCGGGACGACCTGGAGGACATGATATTCAAGACCTGTGTATTGCAGGGACTCTTCTATCTGGACAGGGGAGACGAGCTCGGGTTTACCGAGAGCATGCGGAACGTGAAGCATGCCCGTTTCGACGCACGGCCGCAGCACGACCCCTTCACCTGGTACCTCGAGTTCAACCGGCGCTGGACCCGGCTGCTGGAGTTCCTCGCCGCCGACGACACGTTATCCCGCGAGCTTCCGTTCTAGAGCAAGACTTCCATTGGGGACGGACCCTTTACCGTAAATCCCCGTTGGGACTTCCGTTGGTGTCAGGCACCAAGGGAAGTTTTCTGGTTGAATGCCAGTAACTGGCATGACTTCCCTTGGTGCCTGACACCAACGGAAGTCCCAACCGAAATATGGAACGCAAATGGGTGGGGAGACTGTGCAAAGTGTCGAAAACATAATGGGATAACTTGAAGTAGAAGAACGGCCTGGGTATGACTGTTTTAGAAAAAGCAGTGATAGATGACCTCGAAGCGATAGGGAGTGCCGACATACTCGTCGGCATCCCTTCTTTCCGCAACGCAGATACAATCGCACATGTGGTCAAGCAAGCTGCTCATGGGCTCGTAGAGTATTTTCCGGGTATGAAGCCCGTGCTCGTCAACTCGGACGGCGGCTCAACCGACCGCACCAGGGACGTCGTTCTCTCTACTGAAGTGCCCTCGCAAGTCAGAAAGATAGTAACGCCATACAGAGGTATCGCCGGTAAGGGAAGCGCCTTCAAGACGATCTTCGAGATAGCGACCAGGCTCGGGGTGAAGGCCTGCATAGTCGTCGATTCGGACCTTCGCAGCATAACTCCCGAATGGATGAAGAACCTGGGCGGACCTGTGCTGGAAGAGAAGTACGACTTCGTGACCCCGCACTACCTCCGCTACAAGTATGACGGAACGATCACCAACGCCCTGGCATATCCCCTGACCCGGGCGCTTTACGGCAAGCGCATACGCCAGCCCATCGGCGGCGACTTCGGGTTTTCCGGTGAACTGGCGGCGGTCTACTCGGAGCGGGACGTCTGGGAGACGGACATCGCCAGGTTCGGCATAGACATCTGGATGACCACCCTTGCTGTAAACGAGAGTTTCCGCATCTGCCAGGCTTGCATGGGTCTGAAGCTGCACAACAACAAGGACCCCGGCAGCGACCTCGCCGCCATGTTCCGCCAGGTGACCGGCACCATGTTCGACCTCATGAGGACGTACGAGGAAAAATGGATGGAAGTCCATAAGTCTACCCCCGCGCCGGTCCTGGGGGAGGAGTGCAAGGAGGAACCTGACGTCGCGGAGGTCTCCTACGAGAACCTGCTGGACCACTTCCGCAAAGGCTTCGAGGAGCTTGGTGACGTATGGCGGATCATCCTTCGCCGGGAGAACTTCCGCCAGGTGGAGGCGGCTTACAGGGCGAGCGACGAACAATTCGAGTTCTCCAGCGGCCTGTGGGTCCGCGTGGTCTACGACTTCGCCATCGGGTATAACTTCGGGCCGCTCTGCTCGGAGGACGTCATCGACGCACTGCTTGCCCTTTTCTGCGCGCGCACGGCGCGCTTCGTGAGAAAGACTGAAAACCTCACCTCCTACGAGGCTGAGATAGAAGTAGAGCGTACAGCGGAGAACTTCGAGGTGCTCAAGGATTACCTGCGGTTCTACTGGAACGCCGCTCAAGAAGCCTGCTCCTGACCAGCCGGGCGCCGGCAGGACTCAAGTCCCGACCTCATTGACCACGTTATCCAGCTTCTCGCCCTTCAGAGCCTTCACCACGTTCAGCAGGGAAGCTGTTATGATGCGTAGCCTCGACTCGTTGGAGGCGCCGGCGGTGTGGGGTGTGAGGATGGTGTTGGGTGCACCGATGAGGGGGTTATCGGGTCTTATCGGCTCGTCGACGTACACGTCCACAACAGCTCCGCCCAGGCGGTTCTCCCTCAGGGCCGAAGCCAGCGCGCGCTCGTCGACCACCTCACCCCTGGCCACGTTCACCAGCACGGCAGTACTCTTCATGAGATTTATGCGCCTCGCGTCGAGAAGGTTTGC
Source organism: Actinomycetota bacterium (assembly GCA_020062425.1). Classification (GTDB taxonomy): domain Bacteria; phylum Actinomycetota; class Geothermincolia; order Fen-727; family Anoxymicrobiaceae; genus JAGUWJ01. Next base: position 12,629 of record JAGUWJ010000168.1, read on the forward strand.
CGTTTCCTCGGTAAGGGGAGCGTGGAGGCTCACCACGTCTGCCGATGCCAGAAGCTCGTCGAGGTCCAAGAAGCTCACCCCGAGCTCCCGCTCATCTTCGGAGGGAAGCCTCACCACGTCGTAATAGACGATGGAGCAGCCGAATACACAGGCCCGCGCCGCGACCTCGCGACCAATGCGGCCCATGCCGACGATGTCCAGCACCTTGCCGCAAAGCTCGAAGACGCCGTGTCCCGCCATCTCGTCCTGGGCCCATTCGGCACGCTGGGTCTTCTCGTTCTGCAGAATGAGTTTTTTCAGGCACGCCAGCGCGCCCAGGATGGTATGCTCGGCTACCGCCACGGCGTTAGCTCCGGCTGCGTTTGCGACGGGGATGCCCTGGCGCGCCGCCTCTTCGACGTCGAGATGCTGGTAGCCAACCGACGGCTGCTGGATAAGAAGGCACGGAGCGGCCGCCCTCATGGCTTCGGCGTCCATCCCAATGTGGAACGAGTAGTCGCCGACGATTATGTCAGCGCCGGCCACTTCTTCCAGGAACTCCTCCCGGTTTGCGCCCTCGAAAGAGCGGACCTCGTACTCCCCGTGGTCGTCGCTCGCGACTACCGCACTGATCAGGGACCTCACGAGTTCCGCTGGAAGCGGCGACAGGACCAGGATTCTCTTTACAGCCATATCCATCCCTTGACTCCCAACCTTCAATGAGAAGACACCGCAGTTCAAAGGATCGTCCGTAAAAAGCAGAAAGCCCCTTTCGGGGCTTTTTCCGCTAGCAGCTCTTTGAGCACTTGCAGGTGCTCGAGGCCTTCTTGGCCAGCTTCACGATTTTCACCGTGACCCCCCCTTCTGGTTGGGTAATGCACAGACAATATTACATCCACCAGGGCTCGTTTTCAACGCCGGAAGCAGAAGTGCGAGATGCAAAACCAGACGACTTGACTTGCGCATCGGAGATGCCTGTTAATAGTCGAGGAGGTGAGGGCATGGCCCGTTTCGATGGTTTCCAGTCGAGGGTGGGTCCGTTCGTGAGGGGAGAGCTCAACATGAATGACGACCCCGAGGAGTTCAAGCGCCTCATCTGCGCCGATTGCGAGTTCTTCACACCGGGGGAGGACGAAGAGCTCGAGTGCGGATGCTACCACATCCTGATGCGCCTCTTAGAGAACGGGCGCGTGACACTGGAGCAGCTCTCTCGTGACCTCGAGGGCTAGGTTCCTGGGGTTGGGCAGGAGCTTCTTCCTGAAAGAACTGGAGTACCCTGCCGTATACGACACGTCGAGCGATGAGCTGTACCAGGTCGATGCCAACGGTCTCCGGGAACTCGCCCGCGCGGATGGGTCACTCGATCGGGCGGACGCAAGGTTTCCACGAGAGTTCCTCGATTTCTGCCTCGAGGAGGGCGTCCTGGTGGCAGGAGACAGCCCCTGGAGCCGAGAGGTCACCGTAGGTCGAAACGAGCGGCCGTCTCTCAGGTACCTCATGATAGAGATCACAAGGAAGTGCAACCTCTCATGCAGGCACTGCTACCTGGGAGAGTCCAGCGGGATCGATATGAGCGTGAAGACGCTCGAGAAGGTACTGGATGAGTTCGAGCAGATGGGCGGCCTTCGCCTGATCGTCACCGGCGGCGAACCGCTGCTCCACCCGGAGTTCGAGAAGATAAGCTCCCTGTGTGCCGGCAGGTCCTTTCGCACGATCCTGGTGACCAACGGGACTCTTATAGATGAGCGGACTGCGCGCGCCCTCGAGTTCCAGGAGGTGCAGATATCAATAGACGGGACCGAGGCGGGGCACGACTTCATGAGGGGGAAGGGGTGCTTCAAGGAGGCTTTGCGGGGCCTGGAAAACCTCAAATATGCGGAATCCGACGTCTCCGTTGCGACCATGGTCCATCAGCGTAACATCGAAGAGCTGGATGCGCTGGAAACGCTGGTCAGGAGCTTTGGGGCCGTATCGTGGACGCTAGACGTCCCCTGTGAGTCCGGAAGGCTGGCCGACGGGGCCGATACCGTCATGCCGGACCTGGCGGAAGCGGCTCGCGAGATGGATAGGGCGTTCGGCTCAGAGCAGCACGAGCCATCGGGGGATCACGCCTGCGGGGCACACCTGGCGCTGGTCAAGCCTGACGGGGATATGGTCAAGTGCGGTTTCTACGAAGATGTTTCAGGCGGCAGCATCGAGCGGGGCTTGAGAGAGGCCTGGCTCAGGCTTCCGCGCATGAGGATCTGCGAGTTGGATTGCTACTGCGACCACCTGCAAGAGTGCGGGGGAGGATGCAGGTTCCGCGCGGAGACGCATTTCGGCAGGAACGGGCCCGACCCGTTGAAGTGCATCCAGTTCGGTGTGAGCCCGCCCGGACGAGGTGCGTCTTAATGTGGAAAAGCCGAATGGGCGAGCACTCCACCACAATATATTGAGTCTTAACCTTCAATAATCCCCAATATATTCCACAAATTAACATCTCATCCCAATATTCCGGGTAAGACACCAAGATTTTCCGCAGAAATCGCTAAAGAAAGTGGTCTTTTGTAGCCGATAGTGTTGCAAAGGGGCGAGTAATGGTGTAAAGTGGTGAAGCGTGGAGAGGTGAGAGGTAAGCTATGCTGGTCGGTTCATTACAGAGAGCGGTCGACGCCAAGGGCAGGATAATACTGCCACGCGAGTTCCGTTCCGACTTCGAGGGCGGCCTCATGGTGACGAAGGGGCTCGATAACTGCCTGCTGCTTTACCCCATGAGGGAGTGGGAGAACCTCGTCGGGCGCATCGATGAGATGCCATCCGGGAGCGAGTCGACCAGGAGGTTCACCCGGCTGTTCTTCGCGAACGCGCACCACCTGATGCCCGACGGCCAGGGAAGGGTCCTTGTCCCTCCCCGTCTCCGCGAGATGGTGGGCATAAAGAACGAAGTGGTCATAGTGGGCCTCTCGAACAAGGCCGAGGTATGGGAACCGGAGAGATGGAGCATATACACCAGCGAGAACGAGGAGCATTACGAGCAGTCCGCGTCAGACATCGGGGTGTGATGTGGAAGGCGCTGGCAGCGCGGGGCACAGGCCGGTCATGCTGGCCGAAGTTCTCCAGTACCTTGCGCCAGAGAAAGGAGAAGTGATCGTCGATGGAACACTCGGAGCAGGCGGACACGCTGAAGCTGTCCTTGAAAGGATCGCGCCTGGGGGCAGGCTCATTGGTATTGACAGAGACCCGGCGGCAGTTGCTGAAGCGCGGAAGCGGCTTGACCCCCTGGGGTCGGCGGTCAGTATACATCGCGAAAATTACCGAGATATGCAGTCCGTCCTTGATGGCGAAGGGCTAGAGACGGTTGATGGGATTCTGCTCGACCTGGGGCTCTCATCCATGCAGGTGGACGACCCCGATAGGGGCTTCAGCTTCAGGTCGGATGGGCCACTGGACATGCGAATGGGACCTGACGCTACTCAAAAAGCGGAGGAGATCGTGAACACTGAGACCGAGCAGGAGCTTGCTCGGATCATATTCAGATATGGAGACGAGCGGTGGGCCAGGCGTATCGCCCACTTCATCGTGGAGGCAAGGGAGCGCCGCCCCCTACAGACGACCCGCGAGCTTTCGAAAGTCGTGGAGGACGCGGTTCCGGTCTCGGCAAGGCGGGGCCGCAAACACCCGGCTCGAAAGACGTTCCAGGCGCTCCGCGTTGCGGTGAACAACGAACTCGAGGATCTCAGGGAGGGGATCATTGCAGGAGTCGAACGCCTGGCCCCGTCCGGGCGGATAGTAGTGCTTTCGTATCAGTCTCATGAGGACAGGATAGTGAAACGCACGTTCAACTCCCTGGCAGGAGGACTCGACTATCCGCCCGGAGGACCGCTCGAGAGCTTACCCGTCCTCGAAGTCCTCACCAGGAGGCCTATGCGCGCCTCCGAGAAAGAGATCGAAGACAACCCGCGTGCCAGGAGCGCAAAGCTGCGGGCGGCCGAGAGAAGAGCAGGTTGAATGACTGCGGCTGAAAAGGCGAAGAGGAGGAGCAAGAAGCTCTGTAAACCAAAAAGAAAACCCGGGCCGGAGCCGCGCGCGAAGCGGCTCACCTTCGGATTCCTCATGCTGGTCCTGTTCATCCTCGGTTGCATCGGCGTATTCATGGTGGCAATGCACCAGAGCGCGGTCGGGCGCGATATTGAGACCAGGCGAATCGAGCAGGAGATCGCCTCGGAGAAGACCAAGCAGAAGAGCATGCGGGTCGAGCTTGCACGACTGAGATCACCCGGGCGCGTCGCCAGGGTGGCCCAGGAGGAACTGGACTTCCAGGAACCGTGCACCGTTATCTACCTTAGGTATTCGAGCACTTCAGACGGCGGCGTCGCTTCTATCAAGACCCATGCCGCGCGTGACAAGGAGTCACCGGAGCAGGGCGAGAAGAATCAAACGTCCGCGGAGAAGGAAAGCGCAAGCGAGCTGACTCGAAGATAGGTGAGACCGGTGGCCCAGAGAGAAGGCAGGGACAGGAGGATAGCCCTCGTCAGCTTTCTCTTGTTCATGGGGCTTGTTGTTGTAGCAGGCAAGCTATTTGTCATCCAGGGTCTGGAGGCCGGACGCTACCGGAAGCTCGCCGAAGAGCAGCGGGATACGATCATCACGGTTACGCCCAGGCGGGGCACCGTACTCGACCGCGAAGGCGAGATAATCGCCATCAGCGAAGACGCGACGACCATATACGCCACGCCCTACCAGGTAAAAGACAAGCCTGGTACCGCGCTTAAGATAGCCACCGTCCTGAACTCCGACGAGGACGAAATACTCGACAGACTGGAACAGCCTACAGGTTTTGTCTATTTAATGCGTAAGGTCGACAAGACGGTCGCGCAGAAGCTCAAAGAGGAAGACCTCGAGGGCATCGGCTACATAGAGGAAAGCAAGCGTTTCTACCCGCTCGGCAGCCTATTCTCACAGGTGATCGGCGTGGTGGATGTCGACAATAAAGGCTCTTCTGGCCTGGAGTTCCACTACGAGGACATCCTGGGAGGGAAAGGTGGGGAGATACTCCTCGAGCGAGACGCCGCCGGAAACCCGATCCCCGGTAGCGAGAAGAAGAGGCTCGAGGCTGTTGACGGCGTGGACCTGCGGATGACCCTCGACAAGGATATCCAGGCAAGGCTCGAGGAGTCGCTGGAGAGCGGTTTCGAGCGATACGGGGCCAGGGCGGGCACGGGGATCGTCATGGACTGTAATACCGGCGCAGTGCTGGCGATGGCGACCTATCCCACTTTCGATCCGAACAAGCGGGAGGACCTCGACCCTGAGGAAATGCGCAGTCGCGCCGTGACCGACATCTACGAACCCGGGTCGGTGATGAAGGTCCTGACGGCTGCGGCCGCACTGGAGCAGGGAGTTGTCAACAGTGGTACAGTGCTGAACGTACCGTCCGAGCTGAATGTCGCGGACAAGGTCTTCAAGGAAGCGGAGCCCATGCCCTCCCGACAGCTCACGTTTTCTCAAGTCATCAGTCAGTCGTCTAACGTAGGGACCATACAGGTGGCGATGGAGCTGGGTCCGGTCCAGCTATCCTCGTACCAGGACCTCCTTGGACTGGGGCGCCCGACGGGCATAGACTTCCCGGGGGAAGTAGCCGGCCTGGTACCTCCCTACAGCGAGTGGTCAGGCACGAGCGCGGCCACCATGAGCATCGGGCAGGGGATTTCCGTGACGCCTATGCAGATAGCATGTGTTGTTGCGTGCATCGCGAATGGTGGAAGAAAGGTAGCTCCACATCTGCTGCAGTCGAAGATCGAGGACAGGGGATCGGTTGACATGGGTCTGGGGGGGCTGGGTGAAAGAGTACTTTCCGAGGCGACTTGCAGGGAGCTAACAGGGATACTCGAAAAAGTTGTGTCACCAGGCAACACGGGAGTCAAAGCGGCAGTCGACTACTACAGGGTCGCAGGAAAGACCGGAACCGCGGCCAAGCCTCTAAAGGGGGGCCGGGGTTACGGCGGTGGCTACATGGCGACCTTCGCAGGATTTGCTCCCGCGGAGGACCCCCGACTGGTATGCCTGATAGTCTTTGACGATCCCTCACCGATATGGGGTGGAGACACCGCCGCGCCTGTATTCAGCGAGGTCATGGGATTCAGCCTGCAGCACCTAAAAATAGACCCGAGCTTCGAACCAACATCCGCCGGCGAGGAAGACTGAGATGATAGAGACGGTAAGAATAGCTGGAACGCTCATCAAATGCAGCTTCAGCAAGCGGGAGAGGGGTTACTTGACTTCGAAGCACATGCGGTCAAAGAGGACACGTGGGATAGAGGACGGCGAACGGAGGGGCGACGAGGAACATGCGAGTGGAAGATCTGCTGGAAGGCGTTGAGGCACGGTTGCTTCAGGGGGCGCCCGAAAAGGTGACGGGCGTCTCCTACGACAGCCGGACGGTGGAGCCTGGAGAGGCTTTTTTCTGTATTAAAGGGCTGATCACCGATGGTCATCTGCACACGGGCCAGGCAGTCGAGAAGGGAGCATCCCTGCTTGTTGTCGAACGTATGCCCGATGACGAACTGCCGCCTGAAACGGCGGTCGTTAAGGTTCCAGATACACGGGCCGCGCTTGCGCGTGGTTCGGCGAACTTCTTCGGACGGCCTTCAAGCGAGCTGAAGCTCGTCGGAGTGACCGGCACCAACGGAAAGACCACTACCACTTTCCTGGTGGAGAACATATTCAAGAAGGCCGAAAAGGTCACCGGGCTCATCGGCACCGTCGAGAACCACATCGGCGACCGCGTCGAGCCGGTCACCAGGACCACGCCAGAATCGATGGACCTTCAACGCCTGCTCAGAAGGATGGTCGACAGCGGGGTAGAGATCGCGGTCATGGAGGTCTCTTCACATGCCCTTGAGCTCCACAGGGTAGACGCATGTGATTTCGACGTGGTCGTTTTTACTAACCTCACGCAGGACCATCTGGACTTCCACATCTCGCTCGAAGAATACTTCGGCGCCAAGAGGAGGTTGTTCGAGGGCGGCGAGTTCGGAGAGGACAGGATAGCGCTGATAAACATCGATGACGGGTTCGGTCGCCGGTTGCTCGAAGAGACCCAGCTGCCCACGCGCAGTTACGGGTTGGACCCTGGAGCCAAGGTACGGGCGTCGGACATCGAGGTATCTTCCGAAGGGAACCGTTTCAAACTCGATCTGTACGGTGAGGAGATGCCGGTGTCGACCCGCCTACAGGGGAGGTTCAACGTTTACAACTGCGTGAGCGCGGCAGGCGCCGCTTACGAGCTTGATGCCGGATCGAGCAGCATACTGTCAGGCCTCGAGTCTCTGCACGGGGTACCGGGCAGGTTCGAGAACATCGATTGCGGACAATCGTTCACGGTGATAGTGGATTACGCCCACACGCCGGACGGGGTGAGGAGCCTTCTCGAAGCGTGCCGGGAGGTATCGGGCGGGCGGGTGATGATCGTGGTCGGTTGCGGTGGGGACAGGGACCGCTCCAAGCGCCCTCTGATGGGCGCTGCGGCCGCCGAGATCTCCGACAGGTGCATATTCACTTCGGATAATCCGCGAGGTGAGGACCCCGGTTCCATAATAGAGATGATACTCGAGGGAGTGCGGGGGAGGTTCCCGCCTGAAAAGTACATGGTGGAGGTCGACCGCAGGGAAGCCATCCGGAAAGCGTTCTCGCTGGCGGAACCGGGAGACCTTGTCGTGATTGCAGGAAAAGGCCATGAGAGCGGCCAAATCTTTGCAGACGGAGTGATACCGTTCGACGACCGGCAGGTGGCGCGTGAGTGCCTGAAAGAGGTGCCAGGTGCTGTCTGTTAGTCTCGAGGAAGTGGCCGGGGCGACCGGAGGCACTCTCAGCAGTGGCGGGGGGTCCCGAGTGAAGCGTGTCTCCACTGACACGCGCACTCTTAAGAAGGGCTCTTTGTTCTTCGCACTCAAAGGTGAAAGTTTCGATGGACACGCTTTCCTTATGGAGGCCGCCCGTTCAGGCGCAGGAGCGGCAGTGGTGTCGGCTAGAAGCCGGTACCTGCCTGAGTTCACGCGTGAAATTCCCGGTTTCCCTCTGATCAAGGTACATGACACCACCAGGGCACTGGGAGACCTGGCGTGTTTCGTACGCAAGGGATTGGACGCCAAGGTGGTGGGCATCACTGGAACCACTGGAAAGACCTGCACCAAGGATTTCCTGGTCGCGATACTCTCGAGATTGATGCGCGTGGTCCACTCCCCGGGGAATTATAACAACGAGATAGGTCTTCCCCTTACGATCTTCGACGCGGATGAAAAGGACCAGGCGATTGTGCTGGAGATGGGGGCGCGGCGGCCGGGCGATATCAGAAGACTCGCCGGCATAGCCGAGCCCGGGTTCGGGATCATCACCAATGTCGGTCCGGGTCACCTGGAGCTGTTCAAGACCGAGGAGAAAGTGGCCCGCACCAAGGCTGAGCTGGCGGAATCCATCTCTGATGGTGGAGTCCTGGTGCTGAATGCAGACGACCCCCGTTCCGATTGGATTGCTTCGCGGACGAGCGCAAGAGTGTTGCGCTTCGGGCTCCGGGCCGACGCGGAGTACCGCGCCGCTGACATTGTTACCGACGGCCTGGCAAGGCCATCGTTCAGGTTGAAAGGCCCCGGCCTCGGGGTTGACGTGATTCTGAGGGAGTCGGGACGTCTACAGGTGCCGAACGCCCTAGCCGCGGCGGCCTGCGCGCACGCTATGGGCGCAGGCCCGGCGGAGATACAAGAGTGCCTGGGCAGGGCGTCGCTGAGTCCCTGGCGCATGGAAGTGAAGAAGGCGCCGGACGGATATGTGGTGATAAACGACACGTACAATGCGAATCCTCTCTCGATGCGGAGCGCCCTGGCCACGCTTGCCGAGTTCGGACCCGGGAGTCGTACCGTTGCTGTCCTGGGTGGCATGGCTGAGCTGGGCGCAAACAGCAGGGAGTTCCACAAGCAGGTCGGCGCATGTGCCGCTGAAGTCGACATCGACATACTGGTCACAGTCGGCAGGCAGGCAAGGAGTTACGCCACTGCGGCACTGGTGGAGGGGATGCCCAGGGGCAGCGTGTTCAGGTGCGGTGACATATCGGAAGCGGAAATGCGACTCGGTGAGGTACTCGAACCGGGGGACGCGGTACTTTTGAAGGCTTCCAGGGTCGCGCGTCTGGAGGTGCTCGCGGCCAGGCTGCTGGATAAGGGATTCATCGAAGACAGGGTGGTAGAAATTGTATAGGGTCCTGGCCTCAGCGTTCATATCGGGCATGCTGTGCCTTCTGCTCACTCCGGTGCTGATACGCCTGCTGCGGAAGCGCGAGATCGGTCAGGTCATAAGGGAAGACGGGCCGCAAGCGCATTTCGTCAAAAAGGGCACGCCCACCATGGGTGGGCTGCTGATAGTGCTGGGGACTGTTGTTTCTTACCTTATACTTTCAGCCAGAACCCCGGAAGGCCTTATAGTCGTCGGGACCATGGTGCTCTGCGGCCTGCTCGGCTTTACCGACGATTATATCCAGATAAGGAAGAGGCGTTCTCTGGGACTGAAGCCCTCAGTGAAGTTCGCGGGGGAGATGGTGATAGCCATCGCCTTCGCGATGCTTGCCACGCGGTTTCACTCCACGGGTTACCCGCCTCTCCCGGCTGACCTGAGCTTCGTCGGGAGCACGCTGTTTCCGCTGGGCTGGTTCTTTTTCATCTGGGTCTTCATAATGGTCACCGCTTCGACCAACGCGGTCAATCTTACTGATGGACTTGACGGACTCGCTTCGGGCTCGATGATAATGGTGATGGCCGCGTACCTGCTCATCGCGTTCACGATGTTCAGGCATCCCATAACCGAGCATCCGAACTTCTATGATTTCTCCGGGCTGCCCGCTCTGGACATAGCGATAATCTGCGGGGCGGTCCTGGGAGCATGCGTAGGATTCCTGTGGTGGAACGCCGCTCCCGCCCAGATATTCATGGGGGACACCGGCTCACTGGCGCTGGGTGGAGTGCTGGCGGCCATTGCCATCATGACCAGAACCCAGCTTCTCCTGCTGCTGCTGGGCGGCTTGTTCGTGATAGAGGCACTTTCCGTGGTTATCCAGGTAGGTGTCTTCAAGCTGACAAAAGGAAAACGGGTATTCCGCATGGCGCCCATACATCATCATTTCGAGCTGATGGGATGGTCAGAGTTCACGGTCATGGTCCGTCTCTGGATCATCAGCGGCTTCTGTGTGATGGCGGGATTCGCCGTGTTCTACGTTGATTTCGTGACGAGGGTCCCCAAGTGATAGACCTCGAAGGATTGAAGGTGCTGGTCGTAGGACTGGGCGCGAGCGGCGAAGCCGCGGCCCGTGCCGCCACCGGCCTTGGAGCCGGCGTCACCGTCGTGGACAGCTCGGCTTCTCCGCTCAAAGCGGAATCTGCCCAGGAGATGAAGTCGCTCGGAGTGAATGTGCTGCTGGGGGTGGACATACCAGAGGACATGGGCCTGTTCGACCTGGTGGTTGCGAGCCCCGGAGTGCCTGACCGGTCAGGGGTCCTGACCGAAGCCAGGGCGAGAGGACGGAAGGTCATCAGCGAGCTGGAGCTCGGCTACAGGTTGCTGGACGGTCACACTTTCCTGGCCGTGACCGGGACCAACGGTAAGACGACGACGACCAGCCTGCTTGGGAAGATGCTGACCGACGCTGGAGTGAGAGCCGTAACGTGCGGAAATATCGGAGATCCCGTGGTGGGACTGTACGGGAGAGTAAGCCCCGATGCAGTGCTGGTCGCGGAGGTCTCCAGCTTTCAGCTTCAGAACATAGAGGAGTTCAGGCCGCGCGTGGGGGTCGTGCTCAACGTGGCGCCAGATCATTTCGACTGGCACAGGGACATGAATGAATACATTTCCGCCAAGGCGCGAATGGTTGAGAACATGGAAGGCGAAGACAGCCTGGCGTACAACCTGCAGGATCGTGCCTGCGTGGACATCGCCGGCAAAGCGTCGTGCCGCCTCCTGGGGTTCGGCTTGACCAGGCAGGAAGGCAGCGCCGTCTGGCTGGACGGGAATTGGATGATCTCCGGAGGCGCGCTTCCCGGGGCGCGGGTGCTCGACGTATCGAAACTCAAGGTGAAAGGCGCGCACAACGTCCTGAACGTCATGGCGGCAGTGGCTGCAAGCCTGGCGCTGGGAATTGACCCCGCCGAGGCAGGAGCTTCCGCCTGCCGCTTCGAAGGACTCGAGCACAGGCTCGAGTACGTGGACGATATAGCCGGTGTCAGTTATTTCAACGACTCCAAGGCGACAAATCCGCACGCTGCTCTTAATGCCATAAGGACCTTCCACGAGCCACTTGTGGTTATCATGGGTGGAAGGAACAAGGGTCTGGAATTCACCGATCTGGCTCGCGAGGCTTGCGCCCTCCTGGAAAAAGGTGAGATGAAAGGCATAGTGCTGGTGGGGGAGAGCTCGCCGGAGATAAGGGCAGCGCTCGAAGAGCAGTGCGGTGGCTTCGGAACCGGGCAGATTGTTGAGGCGTGTGACCTCGAGGACGCCTTGAACAAAGCTCACGTACTTGCGGGAGGTGAGGGTACTGTCCTCTATACCCCTGCGTGCGCCTCGTTCGATATGTTCCGAGATTACGCGGAACGGGGAAGGGCTTTCAAGGAATCCGTGAGACGGTTCAAAGGAAGTGTCTGCGATGCCGGCCGCGGGTAGCCCGGCGAGACGAGAGCACCCTGAGCCGCAGGGTGCTCCACGTCGGCATAGAACCCCTGCGGGGACCCCGCCTGCAAGGTCTGCCCGCCGGCCGGCAAGGAAGCCGTCAGGAAAGACCAACCCTTCCACGAAAGTGATGCTGAACGTCGAGCCGGCCTACTTCGTCCTGCTGCCTACCGCTGCACTGCTTCTGCTCGGACTGGTGATGGTGTTCTCGGCCGGTTCGATCATCGGCATGGACCAGAACATCGGAGGATACAGGTACTTCCTGCAGCAGCTGACCTGGGCGGCCATCGGGCTTGGCCTCATGGTGTTCTTCTGGAAGTTCGATTACCACAAGCTCGGAAAGGTGAGCTGGTCCGGGGTCCTCATATCACTGGTGCTGCTGGTGATGGTGCTCTTCTCAGGCCGCTCCGCATACGGCTCTAAGCGGTGGCTGGACTTCGGGCCTGTGAACATCCAGCCGACGGAGATAGCAAAGTTTACACTGGTCATCTTCGCTGCTTACGTACTCGTAATGAAGGGCGACCGGCTCAAGCAGTTCTTCCACCTGCTGGTTCCGGTTGTGGCGCTCACACTGGTGGAGGCCGCGCTCATACTCAGGCAGCCTGACCTGGGCAGCGCACTGGTGATGTGTTTCTCCATAATGGTTCTCTTGATAGTTGCAAAGACGAAGGGTACGCATCTCGTGGCGATTGCGCTGGCAGGCATGACCGCTGCCGTTCTTTTCGCGGTAACGGCCCCCTACCGATTACAGAGGATACTGGCGTTCCTAAATCCATGGAGCGACCCGCGCGGTGCCGGTTACCAGGTCATCCAGTCGTATGTCGCGCTGGGCTCGGGAAGCATAAAGGGTCTCGGCCTGGGGATGAGCAGGCAGAAGTTCCTCTACCTGCCCAACGCGCATACCGACTTCATCTTCGCAATAATTGGCGAGGAACTGGGTTTGATCGGCACCATGGTGGTGCTGTTCCTGCTCGGCATCCTGGCCTACGGCGGAATGAGGATCGCCAGGATGGCGCCGGACGACCTGGGACGGCTGCTGGCGGCTGGGATAACCGGCCTCATAGTGATCCAGGCACTGGTCAATATCGGTGGAGTCACCGGCCTTCTGCCTATTACCGGTGTTCCGCTACCGCTTGTCAGCTCTGGAGGCTCGAGCCTGGTAGTGTGCATGGGCTGTATCGGTGTCCTGTTGAACATAGCCGCTCAGGGTAACCGCCGGGAGGTCTCGAAATAGACTTCGTCGTAACAGGCGGCGGGACGGGCGGTCACGTCTATCCCGCCGTCGCTCTGGGAAAATATCTCGAGGACAGGTCCGGCGCCACGGTCCTGTTCATGGGTTCGAACTCGGGGATCGAGGCCGCCGAGGCTGAGAAGGCAGGCTTGCGCTTTGTCGGCCTTGAGCTTATGGGAGTAGCCGGAAGGCGGCCGCTGGAGACGGCACGCTCGCTCTACATGTTCAAAACTGCGCTGCTCAGGTGCAGGAAACTCTTCAAAGAAGAGCGACCTGAGGTCATTATCGGCACCGGAGGTTATGCCGCGGCACCGGCGTGCTTCGCCGCTGCCATGTGCGGCGTTCCGCTGGTGCTGCACGAGATGAACTACTTCCCGGGGCTGGTGACGCGATCGCTCAGCAGAAGGGCGGATATCGTGTCGACCGCGTACTCGGGAACGGCGGCTTACCTGAGCAAGAGGGCCCACGTTGCTCTCACCGGTGTGCCGGTGCGAGAGGAAATTGCCGGATTGCGTGACAAGACGGTACATGAAAGCGCTCGCGAGGCCGCCCTGGCCTATTTCGGCCTGGCGGATGGAAAAAGGACACTTCTGGTCTTCGGAGGCAGCCAGGGTGCGAGAGCGCTCAACCAGGCGGTGAGCAGGATGAAGGATTACATAGCTGCGGTCCCTGGAGTCCAGGTCCTGCACGTAACCGGGAGTCGCAGACCCGAGGAGAGGGAAAGTGGCGAGAGTGGAGACCGGGGCGGCGGGGGGAGTTACGTCGCATGGGAGTACTGCCACAGAATGGACCTGGCCTACGCCGCTGCCGACCTCGCGCTCTGTAGGGCCGGAGCGGGTACGCTGGCGGAACTGAAGGCAGCAGTAGTCCCTGCGGTCATAGTTCCTTACCCTTACGCCACACGCGGACATCAGGAGATGAATGCGGCCGAGTTCGAGAAACAGGGAGCGGCGAAAGTGGTGCTGCAGGAGGGAGATTCCGCCGTGAACGCCGTCCGGGAAGCGCTGAGTTTGCTCGATTCGCACGATGAGCTGGAGTCGATGCGCGAATCGATGCGTGCCATGCCGGGCGCGAACGGCTCAGAAGGTATAGCGGCTCTGGTGGAAGAATTGAGAACAAGGACCAGGCACTGACACTACGGGGGCTGATAGTACGGATTACAGGCTGGACAAGACCGGTGAAGGAGAGATAGTTCACCTTGTCGGCATAGGTGGGGCGGGCATGAGCGCTATCGCCACCGTTCTCCTGCAGATGGGATACCAGGTGGCGGGGTCCGACCTGAAGGAATCCGCCAACGTGAGGAGGCTGCGCGACCAGGGAGCTGTTATCGGCCTCGGCCACCGGGCCGAGAACCTCGGCGAGGCCGGTGTGGTGGTGCGGTCGTCGGCCGTGTCCGCCGACAACCCGGAGATCTCCGAAGCTCTTAGCAGGGGTATCCCGGTCATCAGCAGGGCGGAGATGCTGTCGGCCATAATGCGCGAGAAGAAGGGCATAGCAGTTGCCGGCACCCACGGAAAGACAACCACCTCCTCCATGGTCACGACTGTGCTGGCTGTATGCGGGGTCGAGCCGGCCTTCCTCATAGGAGGGGAGCTGAACGAGATAGGCACAAACGCCGGTTACGGCTCAGGGGAATACCTGGTTGCCGAGGCTGATGAGAGCGATGGTTCCCTCCTATGCCTCAGGCCGCTGCATGCGGTTCTCACAAACGTTGAGCTGGACCATACGGATTTCTTCGAGGACGTGGAACATACCGCACGCGTTTTCGAGGAATTCCTGGGCACTCTGCCGGAGGGAGGCTTCTCTATCGTATGCGGGGACGACCCAGGGGGCCGCAAGGTAGGCGAGGCGTGTCTCGAAAATGGAGGGGCGGTACTCTTTTACGGATCGCTCGAAGACAACGATTACCGCTTCCAGGACGAGTCAAACGGTCCAGGGGGCTTGAGCTACAGGGCCTTGTTCAGGGGGAAAGACCTCGGCTTTGTGACCATGACCGTCGCCGGCATGCACAACATCTACAACAGCCTGGCCGCACTGGCCGTAGCCCACGGTCTGGGGCTGGATACCCGGAAGGCCGTGGAGGGGTTAGGAGGGTTCAAAGGGGTACGTCGCAGGTTCGAGTTGGTCGGTGCTCTGGGGGGAGTAGAAATCATTGATGACTACGCCCACCACCCAACCGAGGTGAGGGCGGTGCTGGAACTGGCGTCCTCACTGAGGCCGGGGAGGGTCGTGGCAGTGTTCCAGCCACACCGGTATTCCCGCACGGGTGACCTGGCTGGAGAGTTCGGGGCAAGCTTCAGGGGAGCTGACGTAGTGGTGGTGACCGATGTCTACGGGGCAGGTGAGGAACCTGAGCCTGGCGTGACCGGAAGGCTCATCGCTGACAGCATACTGGAAGCCGAGCCGGGCAAGAGTGTACTTTACGAGCCATCCAGGGCGGATCTGGCGGGTTTTGTAGTCCCATTCCTGAGGCAAGGTGACATGGTGATCACGATGGGCGCCGGGGATATTACGCAGTGTGCCCGCGAGATACTGGATCTTCTCGCTTCGGGCTCCGGTGAGTGAGGCTCCCATGGGCGATCTCGCGGATTCGCTTGCGGACATAGAGGGCATTGAGGTCGAACGTGACGTCCTATTGTCCACCTTGACCACATGGAGGGTGGGGGGTCCTGCGGAGTTCCTGGCCAGGGTGTCCTGGATCCCCGCTCTGAAAAAGGTCCATGAAGCAGCCGTTGAAAAGGGTGTTGAGATCCTGGTTCTAGGCCGCGGCTCCAACGTTCTCGTCTCCGATCGCGGTTTCAGAGGCCTGGTCCTTCTCTTGCGCGGCGACTTCGAGGCTGTGGAGGTATCTGGCGGCACCGTCCGGGCCGGGGCCGGAGCGGCGCTGAGGACCGCCTCTGAAGCCGCAGCCGGGTCTTCCCTCACGGGGCTCGAATTCGCCCATTGGATACCCGGCACAGTAGGTGGGGCAGTCATGACGAACGCGGGCGCACATTCCTCGAGCACCTGCTCCGTGCTGAGCAAGGTCAAAGCGCTCGACCGACTGGGTGAAGAGATAGAGTTCGAGGTCTTCGAGGACCGATACAGGTCCGCGCTCGTCCCTGAAGACGTAACGGTAACGAGCGCGTGGTTCGATCTGCGGCAGGCACCTGTCGAAGAGATAGAGACGCGCATACGCGAGTATGGTGAGCACAGGCGCAGATCTCAGCCGAGGGGCGCTGCGACCGCCGGTTCAGTGTTCAGGAACCCGGAAGGTGACTCGGCCTGGAGGCTGATCGAGGCGGCGGGCATGAAAGGGAAGCGCGTGGGAGGTGCGGGGGTCTCGCTTGATCACGCTAATTTCATAGAGAACCTCGGTGAAGCTAGCGCGGCGGACATCAGGCTTCTAATGGAAAGAGTCGCGGACGAGGTCAAGAAGAGCTTCGGGATAGAACTGCATCCTGAGGTGCGCCTGGTGGGATTCGAGGAGGAATGAGAAGTTGTCGAAGAAGGTAGCCGTACTTATGGGAGGAAGCAGCGCGGAGCGCGAGGTATCGCTCGAGACTGGAGCTGCCGTTGCCACCGCGTTGAGAGAGCTCGGGAACGAGGTGGTGGAGATTGACGTCACCCCATCGCTTCCGCTCGACCTGGCCGAGGTGAAGCCGGACGTCGTGTTCCCCGCGTTACACGGCCGGGGTGGAGAGGACGGCACGGTGCAGGGGCTGCTGGAGATAATGCGCATCCCCTACGCCGGCAGCGGGGTGCTGGCAAGCGCCGCGGCGCTCGACAAGGTTGTTACCAAGGATCTGCTGGATTACCACGGCATCCCCGTTGCCGACCACGTGGTGCTGGAATCCGGCTGCGACGCAGATCGCGAGATCCTGGTGGCAACGGAGCGCCTTTCGCTACCGGTGATGGTAAAACCGGCGAGTGAGGGAAGCAGCATCGGCGTTGCCCGGGTTGACAGCGCGGAGGAGCTTGCTCCCGTACTCGACCAGGTGTTTATGCACGACTCCCGCGCCCTGGTGGAGCGATTCATAGACGGAAAGCTGCTCACAGTGGGGCTGATAGGTCCCGAGCCAATGATCCTGCCTGTATTGCACATCAAGCCCAAGGTAGGTTTCTACGACTACAAGGCCAAGTACCAGCCGGGAATGACGGAATACGAGGTGCCGGCGGCTATACCTGATAGATTGGCAGAGAGGACACAGGAGCTGTCACTAGATTCTTTCAGGCTGCTGGGGTGCGATGACATGTCAAGGGTGGACCTTATACTCGAGGACGGCACCGACAGGCTCTTCGTACTCGAGATCAACACGCTTCCCGGGATGACGGCGACGAGCCTTGTGCCTAAGGCTGCCGCCGCCGCCGGCCTGAGCTTCACTGACGTGGTGGCGGAGATAATGGACGGCGCGCGACTCAAGATCAACCTTGCGGAGTGAGCTGTGAAAAGGCTTAAGAAGCCCTCTGGGCGGAGGAGCCGACGTTCGCGCTTCGCCACGGGTGCCAAGCGCTTGCTCATCGTCACTGCGGTGCTGCTGCCGTTGATTCTGGGACTCGGCATCTGGCTGGCATTGTTCACTGATACATGCGCGATCAAAGAGGTCGCGATAAACGGTAATTCGCATCTTTCTTCAGAGCAGGTCCGCGAGCTGAGCGGGGTGGACGCGTATAAGAACCTGCTTACACTGCCCGTGGCCAGGCTCTCGGGCAACCTGGAGAGAGAGCCGTGGATCAAGGCGGCGCGTATCGGTCGGAGGCTTCCCGGTACCGTGCTAATTGGCATCGTGGAAAGGAAACCGCTTGCGGTGGTTGATTGCTGTGGAGTCGGTTTCCTGACGGACGACTCCGGGTATGTTATAAGCGGTGTCTCCGGGGAGGAGTTTGCCTCCCTTCCGCGCATCAACGCTAGCGACTTTGCCCCACCCGAGGTAGGCGATACAGTCCTCGACGACAGTACCATGAGCGGCGTGAAAGTGCTCGTGGCCATGGACGGCGCAGTTCGCTCTACAATAGAAAAGGTCGACCCTGCCGGTGAGGGAGGCATCATCTTCACCTCGATGGACGGCTTTCAGATCCTCTACGGAAAGTCGGAGCTTCTTGAGGAGAAAAGCGACGTGCTAAAGGCTGTTCTGGAGGACGTTAAACGAAACGACAGGATTATCGAATACGTTGATGTTAGGGTGCCGGATTCACCCGTGATAATGCCGCGGTAGTGGCCCCTCTTGCGCCACGAAAGGCCACAGATTATACTGAAGCCTTAACTAAGCTTGATATATATCTTAAGTTAACAGTGATTATCTGGTAGAATGTCTTGTTGAACAAATGGTATAAGGTGAGAGTACGAAGGGGTCTGGTAAGAGAAACCTCGAGGAGAAATGCGGCGAATTAAGAAGCTTTTGCAGCGGGAGAGGAACGTGCCATGCCTGAGGATCTGAAACAGTTCTTCGCAGTGATAAAGGTAGTCGGCGTAGGTGGCGGAGGTAACAACGCCATCAACCGCATGATACGCGACGGGATGAGGGGAGTGGACTTCATCGCCATCAACACCGACGCGCAGGACCTTCTCGCGTGCGATGCCGACGTGAAGATAAGCATCGGTGAGGAGCTCACCCACTTCTTGGGGACGGGCAACCAGCCCGAGCTCGGGCGTGACGCCGCCGATGAACACAAGGACGAGATCAAGGAAGCGCTCAAGGGCAGTGACATGGTCTTCATAACCGCCGGCGAAGGTGGGGGGACCGGTACAGGCGCGGCGCCGGTGGTTGCAGAGATAGCACGTGAGATAGGTGCACTCACCATCGGAGTGGTCACCAAGCCGTTCGATTTCGAGGGAACCCACCGCAGACGCCAGGCCGAGGAAGGGGTGGAGTATCTTAGCGAGCGGGTCGACACGCTCATCATCATCCCCAACGACAAGCTGTTCGAGCTGACGGACTCGCGCATAAGCATAGAGGAAGCGTTCCGAAAGGCGGACGAGGTCCTCAGGTTCGGCGTGCAGGGCATAACGGACCTCATCAACACCCCCGGCTTTATCAACCTGGACTTCGCCGATGTGAAGAAGATACTCTCGGTACCCGGCTCAGCGCTGCTCGGCATGGGTGAGGCAAGCGGCGAGGATCGCGCCGTCAAGGCCGCAGAGAACGCGGTCTCGAGCCCGCTGCTCGAGTCCTCCATAGATGGGGCGCAGGGGGTCATTATCAACGTGACCGGCGGCAACGACATGTCCCTGCAGGAAGCTCGTGACGCAGCCGAGATAATCAGGGGAGCGTGCGACCCCGATTCAGAGGAGATATTCGGCGTCATCATCGATCCGTCTCTGAAAGACAAGATCAAGGTGACCGTCATCGCCTCAGGGATAGAGCCGGGCAGGCTGGGGTTCGCCAGGCCCGCCAGGGCCGCTGCAAGGCGCAGGGTCGAGAGCGAGGAAGAGGAGCGAGAGGCTCCGCCGAGAGAGAGGCCCACCCGCGAGCGGGAACGCCCGGCAAAGACCATCTTCGAGGAAGAGGACATAACCATACCGCCGTTCCTGCGGAACCGATAAAGTCTATATATATACTTGATACATTTCTGAACAGCTTATTTCAGCTTGCTATATCCCCGGTCGAGGTATTTTTCGCTGCCAACTGGTCTATTGTAGCGTGACGCTCATACGCCCATATCGTAGTTGGGGCAACGGGCTGTCGGGCGGTGATTCTTTCTGGTAACATCACCGGCAGGGTGATTCCGAAGCATCCAGGTCCGGACACGGAAGTGGCTTTATGCAGGAAAGTCAGCAGGTTTTCGAGGCAAAGATAAAGATCTTCGGTGTTGGTGGTGGCGGAAACAACGCCCTGAACATGATGATCGGGTCTGGGCTGAAAGGCGTCGACTTCGTTGGTGTGAATACCGACATACAGGCGCTCAGGGGCTGCAGAGCCGAGAAGCTACTCCCCATTGGCGTCCACATGACCCATGGGCTCGGCGCGGGAAATGACCCGGAGGTGGGTGCTCGGGCTGCCCAGGACAGCATAGACGATATTGATGCCGAGATGAGCGGGGCTGACCTCGTTTTCGTTACGGCCGGCAAGGGAGGCGGCACGGGCACGGGCGCGGCGCCAGTAATAGCCTCCTCAGCCAGAGAGCACGGAGCCCTTACGGTCGGGGTCGTGACAAGGCCGTTCACCTTTGAGGGACGCAAGCGCGCCGAACAGGCAGAGGCGGGGATAGAACAGCTACGGGGCTCTGTTGACACGCTCATAGTGATCCACAACGACAGCCTGCTCGAGATCGCCGAGGATCTTCCGGTCGTCGAGGCGTTCAGGCTTGCCGACGACGTGCTGTGCCAGGGCGTGCTGGCGATAACGGAGCTCATCACCAGGAAAGGTGAGATCAATGTGGACTTCGCCGACCTCAAGCACGTGCTGGAGGACTCCGGTACGGCGCTCATCGGCATCGGGCTTGCTTCCGGGAAAGAACGGGCGCGGCAGGCTGCTCTTTCTGCCATCGACAGTCCCCTCCTCGAATCGAGCATAGACGGAGCCACCAGGGTGCTGATGAACATAACCGGCGGCGGAGACCTTTCGCTCTTCGAGGTGAACGAGGTCGCGGAGGTCGTTGCGCAAGCCGTGGACCCCGAGGCGAACATGATATTCGGTGCGGTCATCGACGAAGACTCTTCAGGGCAGGTGAAGGTGACCGTGGTGGCTTCCGGCTTCAGGGAGAGGCGGACCGGCGCGCCGAGGGCGGGAGGGGTCGGAGTCGAGACGGGTGGTAAGTCACTGTCAGCGGAGCGAGTGGATATCCCCACTTTCCTGAGAAACCGATGAGGTTCTGGGATGGGAAGTCCGCGGAACGGCGCGGATGGCCCATCGAAGCCTATGATATATAATGAGATCGCTGAGCTTTGAACTTTCGCGTGGCGACAAGCGCCACGCTTAATAATTGATGTGCAAAGGTGTTCAACTTGAATAGCTCTCTCCCCGGCGGCCTCAACGGCCGGTTGCAGGAACTGCTTCTGCTGGTCGAGAGACCGAGCCGTTACCTGGGGGGCGAATGGAACTCGCCCGAAGTAGCGCCCGGCGGTGTTTCGGTCGCGCTGGCTTACCCGGACATATACGAGATAGGCTCCAGCAACCTCGGGTTGGCCATACTCCAGGAAGTGGTCAACGAGATCGAGGGCGCGAGCGCCGAGCGGGTGTACTCCCCCTGGGTGGATATGGAGGCCGGGATGCGGTCGTCGGGCCTCCCGCTCTTCACGTTGGAGACGCACCGGCCTGTGTCCTCGCTGGATATCTTCGGCATATCCGTACCGCACGAGCTCACCTACACAAACATCCTGAACCTCATCGACCTGGCCGGCCTGCCGCTGGCCTCGGTAGACAGGAGGGATGGCCCCATCGTGATAGGCGGAGGCTGCGGCACCGCCAACCCGGAGCCACTGGCCGAGTTCTTCGACCTCTTCGTGCTGGGCGACGGGGAGGAAGTCCTGACCTCGATAGTGCTCACCGTGGCCCGGGCCAAGGAGGCGGGGCTGCCACGGTCACGCGTGATCGAAGAGCTGGCTCTTCTGCAGGGGGTGTACCGTCCCGCTGATTACGAGGTCATCTACAACACCGACGGCACGGTAGGTGAAGTCCGCCGGCTGGACGGCAGTGACAGGAAGCCAGGAAAGGGTCTTGTTGACATCGACCGCTGGCTATACCCCCGGAAACCGATAGTGCCTTTCTGCGAGCCTGTTCACGATCGGCTCAACGTGGAGGTGTTCCGCGGATGCACCCGGGGCTGCAGGTTCTGCCTGTCCGGGATGACCGGCAGGCCCGTGCGGGAGCGCTCCGCCGGCGAGGTGGTGAAGCTGGTAGACGAGCTCTCTCAAATCACTGGCCACGACGAGGTATCGCTGTGCTCGCTCTCATCGACCGACTACTCGCGCATAGACGACGTCGCTTCCCGGGTCACCAAGATCTGCCGGGACAGGAACATGATACTGTCCCTGCCCTCGCTCCGGATGGATGCGATGTCCGCCGGCCTCGCTGCCCGCCTAGACAAGGGGGGACGGGGTGGCCTCACCTTCGCCCCCGAGGCGGGCACTGAAAGATTGAGGGCTGTGATAAACAAGCCTATCAGCGAGGAAGACATGGCCCATGCCGTCCTGCACGCGGTGAGGGCCGGGCGAAGGCGCATAAAACTCTATTTCATGATCGGCCTTCAGACAGAGACCGACGAAGACGTCCTCGAGATCTCCAGGCTTGTGTACCGGCTGCGCGACGTGGTGAGGCGCGAGTCATTGCCACCGCCGTCGTTCAACGTGAGCGTATCGACCTTTGTGCCCAAGCCACATACGCCTTTCCAGTGGTGCGCCCAGGAGAGCAGGGAAGGAGTCAGGAGGAAGCAGGACCTGCTCAAGTCCTCACTCCGTTCCAAGAGCGTGAACCTCTCCTGGCACGACCGCGATATGAGTGCCGTGGAAGGATTCTTGGCCAGAGGAGACCGGCGCATCTCCTCCGTCATCAGGAGGGCCTGGGAGAGTGGGGGGAGGTTCGACTCGTGGTCGGAACACTTCGATATCTCGATATGGGAGAGCGCCTGGGAGGCGGCCGGGCTCGACCCGTCGCTATACCTGGGAAGGGAGCGAGGTGCCGACGAGGTCTTTCCGTGGGAGCACCTCGACCACGGTCTCGACAGGGACTTTCTGAGGCGTGAACTCGAACGGGCTCTGGCGGGGGAGCTTACCTCGGACTGCCGGGGCGGGGATTGCTCGAAGTGCGGTGTCTGCACAGACTTCGATACCGAGCCGCGCTTGAGCGGTCAGTGGGAGGGGGGCTAGCTTGCGCTCGCATGAGCCGTTGAGACTCCGGATACAGTTGACCAAGGAGGGCCCCGCCCGGTACTTGAGCCACTCGGAATACTCCCGGGCGATACTGTTCGCGGCAAGGCGGTCGGCACTTCCCCTCGGTTTTACGGGAGAGCACCGTCCACGTCTCAAGGTGTCTCTTTCACCGCCGCTCCCGATAGGCATAACCAGCGAGTGCGAACTGGTGGACCTTCAACTCATCGGGTACGTCCCCGCAGCGGAAGCCGAAGTGGTTCTGTCACGCGCGTTCACAGCGGGAATAAAGGTGGTGTTCTGCCGCCTGATGGGAGCGGACGAGAAGCCCGTGGGGAAGCTGATCGACACCGCCACTTACCGCGTGACACTGCCGGAGGGCTACGGCGCCGGACGGTGGCGGGCGGCTGCAACGGAGTACATTGAAAAAGACCGTGTCCTCTTCGAGCGGGTGCAGCCCAGGAAGACCAGGACGTTGGACTTGAGGCCTGGGACTCACCGGCTGGAGGTCGAGACGGATGAGAGCGCGGGAGCGATCTTGAACATGACGCTCGACGACGGGATAAGCGGGACCGTCAAACCGTGGGAAGTGGTCGAGGTGCTCGCGTCTTACGCCGGAGTGCCCGAGAAGGATTGGAAGCGCGCGGGTATACACAGGAACGGTCTTTTCGCGAGAAGAGGCGAGAAGCTCGTTTCCCCGATGGAGGCGGGTGCTGGAAGACCTGCGGTGACCCGAAGGGGAGGTAGACGGTTTTGAAAAAGGTCAAGAAAGAACTGATCGTCACCTGCGAAAAAGGAGCGTGCAGGCTGGCCCTCCTCGAAGACGGCGAGGTGGTAGAGGTCTACATCGAGAAGAAGCGCAAGAGGTCGATAGTCGGGAATATCTATGTAGGTCGGATCACCAACGTCCTGCCCGGTATGAGCGCGGCCTTTGTGGACATAGGCGTGGGGAAGAACGCCCTTCTATACCTCCAGGACCTTGTCCTCATGGAAGACGGAACCCACGTCAGGCCCAGGAAGATAGGCAAGGCGCTCAAGCAGAACGACTCGATCGTGGTGCAGGTGACCAAGGACCCCATGTCCGGCAAGGGCGCTCGGCTTACTACCTATATCAGCCTTCCTGGAAGGATGATGGTCTATATGCCGTTCTCCAAGCGATCAGGGGTGAGCAGAAAGCTGCCGGATCGCGAGCGCGATCGCCTGAAGAAGGCGGCCAGAGACATAAAGCCGGAGTCGGGGAGCACCATCATAAGGACCGCGGCCCAGAAAGCGCGTAAGAACGACCTCAAGAGCGACCTCGATTTCCTGGTCAAGCAGTGGAAGGAGACCCAGGCCAAGATAAGCGGGGCCAAGCCGCCGACGCTGGTGTACGCCGAGCCGGACCTGGCGGTGAGGGTGGTTCGAGACCTTGTCACGCGCGACTTCAAGAGCGTACTGGTGGACAGCAAGGCCGAGTTCAACCGGGTGAGGGATTACCTCTCAAAGAGCGCGCCCGAGCTTAAAGACAGGGTGCAGATGTACAAGGACAAGCAGCCGCTCTTCGCGCGATACGGCGTCGACCGTGCCATCGAGGCTGCGCTTCGAAGGAGGGTCTCGCTGCCGTCCGGAGGTCACATAGTAATCGACGAGGCGGAAGCTCTGACCGCTATCGACGTGAACACCGGCTCCTACACCGGCAAGAAGAGCCTCGAGGACACCGTGCTGAAAACAAACCTGGAGGCAGCGGTTGAGGTGGTCAGACAGCTGCGCCTGCGCGACATCGGAGGAATAATAGTCATCGATTTCATCGACATGGAGAACCCCGAAAACAGGGCGAAGGTCCTGGACACCCTGGAGACAGAGCTTGACAGGGACAGGACCAAAACCCAGGTGGTAACGCTCTCCGAACTCGGGCTGGTAGAGATGACCAGGAAGAACGTCACCGAAGGACTCGCCGACACTCTGGGAAGGACCTGCCCCAACTGTGAAGGACGAGGCCTGATCTTCACCGGTTGAGGAGGGTGCCGCGTACCGCGGATATACCACCGGCGGGTGATGCGTGACCACGTACTTCG
This sequence comes from Actinomycetota bacterium, assembly GCA_020062425.1. Taxonomy (GTDB): domain Bacteria; phylum Actinomycetota; class Geothermincolia; order Fen-727; family Anoxymicrobiaceae; genus JAGUWJ01. The sequence goes on from JAGUWJ010000168.1 coordinate 37,362, forward strand.
TTGTAGTATCATGTATAATGTCTTGACTCAATCGACTGGAGAATGGGATGTACGCTGTAGTAAGGACGGGTTCCAAGCAGTATAAGGTCTCTCCCGGGGATCGCATCACGGTGGAGAAGCTGGAGGTTCCCGAGGGCAAGAAATACACCTTCGAAGAGGTGGTGCTCTACCACGACGGAGAGAACCTCGTGGCCAGTCCCAAAGAGCTGGCCAAGGTGAAGGTCGCTGCCAGGGTGTTGGACCAGGGCAGGACGGACAAGACGGTGGTGTACAAGTACAAGCCGAAGAAAGGTTACCATCGCAAGAGAGGCCACAGGCAGCAGCTCACGCGCCTGGAGATCGAGGAAATAACGATGAGAAAGACCGCTCCGAGGCAGAAAGCGGCCTCCGGCAAGGTCGCCGGAACCGCCGCCGGGACGAGCGAGAAGGGTTAAGCGGAGGTTTTGGATGTCCAGTAAGAAAGGTGTAGGCAGCTCGAGGAACGGACGCGACAGCCAGTCGAAACGGCTGGGCGCCAAGAAGTTCAGCGGGCAGCGTGTCACGGGAGGCAACATCCTGGTCAGGCAACGAGGCACCAGGATAAAACCCGGGTTGAACGTGGGGATGGGCAGGGACCACACACTCTACGCCAAGGTCGACGGAGTGGTAAGCTACGACTCCAGCGGCAACAGGGCTGTACTGAACGTGGTTCCCGAACAGATCGGTGACTAGCGCGGGCGCTACCGGTTTTTACCGGTCGCGTGACGGTGTATAATCAACAATACGAGCGCTTTTGATCGAAACGGGGGTCACGGCTTGGGCAAACGCAAGATTCTGGTCGTCGATGACGACCCCACCATGGTCAAGCTGATCAACGTCAACCTCAAGCTGAACAACTATGCCGTTCTGGAAGCCACCTCGGGCGAGCAGGCCCTGGAGATAGTCAAGAACGAACCGCTTGACCTGGTGGTCCTAGACATAATGATGCCGGGCGTGGACGGCTGGGAGGTCCTGAAAAGGATCCGGAGCAACCCCGACTCACAGGAGATGCCGGTGATCCTCGTTACCGCCAAGACCCAGGACAGCGATGTAATTAGGGGCTGGGAACTGGGAGCGGATGAGTACGTCATAAAACCGTTCAACCCGCTACTGCTAGTCGAAGTCATCAAACTGGTGCTCGATCGCAGCTACGAAGAGCGTCTCGAAAGACGGAAGAAGCAGAAGGAGAAGCTCGAAGTCCTGCGGAGCCTTTCGCGACCCCGGCAGGAACCGTCAAGCTAGGGCAACCGCCGCTTTCCCGATCATTCATCAGCGCAACCACGGGTGATTTATGTTTATCGACGAGGCAGAGATCCATATAACAGGAGGCAGGGGCGGCGACGGCTGCGTCTCCTTCCGTAGGGAGAAGTACCGTCCACACGGCGGCCCCGACGGCGGCGACGGCGGCCAGGGGGGGAACGTCCTCATCCGTGCCTGCAACGAGCGTTCGACCCTGGGGGAGCTCAACCGCAGACGTCACCACCGCGCCTCCGACGGCTCGGGCGGAGGCTCCCAGAACAGGACGGGAGCCCGCGGTGTCGATCTGGTCATAGAGGTCCCCCCCGGGACGGTTCTCAAGGATGAATCCGGCTGTGCCCTGGCCGACCTCATCGAAGCGGGGCAGGCCTTCAACGCCGC
>JAGUWJ010000020.1 GCA_020062425.1 Actinomycetota bacterium
CCGTGGGCCACCGCCTGGGCCGCGGTCTCGCTGTTGACGCCCCCGGCACAGGCCACCGGTATCCCGACCTCGCGGCACACCTGCTCCAGCACCGCGAACGGGTCGCCGCCGGTCATCTGGACGTCTATGGCGGTGTGGACTGCGATGTAGTTGGCACCCGCTGCCTCGGCGGCTTGAGCGCGCCTCACGGGATCTGCGACCTCTATCAGGTCGACAACTATCTCTGCCCCGTAGTTGTGAGCGGCGTCGACGCATTCCGCGATGGTCGCGTCGGAGGAGGCGCCCAGCACGTCTATGATGTCGGCCCCGGCCTTGGCGGCGGTCTCGACCTCCGTGCGGCCGGCGTCAATGGTCTTCATGTCCGCGATTATCTTGTGGTCCGGGAACTCCTGGCGCATCCTGCGGACGGCGTTGAGCCCCTCGCTCTTGATGAGGGGGGTTCCCACCTCGATCCAGTCCACGCCGCCTTCCACGGCCTCGTGGCAGACCTGGACGGCCCTGTCAAGGTCGACGAAATCGAGCGCTACCTGGAGAATCGGTCTTTCCATGGCACTCTCCCGGAGCCCGGCGTCATCCGCGGGCTCGTTCGTGCTTGCTGACGGTACGCCGTGCGCCCCGGGAAACCGTTTCCTGCCGTGCACCGGCCCGGGGGCAAGGCGGAATCTAGTATAGCAGTTTTCGCGTGTATCCCATGTTATAGAATGGAAGAGTCCGAGGAAGAGTCTGACGCGGCCGGGATGGTACCCGGTCGAAGGAGTGGCCACCGGTTGAACGAGCAAGATCAAGTTGTGTATCTGGAGACGCTTCGCAGGATGACCCCCGCTGAGCGCCTGAGACAGACGTTTGTGCTTACAGAGTTCTCTCGCAGCCTCTTTAAACAGGGGTTGAAACTGAGGTTCCCCGAGAAGTCAGAGGTTGAGATCGACGCCCTGTTCCTGGAGCGAATAGACTCGTGTCACAACCGGAATTACTGAGTATAGTCATAAGGACTCTCGCCGACTCCGGAATCGACTACATGCTGACCGGAGCCATCGTTTCCAGCCTGCAGGGTATTCCCAGGACGACTCACGACATCGACGTAGTTGTGGATCTTAAGCTTGAAGACGCACGAGAGTTCGCAGGGCATTTCTCCTCTGAAGACTACTACATCAGCGACTCGAGCATCGTTCAGGCGTTTGAGACCTGCGGCTCCTTTAACCTGATAGAGCCTAAGACGGGTTTCAAGGTCGACTTTTGGCTCCTTACGGAAGACCCATTCGACGTAATGCGGTTTTCTCGCAGGCGAGCCATCGACTACCAGGGACTGTTGCTCTCGGTGTCATCGCCGGAAGACACGATTCTCATGAAGCTCAAGTGGGCGGAGTCGATGGGCGGCAGCGAGAAGCAGTTCGGAGACGCGCTCGCCGTATATGAGGTCCAGCACGCTATCCTCGAAAACGCTTACCTGGATGAATGGGCTGATGAGCTGGGTGTCAGCCACCTGCTGGAGAAGCTCCGCGAACGTGCACGACCGCTCTAATCGACTCGAAAATCGCTCTGTGATACGCTCATCTCTGAACCTTTGTTCGACTTACTGTCACCACTCGCGCGCAAGGAGAAGGGAATGGCACACTCTGCGGGACAGCTCCACATCGGGCTCCTGGGCTGCGGCACCATAGGCTCGGGCGTCTTCCACCTCATCCGCAAGAACGCCGCAGGCCTGGCGGATGCCGCCGGGCGTGAGATGGTGCTCGCGCGCATCCTGGTCAAGGAGCTGGAGGAGCCGCGCCCGTTCCCGGTCGACCGCACCCGCATGACCACCGACCAGTCCGAGGTCCTCGATGACGAGGAGATAGACATCTACATAGAGCTGATGGGCGGGATAGACCCTGCGCTCTCCTACGCGCTCAAGGTCCTGGGCAGGGGCAAGCCCCTGGTCACCGCTAACAAGGAGCTCATCGCCAGGCACGGCCGCGAGCTGATGGAGGCGGCCGCGGCAGGCGGGACCGTCATCAGGTTCGAGGCGGCTGTGGGCGGCGGCATACCACTCATAAGGCCGATGGAGGAATCGCTCGGCGGCGACAACGTCGAGAAGATAATGGGGATAGTCAACGGCACCACCAACTACGTGCTGACACGGATGAGCGCGGAGGGCATCACCTACGAGAAGGCGCTCTCCGAGGCCCAGAAACTGGGGTACGCCGAGGCCGACCCCACCGCCGACGTATCGGCGGGAGACGCCGCGAGCAAGATGGCCATACTGTGTTCGATAGCCTTCAAGGCGGGATTCACCGCGGACCAGGTCTACCGCGAGGGCATCCAGAAGGTGAGTCCCGACGACATCGAGAACGCCCGCGAGCTCGGATACGCCGTCAAGCTGCTCGCCATAGCCGAGCGCGACGGCGGGGGGGTCTCGGCCAGGGTGCACCCCACCATGGTGCCGCTGGACCACCCTCTCGCCAGCATCACCGGCAACTTCAACGCCATCTTCGTGATGGGAGAGTCCGTTGGCGACCTCATGTTCTACGGGCAGGGAGCCGGCTCCCTGCCGACGGCCACAGCCATACTGGGCGACGTGGTGGACATCTCCAGGAACCCGGGCAAGCAGGCGGCCGCCCGCCGCTCCTACTGGTCGAAGCCCGGCGAGGTGAAACCGATTGAGGACGTCGAGACCAGGTTCTACACGGTGCTCAGGGTCGTGGACCGTCCCGGCGTACTGGCGAAGATCGCCGGCGTATTCGGGGATAACAGCGTGAGCCTGGAGAGCGTGGTCCAGAAGGGCATAGGCGACAGCGCCCAGATAGTGCTGATAACCCATAAGGTCGTCGAACGTAACTTCCAGTCCGCCCTCAAGGGCTTGAAGGAGCTCGAAGTGGTGCTGGAGATACCCAGCGTCATAAGGGTCGAATCGGGGCGGGAGTGAACTTCGGCCGCAGGGTCGAATCCTTCATTAGAGTAAGCCGGAGACCCCGAAATGGATGAACACCAGATCACAAAGCCGCGCTGGCGCGGCGTCATAGAGGAATACAGGCGCTTCATGCCGGTCTCGACCGATACCCCCGTGGTGACCCTGCTCGAGGGCAACACCCCGCTGGTCAAGGCCTGCAACCTGTCCGAGCGCCTTGGCCTCGAAGTGTTCCTCAAGTACGAGGGCGTCAATCCCACCGGCTCTTTCAAGGACCGCGGAATGACAGTCGCCATCAGCAAGGCGCTCGAGGACGGCGCCGACACGGTCATCTGCGCGTCCACGGGAAACACATCGGCCTCGGCGGCGGCTTACGCGGCGAGGGCGGGCTTGCGCTGTATCGTGCTCATACCCAGCGGCGCCATCGCGCTGGGAAAGCTGTCCCAGGCGCTCCTGCACGGGGCGCAGGTGCTGGCTGTCGATGGCAACTTCGACGACGCGCTGAACGTGGTCCGCGAGATAGCGAGTGAGCACCCCATCGTGCTGGTGAACAGCCTCAACCCCAACAGGATCGAGGGTCAGAAGAGCGGCGCATTCGAGATTTGCGACGCCCTGGGCCGGGCGCCGGACGTTCACGCCATCCCGGTGGGGAACGCCGGCAACATCACCGCATACTGGAAGGGCTACACAGAGTACAACGGGGCTGGCGTCATCGACTCGCTCCCCAGGATGCTGGGCTTCCAGGCCGAGGGCGCGGCGCCGATCGTCAGGGGTCACGTGGTGGAGCGTCCGGAGACGATAGCCACCGCTATCAGGATAGGCAACCCCGCCTCGTGGAAGAGCGCGGTGGCCGCGGCGGACGAATCGGGCGGGCGCATAGACATGGTGAGCGACGAAGAGATACTCGACGCATACCACCTGCTCGCGGACGAGGAGGGCCTCTTCGTGGAGCCTGCCAGCGCGGCTTCAGTCGCGGGGCTGATGAAGGCGCGCACCGCCGGGCTCGTCGAGGAAGGCCTAACCGCTGTGTGCGTCCTCACCGGACACGGGCTCAAGGACCCCGAGCGCGCGGTGCTGGAGTCGTCCGAGCCCCCTCTGGTCCCGCCCACAGCGAAGGCCATACTCGACTCTATCTACGCGGCCCGGAGGTGAGATGGCCGGCTTCAAGATAGCGGTTCTGGTACCCGACGGCGCGGCGGACCTCCCGCTCGATGAGCTGGGCGGCAGGACCCCTCTCGAATCCGCTGACATCCCCAACATGGACAGGATCGCCTCCGGCGGCGCCTGCGGGCTCTCTTACACAGTGCCGCGAGGCATGGCTCCCGGGAGCGACGTTGCAAACCTCTCTCTCATGGGGTACGACCCCTCCACCCACTACGGCGGGCGCGGGCCCATCGAGGCCGCGAACCTGGGGGTGGAGATACCGCCCGGCTGGACCGCCTTCCGCATGAACCTGGTGCGCACCGGGGACGGCCGCATGCTCGACTACAGCGCCCGGCACATAAGCGGCGAGGACGCCGGAAGGCTCATCGACGCGCTGGAGGCCGGCCTCGGCGACGATGAGACCAGGTTTTACCAGGGGAAGTCTTACCGCAACCTGCTCCTGGTCAAAGGGGACTTCACCTCGCTTGCCTGTACGCCTCCCCACGACATAACCGGCGAGCCGCTCGAAGGGCACCTCCCCACGGGCGGGGGCTCTCGGCGCATCCTCGACCTCATGGATAGGTCGCGGGGGCTCCTCGCGTCTTTAGAGGGAGAAGAACCGCCGGCGGACATGATCTGGCCGTGGGGCCAGGGCATGCGCATGAGCCTGGAGCCGTTCGAGGAGAAGTTCGGGCTCGGCGGGCGAGTGATAAGCGCGGTGGACCTCGTCTGCGGGCTGGGCCGCCTCGCAGGGCTGGCTCCCGTTGATGTGCCGGGCATGACCGGATTTTTAGACACCAACTACAAGGGCAAGGGGGAGGCGGCGGTCGGCGTGCTGGCCGAGGAGGACTTCGTATACGTTCACGTCGAGGCCCCGGACGAGGCCTCGCACATGGGGGACGCCGCCGAGAAAGTAACCGCGCTGGA
>JAGUWJ010000025.1 GCA_020062425.1 Actinomycetota bacterium
CCGCCTCAGCCGCGGCGGCCTGCTCGGCGGCAACCCTCTCCGCCTCAATCCTGGCGGCTTCAGCCGCCTGGGCCTCGGCTGTCTTCTGCTCCACCTGCGGCGTGATGTCCTTGGCGAAAAGCAGGACGGGCGGATTGAACTTCGCCACTGTGACCTGCTCGTTGTCCTTGAGGAACTTGTTGGAGAGGTTGGTCACCTCGGTCGCAAGCTTCTGAAGGTCGGCTAGCATGGCGTTCAGATTATTTACGACTTCCGTGACAAAGAGCTGGTTGTTGACGATGGCGCCGATGAGGGCTCCCAGGAACTCGTCCATCTTCTTGACGTACTCGTTGTACGCGGCGAGCGCCGCGGCCATCTGCGCGGCCTTGATGTCCCTGGTGTTGTCGGCCTGTATGTTGTCGTTGTTATTGTTGTTGTTATTCCTTCTTTCCTCGGTCCCGCCCGTCTTGGCGAGTACTTTTTCAAGTGCAGCAACCCTCTCCTGCGCTTTCTTTAGCTCTTCCTGGTCCTTGGTGAGCGCGTTGGGATCCATGTTTATCTGGGCCAGGTCGGTGCTGTTATCCTCGAGGATGCTCTCGTACTCTTCCCAGACATCGACCGTCGCAGCGTCGACCTGATTGTTCGCGTCGCCTTTCACGAGGAAGATAATCCCGAAAGTTATGCCCGCCAGAACGGCCACTCCAAGTATTATCACCAGTGCGATGCCCGCGCCCGAGCTGAAGAAGCCCCCGCCCTTCTTCCTGCCTCTCTCCTCCAGGTCCGCCTGCTGAGTTACCACAGGTGGTGTGTAAGTGGGAGGGGCGGAAGACTCCGCGGACAGCGGGCTGCCGCAGTTCAGGCAGAACTTGCTCCCCTCTTTCGCGGCCGCGCCGCACTTGGCACAGAACATCATCATCACCCCTTATCTAGCATGAAAGCCACGTTTTCAGCGCCTCGTAAGCTTCGCCTGGATTATATACCGGCCGCTTGAACACGGGCAATTCTGTTCGAAAGCTTCTTCCCCGCTGCTGTCGGCTTCTTTGCTTGACAGGTCACCCGGGGAGCGAGAGCATGGTTCTGCCCCGGGCAACGAATCAAAATACGGGCTCAGATCTGTGATGACGACCTGCCATGAGAACAAGGCCCGCGAAAGGGAGTGCGGTCATGCAGACCATTGACGTCAGCATCCACATCCAGGCCCCTGTCGAGCAGGTCTTCGACCTTATGATAGACACCGAAGGCTGCCCCTCGTGGCTCAAGGACGTCAGCAGCGCGAAGCTGCTCCAGCAGGGCAGCGAAGCGAAGTACGGTGTGGGCGCAGTGCGAAGCGTGCGCCAGTCGGGGATCACCTCCGTCGAGGAGATAGTCAAGTACGACCCTCCGAACTTGTTCGAGTATCACATAATGGACAGCACACTGCCGATACGGCATGAACTCGGCCGCGTGGAATTCGTGTCGAGCGGTGACGGCACGGACGTCCACTGGGTAAGCCGCGCCGAAGGTAGACACGTCTGGGGGCTTCTCGAACCGATTCTCGGACGCTCCATGAGGAAGAGCTTCAAAAGCATCCTGGAGCAGGCCAGAGCGGAACTCGAGACCTGAGAGTTCGGCGGAGCCTTCGTGCTACCGGTTCTTCAGTATCTCGTAGAGCTCATCGATGTTGAGGTTGAATATCTCAGACGAAGCGGCGAGAAGCTCAGAGGAACACTCCAGCCTCCCGAAGACCTTACCCTCTGAGAGGTCCTTCCAGATCGGGGGCAGCTTCTCCCTGTCCTCGGTCATCCCCCACAACTCGTCGCGCGCCATGTAGAGCACCGTACCTATCCCCGCCGTCACTATGCGCACCATGCACATGGGGCAGGGCTCCAGCGAGCTCATCAGGGTGAGGTCGCCGGGGGCGTCGTCGAGCCTCATGTCCTCGAACGTGTCCATGGTGTCCATCTCCCCGTGGAGGTCGCTCCTGAAGTACGGGTAGAAGACCCGGTTGTGACCGTACGCGACGCCACCGCCGCCGGCATCGACGATCACGCACCCGATACCGGAGTTCCCTTCGCCTACCGCCTGCAGAGCGAGCGCGCAGACGAGCAAGGCGTACGGATCATCCCGGCAGGCCTCCTGCAGGACGTAGCCTTCTAGTGTCTCCTTCCATCCGGCCAGGCGCGCGTCCTCAACCGACACTGTCTCGAGAATCGACTTCGCGAGAGCCGGTATTCCTTCCCTGGGGACACGCCCTATAGTATCTGCGCTCATACTCGCACCTCTTTACGCGTGTCATTGCTCAGATTCGTGAAAGCGCGCAAATGGATCAAGACGCCGAGGCCAGGAAGCTGCGCACTTCGGCGTTGAAGGCCTCGGGCGCTTCCGTGCTGCACTCGTGTCCGACGCCCGGAATGACAACCAGGGTAGATGTCGGAATCTTCGAGTGAAGCTCTCTCGCAACAGTCAGCGGCGAACGCTGGTCCAGTTCGCCGTAGATGAGCAACGTGGGTACTTCAATGATCGGAAGAATATCGCGAAGATCAGCCTCCGCGAATGCTTTGAGCATTACCCGCATCCCAGCGGGATGGAAATCGGAGATGATCCCCGCTGCTTCTTTCATCACCTCATCCGGGACCGATGTTGAGTACAGTGTCGGAACGAACGCTTCCGCGACCTTCTCAGACGGCCATTCGGATTGCTGAAGTCCTTTCTCCAGGCGTTCCCTTACCTCCTCCGGAGGAAGTGATCCTGCCCATCCGGCATACGCTGAGGCCAGCACGAGCGTCCTGGGGACAGCCGGATGCCGGCGATAAAACTCCAGGGCGAGGCCGCTGCCGAAGGAAAGACCCAACACGCGTGGTCTCTCAACAGCGATTTCGGCCAGTAAAGCGGCCAGGCAGTCCGCGTAGTCGGGCAGACGGAACCCCTCCGGCGGATCAGACGAGCGGCCGCAGCCGGGTGCGTCCCAGGCTATTACGTCGTAATCGTCTGAAAGATCGTCCAACTGCCTCCGCCACGACCGACTGTCGCTCAGTGCACCGTGAAGCAGCACCAGGGGCGGGCCTGCGCCGCGGCGCTCGAAGGCTATCTTCAAACCATTTACACTGACCTCATTCATCCTGCCATTACGCCTGTCTCCGGGCTCATGGCTCAACGATAATACTCCCGAGCATTCCCTGCGGGTGATGGAGGGAGCAGTGATAGTCATATTGGCCGGGTGTCTCGAGCTCCAACGAGAAACCCTGACCTTGCGCCAGTTCGGTCGAATTCATCGGTGGATAGTACGTATACTCGGGGTGAGTTTCTGTGTTTACAAAATGAGGAGCTGCCTCTTCGTTTATCCAGGTAACTGTCGTTCCAGGTGAGACGACGGCGTATTCCGGGTCGAACTTCAAATGCATCATTCTAATCGTAACCTGCGCTCTGCCCTTGAGGTCAACGTACTTCGCCCTCAGGGTATTATCTATGCTGAACGAGAACCGCCCGTCACCTTCGTTCCCGTTGGCCAGCGCAGCCCGGTAAGACACTGCATAGTCGCCTTCCGGCATGCCTTGGTCTAGTTCGCGCTTCATCGCAGTGTTCTGGTCCTCGATCAGGACCGGTCCGCTTGCCCACTCCTCTCCGTCGGAGGATTTTACGCTGATAGCGCTGCTTTCCGCCACGAGATCGACGCTGAAATTCAGGGTGATGTTTATGGGTTGCGCTGCGTAGACAGCGCCTGCGCTCGGCGTAGAGTCATTGAATCGCGGCGCCTTGACCTCCGCCCCAGAATTTCCGCAGCCCGGGGACAATAGAAGCAAAGCAGCCGTCAAGCTCACGATTGCTATCGCGGTTTTTCTCATCTAATCACATTCTGCGCTCAGGGCAACTGTACCGAGAAGCCGAACGAACCGAAGTGATACGACCCATCCGGCCATGATGCCTGGTACTCGACCTTGTAGTTCCCGGTAGCCGCGGCGTCGACAGGCTGGCTCATTGATAGCCTGTCTGCAGCCACAGTCAGGGTTCCTGAGTTTACATCTTTCCCATCTCTATTCACCTTGATGTAGTTGTTCGTCCCCAGGTTGAAATTGAAATAAATGGTCACCTGCCCGGGTGGGGAGACCAAGAGAGCGTTGTTAGCGGGATCGGAAGAGACGTAGTGTGCAGATTTAATGTTTTCAAACGTCTGCTGCTGGAATGGCGAAGCTGTCTCAACTGAGGTCGTGCTTTTCGGTGAAGTCTTTACGACCTCCGGCTCCTCGTTATCCCCGCACCCTATTACGCCAAACACTACTCCCATCAACAGTACGCCCGATATCAATAGCACTATTGATAGCCTTCTAATGACCGTCCTCCTTTTCTGACAATAAGACTTGCTCTTGCTCGCCCGCGGTTCATCACTTTGCCCGTGGCCGTTCACGACTGCCAGCGGCTCAAGGGGCTTATCTGTTTCTCCGCGAGTTCCATACATTCGTCCATGGATTTACCGGTCTCGCACTCGATACTCTCAGCGACTTTCTTCACCACTTCCTCGCGCGGCGGGCTCACCATGCAGAAACTGCAGAACTGGCCCTCCTCGCTGTCCGGATCCAGCTTCTCACCGCACGACTGGCAGACGTGCTCCTCAGCGTTCATGCTTTCCTCCTCTCCTCGGGCTTACGTCGTCAGAGATGAACGACTTTTCCCTTCGTCCTGGACGGTTGATTCCCTGCCGGCTCGGAGGGTACACATAGGGGGAATGCTTGCTATACTACTCTCAGCGATTTGGCCGAACGGTCTTGGTTGTGCCGTGCTTTCAAGTCTTTTGTCCAGTGATAAAGACTATCGTAACGCGATCCAGCTCTGGTCCCGGAAAGACGAATACCTTGTCCGATCATGCAAACGAGAAAACTATATTTCACGGAGGAGTTCTCTCAGCTTTCGGCGAGCGGGATTACACCGTGCTCTGGTCGGGAGCCTTTATCTCTAACATCGGGACCTGGGTACAGACCGCAGCGTTGCTCTGGCTGGTGAAGAACGTGTGGCAGTCGAACTCCTGGGTCGGGGCCGTCAACATGGCGAACTTCCTGCCCGTCCTCTTAATCGTGCCGTTCTCAGGCTCGTTGGCGGACCGCTTTAACAGGCGCCTGCTGATAATCGCCGGGCAGATTGTGATGATGCTGGGCGCGTTTGCGCTCGGCGTAGCGGCCTCGGCTGGATACGCGGACAACAAGGCCGTGGTGATGACATCGGTTGCCGTAATCGGAGTGGCTTTCGCCTTTAACTTCCCGGCATGGCAAGCGCTGCTACCGGATCTGGTGGAACGTGAGAACCTGCTCAACGCTATCGCTCTCAGCTCCGCGCAATGGAATCTGGCGCGTTTTGTCGGGCCGATAATAGGTGGTCTGGTGATTACCTACTTCTCGTACGCCACGGCATTCTACGCCGACGCGGTAAGCTTCTTGTTCGTGATCGCGGCACTGCTTATCATCCATCCAAGGAGGGGTGTAGTGCCGCGCTCTACTGACGCGGCGCTGCACCACGTCCGGGAGGGCTGGAGGTACGTGGGCCGCCGGAGGTGGATGGTCAACTTACTGGTGGCCCTTGCGATCATCGCCGCATTTGGATTCTCTTATATCGTGCTGATACCCTCATTGGTCAAAGACGTTCTCCATCGGGAAAGTGGGGCTTACAGCTTGATACTTGGTATGACGGGTCTCGGCGCCGTCCTGGGTGCCCCGCTGCTCACTTTCCTCAGCCGCCATTTCAAGGAACGGAATATCATAAAGGTGTCCACGCTCACATTGGGGTTGTTTCTGCTGGCTTTTGCGGCATCAAGAACGTACTGGCTATCCTGCCTGATTTCGGTCGGTCTCGGCTGCAGCTTCCTGGTGATCGGCTCGGCTATCAACTCTGTTCTTCAGGGAAGCTCCGCGCGCGAGATGCGCGGCAGGGTGGTAAGCTTTTATATCATGGCTTTCGTGGGCATATTTCCCATAGGCGGCCTTCTGCTTGGATATATATCGGATATGACGTCCACGCCGGTCAGCCTCATGCTCGGTGGTTTTGTCTGCCTGGCAGTCGCGGGAGTTCTCATTGTCTTCCCTGAACTGATCCACGGAGCCGTGCTCTCGAAGTGCGAGGAACCGACCGCCACAATCATGTGAACTACTCGTTTGTGTGCTGTGCGAAATCACTGCCCGCTCATAAAGGATAACGCCCGCCTCTCATGCAGACGGGCGCTTTCGTCTCTTTCTCCTGCGGGTGTCTCTCTAATCCGAGAAGCCCCCGATGGTATCGGTCCCCGCACTGCGCGCGTTCCAATACATGGCGCGCTCCACCATCACGGGCCTCGCACCGTCAAGAGACTCCACCAATATGGAAGCCCTTCCCTCTAGCCCGGGGTAGGAACCTTCCACGCCGGCCATGCTGTAGGTCCGGCGGGCGGCAGGTAGAATCTCGTCGGTGAAAGTGACCGTGTCGCCTCCATCCTGAGGAAGGTAAGTGATGCGCACCGTCACCGCTCCGGGGTTGGGGTTCTGCACCAGCGTCCAGGTCTCGCAGCCGTTCGAGTTCTGCCCGTCGGGCAGCATGAAGCTCATGTGAGGAGAAGCGAGCCCCACCGATGCGTGGAAGGCCTCACCGGTGCCGTTGTCCCAGTACATGGCTCGCTCGGCGACGAGCGGCTTGCTGCCTCTGACCCGTGCTGAGACGTCTGTGTTCGCCGGCAGCTGGTCGTTCACCTTGATGGTCTTCCTGGTGTTGGCCGCCATGGTGAAGGTCGGGCCCGCCACCTCTTCATCCTGCGTCTGGTAGGTGATGGTCACCTCGTTCTCTTCGTCCTGCGGGTTCTGCACCAGCACGTAGGTGGTGAAGCCCACATCGTAGCCGACCGCACCCTCGGCCAGGAAAAACTCGTCAGCGGGCGAGGTGGCCCCGATGGAGCAGGAACCTTCCCGGCGGGAGTTCCGGTACATTGAGCGCTCTGCCGCTATCGGCACGTCAGATGTGACCTCGATGGAGGCGTCAGTGCTGCCTGCGTCGGCGAGCATGGAGTAGGTGGCGCGGGAGTTTGGCGGGACGGTCTTGTTGACCGCGAGCGGTCCATCGTCCTTCATGTAGTTGAGTGTCACGTTTGCCTCTGTGGGGTTAGGGTTAAGGACCAGCGTCCAGGTCTCGAACTCCCAGGCGGATGAGCCCTCGGCCAGGTACCATCTCTTCGACAGAGAGTTCGTGCCTATGGAGGAATGATAACCAGGCTCTGATCTGTTCTCCCCAGTCCAGAACATGGTGCGGTCAACCGCTATCGCCATTCCCTCGAGACATTCTATCTTGGTGGAAAAGTCCACATCCCCGATGTCAGAGGCCGAGGAGACGGTGGTCTGGGAGAGCGGTGGCAGGGCGATGGTGCGCGTCGCCACTATCCCCTTTCCACTTGCAGGAGGATTCGGGTCCAGGTACGTGAGCTTGGCGTTGACGGCTGAGCCGTTGGGGTTCTCTATTGTTATATAGGTGTTGAAGCCCCAGGCGTTGGTACCCTCGGCGAGGTACCATGTGGCGTTGGGTGATCTCGTTACAGTGAAAGCTCCCTCATTCCTGTTAGCCCTGTCGGCTTCCTTGCCGCTTCCGTAATCCACCCACACGTCTCTGGCGCCCAGCCTGGCGCCGGTTTGGATGGTGATGTTCGCTCTTACTTGTGTTGCGCTCAACCGGGTGGTCGAGTTCACTTTTATGCCGGTCCCCGAGAAATATGCTTGCACCGGGGCCTGGAAGTTGGTGTTCGCTCCCGTAATGGTCACTTCCATGGTCGAACCGATCATCCCGCTCTTCGGGCTCACTGAGGCAACGGACGGGATGCTGGCTTTATATAGCAGACCCCGGTAGCCAGCTCCGGGGTCGATGGCACGGCCTGCATAGAGCAGATTGTCGTCCAGGTCGTAAAACAACGGAGCCGCGAAGTAGTAGCTTGATACTCCTGCCTGGAGCTGCCCCAGGCTCTTCCAGGTGCTCCCGGTGGAAGGGTTTATGTTCTTGGTTATGCGGGCGTCCCCGTGGGAGAACGCATAAAGGACATCGTTTGCACGATCGTAGCTGAGCCCTCGCCATGCTACGTTAACTCCATCGGGACTGCCGGCGTCCTGCCAGGTGGTCCCCGTTGATGGATTGGGATTTCTCCAGACCTTTCCGTTGAAGGTCCCTGCGTACAACCTTGCGCTGTCGTGCGTCAGGGTAAAGACTATGCTGCCGTCTGGGGTCCCGGCATTTGCCCACGTTGAGCCGTTTGCGGGGTTCGAGTTCCTATAGACCCTGCCCATCCCCGTCCCCGCGTAAAGGTTCGCACCGAAGATGTCGAGCGTATAGACCATGGTGCCGTCGGGAGTCCCCGCAGCCTGCCATGTGTTGCCCGTGGCAGGGCTGAGGTTTCTGATGACTGTGCCGTTTTGGAGCCCCGCGAACAAGCGTGTACCGTCGAAAGCAAGGCTCGCGACGCCCACACCGTTGGGCGTCCGCATCACTGCCCAGACGCTGCTGTTGGCTGGGCTGACGTTCCTGTAGATCCCGCCGTTCTGGGTGCCGATATAGAGAACCGTACCGCTGTAAGCCATCGCTGCTGCGGCAGAACCCGCCGGGTTTCCGATGCCGGTCCACGTACCGGATGACTGGTCGAGCCTCCACATGCTGCCGTCAACACATCCAGTGTAGATGAGGTTTCTTGAGCTGTCGTACGCGGCGCAGAGCGGCCCTTCCCCGTCACCGGCACCCGGCCCGCCAGTAGACGTCCACGTGTAAGCCGCCTGGACAGGTAACGCAAGCGCCAAGGTGACCGACAGAACCAGTGAGATCAAAGCGAATAGCAGTAGCGCTTTCCTGGCCAATGAGTCCACCTCCTTTGCCGGACGAGAGTGTCACCCGGCAAGCCGTAATCGACATGCTCCGACAGCCATTCTGCTAATGACATTCTATCTACCGGCCGGAGCTGATTACAAGAATCCCTCTATAAACGCATTCCGCCTTCCGCAAAGCTGGGGGAGCATTAGGAGTACGCGAGTGACGAGGCATCTCCATCAGGTGGGCCATTTACATTCTATATCCTTTACCGCTCGGTGAAAAGTCTTGTACTGATGCGACTCTTGTAGCATAGTCATTCAGGATGTGCATCCTTTGGATTCCCCTCGTCCTGAACCAGCGACAGGAGAGTACCGCAATGCCTGACGAAACACGCAGTGAAGACGCGGCCATTGTGGCCCGCGGACTGAAGAAGACATACAGGGGCGACGTCGTGGCGCTCGACGGCCTGGACCTGGAGGTCCCGGCCGGCATGTGCTACGGGCTTGTCGGGCCGAACGGCTCGGGCAAGACTACCACGGTCAAGATAATGACGACGCTCACTACCGCCGACGATGGCCAGGCTGTTGTGTCGGGCATCGACGTCAAGGCGGACCCCGACCGGGTCCGAAAGATGATAGGAGTCGTGGATCAGCGCTCGACCGCGGACCTGACCGCGACCGCCCGCGAGAATCTCACGCTCCAGGGCCGCGTGTACGGGCTCAAGGGGCCCGAGCTCAAGACTCGGGTATCCGAGCTGCTCGAGCAGTTCGGGCTGTCGAAGGACGCGAAAAGGCTGGTCAAGGGTTTCTCAGGCGGTATGACGAGGAGGCTGGACGTGGCGCTGGGACTCGTCCACCGGCCCCATGTGCTCTTCCTCGACGAGCCGTCGACGGGGCTGGACCCCGAGGCGCGGCACGCTCTCTGGGAGGAGATCGACAGGCTCGTCCAGGGACAGCGTATGACCATACTCTTCACCACCCACTATCTGGAGGAAGCGGAGCGCTACGGGGAGCTCATCTCGATAATCGACAGCGGGCACGTGGTGGCCACGGGGACGCCGGACGAGCTCAAGAGCACGCTCCAGGGCGATGCTCTCTTCGTCGAGCTTGCCGGTGCCGTCGACCCCGACCTGGTAAAGCGTTCGCTTGCAGGGATCGAAGACGTCAGTGACGTGGTCGTCGAGGACAGGAGGCTCAGGGCGAGAGCCGACGTAGGGGCGCGGGCCGTACCTCGCGTCCTCTCAGAGCTCGAGAGCGCCGGCATACAGATCGACTCCGTCACAGTCTCGCGCTCCTCGCTCGACGACGCCTACCTGCTCTACACCGGGCGCCGGTTCGCCGAGGTCGACCAGGCGGGCGAAGAGGCGGCTGCCGCGGGGGCGGGGGCCAAGCGGGCGAAGAAGGAAGGGGGCGAGGGCAGGTGATCGCAGGCATCAGGGACAGCTGGTACATGGCGGGCAGGCACCTGCGCAACCTCATGCGCCAGCCCGTCTACATAGCGCTCATGCTCTTCCAGCCCGTCCTCTACCTCGTGGTGTTCTCGCAGCTCTTCAAGAAGATCACCTTGATACCCGGCTTCGCAACGACCAGCTACCTGGTCTTCCTTACGCCTGGCATCATAATCCTCAACGCGCTGTTCGGTACGGCGTGGAGCGGAATGAGCATCATAGAGGACGTGAACCGGGGCGTGATCGACCGCTTCCTGCAGACGCCTATCAAGCGCGTGTCGCTCATCGCCGGCCGGCTGACCCAGATGGGAGTGACTCTGATAATCCAGTCGCTCATTCTCGTAGGGCTCGCGCTGCTCATGGGCGCCCGCTTCAGCGGTGGCTTGACGGGGATACTCCTGCTCTTCCTCTGCTCAATCATGCTGGCGCTGCCCTTCGCTGCCTTGTCCAACGGCATTGCGCTCATGTCCGGGCAACAGGAGACGGTGGCCGCAGCCGTGAACTTCATCCTGCTGCCGCTCATGTTCCTCTCGACCGTGTTCATGGCACCGAACCTGGTCCCCGGCTGGATAAGGGCGATCTCGCGCTACAACCCGGTCAACTGGGCTGTTGAGGCCGGGCGCGCGGCTGTGAGCCCGAACCCGAACTGGGCGATAATCGGCATGAGGCTGCTGCTGCTCGCGGGGCTGTCGGTCGTCGGTGTCTTCTTCGCTACGCACGCGTTCAAGACTTACCAGCGCTCGGTCTGAGCCTCGAACCACCCCACGCGCCTATTTCACACACTTTGTACAAGCCAAGGAGTCTCGCGGCAGGCTCATCATCACGGCTAGGTGCATCGTTTGAAGCCCTACGATTTATGGTGGTTTCAGATCGGTGACGTCATAGGTGGCGCGCGGTGACCCCGACGTGTCTTCTCGTACTACCCTCTCCTTCAGGCCTCTGCGGGGCCTGGCGGAGAGGGTGGGATTCGAACCCACGGTGGACTAACGCCCACAACGGTTTTCGAGACCGCTTCCTTCGGCCACTCGGACACCTCTCCGTCGAATATCTTATCGGATTGCGTCTTCAGCGCAAGAGAAAGAGCCCCCGGCAGTGAGGGCTCTCATGATAAGTATGACGCGTGTCGTCGCTACTTCACGGTCACGCTCTCGGGGAGCTTCTTTGTAAGGATGTCGGCGGCCTGCTCGACCATATCCGCGAGCACTTCACCGGCAGGCTTTATCTCGTGTATCAAGGCCGAGGCCTGGCCGGCGAAACCGCCGATGTAGTCGCCGATGTTCTGGTCTATGAAAGCCCTGAGCAGCGTGCTCGAGATCATTATCTGCATGGGGAAGGGCAGCGGCTCCAGCCCAGACGCGTTCCAGGCGTCGTGGAAGCGCGAGTAGATCGAGCGGAGCGTCTTGCCTGTGAACATGGTGCTCACGCGGGTGTCCTCGTCCGATGCCTCGACGATGTTCTGCTTGATGGAATCCGGCGCGCCGCCCTCAGTCGTAGCCAGAAATCGGGTGCCGACCCACACCCCCACGCAGCCCATGGCAAGCGCGCCCGCCAGCCCTCTGCCGTCGGCGATGCCGCCTGCAGCGAGTACGGGCACAGGGTAAGCCGCGTCGATGCACGGAGGGACCAACGCCATGGTGCCTATCCTTCCGGTGTGCCCTCCCGCCTCGTGGCCCTGGGCCACCAGCAGGTCTATTCCGGCATCGGCCATGCGCTTCGCGTTCTTGGTGTTTCCGGTTATGGCGAGCACCTTCACGCCGTTCGCGTGGGCGTCCTCCACCATCCAGCCGGGGTTGCCCAGCCCCGAGCAGAACAGCGGTATCTTCTCCTCCAAGCAGACCTGGACAGCCTCCTTGGGCCGCATGGTGGTGTTGTCGCTCTTCACTATTATCTCCACCTCGGCAAGGCCCAGATCGTCTCTCATCTTGGCTATCCAGTCCTGATACTCCCTGGGCAGCGTCTTCAGGATGTCGCTCAAGGGGATGTCGGCGGCCCCGGCTCCCGCGAGCTCGTCGGCTCCGGCGAGGTTCTTGGGTAGAAGCAGGTCCACCCCGTAGGGCTTATCGGTCTTCTCTTTTATCTCCCTTATGGACTGCCTCAGCTCGTCGATAGAGTAGCCGCTTGCTCCCAGCACGCCAAGCCCACCCGCTTCGGAGACGGCGACCACCAGTTCCACGGGTGCGCCCGTCTCTTCCCCGAGCAGGTTCGGCCCCATGCCGGCGCTGAGTATGGGGTATTCGATGTCCAGCATGTCGCACAGGCTCGTCCGAAGCACTCTTCCACCCATTAGCTTCCCCTTTCAATAAACCGCCGGTTCTGCATTTCAAAGCGTGGTCGTCCCGGACGCCCCCTATTCTATTTGAGCCGGGGGGTGCGTGAGAACTCCCGGGCTAGCGCAGGCCATCGAAAAAGCCCTGCAAGGCTTCGCGGCACTCGTCTTCGAGCACGCCCGCGATGGCTTGAACCCGGTGCCCGAGTTTCCCGTCCTCGAGAATGTCATACGCTGAGCCGCCCGCGCCCGCCGCGGGGTCGCTCGCCCCGAATACGACCGTCTCGACCCTGGCAAGGACGATCGCGCCCGCGCACATCGCGCACGGCTCGAGCGTGACGTACAGTGCTGTACCTGGGAGACGCCAGTCGCCCATCTTCCCGCAGGCCGACCGCAGTGCCAGTATCTCCGCATGAGAGCTCGGGTCGTTGGAGGACTCGCGCCGGTTGTGAGCCCGGGCAAGGACCAGCCCGTCCCGTACGACGACGGCGCCCACGGGCACTTCGCCTTCGGCTCGGGCCTTCTCACCCTCGTCGAGCGCTATCCTCATGAAGTCGCGGTGGGTCGCCAAGAATGTTCCTCTATTGGTCGGGAGCGGCGGCAGTTCCCGCCGCTCGGGAGCTGGCACGCCCGCAGGGACTCGAACCCCGAACCTCCCGGTCCGTAGCCGGACGCTCTATCCAATTGAGCTACGGGCGCTGGTTTCTCGCTGGCCTCTATTATAGGTATAAATGTCGCTCCGAGAAGCACCGGGCGTCCCTAGAGCGCGGAGCTGATTATTATCCGCTGTATAAGGTTGGCCCCCTCGTAGATGGACATCGCCTTGGCGTCGCGCAGGAGCTTCTCCAGAGGCAGGTCCTTCGAGTAGCCTATAGCGCCCAGGAGTTCCATGGCTTTGCTACAGACGCGCTCCGCGGTCTCGGTGGCGTTCACCTTACTCATCGAGGAAGCCCTGGTGGAGTCCATGCCCCTGTCGGTGAGCCACGCCGCTCTCCACGTCAGAAGCCGCGCGGCGTCTATGTCGGTCGCCATGTCGGCGAGCATGAAAGAAACCCCCTGATTCTGGATGAGCGGCCTGCCGTACTGCACGCGCCGCCGGGCATGAGCGAGGGCGGCCTCGAAGGCCGCGCGCGCGAGGCCTACTGAGATGGCCCCCAGGCTCGGCCTGGAGGTATCCAGGGTCTGCATGAGGACCAGGAAGCCCGTGCCTTCCTCACCGAGAAGGTTCTCGGCGGGTACCTCAACGTCCTCCAGGATGAGCTCCGCGTTGCGGCTCGCGCGCAGGCCCATCTTGTCCTCGATGCGTCCGATCGAAAGCCCTCTGGAATCGCCGTCCACGATAAACGCGTTGATGCCGGCGTGGCGTTTGGAGGGGTCCGTTGTCGCGAAGACGACGTAGAAGTCGGCGAGTCCGGCGTTGGTGATGTAGTGCTTGCGCCCGTTGAGAATGTAAGTGCCGCCTTTTCTTGTGGCGAGCGTCCTCATGCCTGCTATGTCGGACCCGGCTTCGGTCTCGGTGGAGGCCAGTGCCGCCAGCCTGCCGTCTTTACCACATATTCTGGGTAGGTAGCGAGCCTTCTGCTCGTCGTTACCGACCAGCATGATGCTGATGACAGCGAGCCAGGTGCTTCCCGCGACCACTGTTATGCCGGCACAGCCCGCCCCCAGTTCCTCGGCGATGATGGCCTCGGTAAGGCAGTCGACACCAGGTCCGCCGTATTCCGAGGGGATAGGCAGACCCAGCAGGTCCGCCTCGGCAAACCTGTGTACGATGTTCCAGTCGAAGAACGCGTCTTCCCTGCGGTCCAGCTCCGCGGCATAAGGCTTCATCTGCGTTTCGGCGAACTCTCGCGCCGCCCGCATGTATGTCATCTGCTCATCGGTCAGGTCGAATCCGATCATTTCGATCTATCCCTTCTCCACTTCATGTAGTTAAGGAGTTCCTGCCGCTCTTCCTGATCCAGCTCCGGCAGGAGCCTGTTGATCTCGGCTGTGACCTCGTCGGGGGATTCCTGCTCTGTAGAGGCTTCCTCGCCGTCGGAGCCCTCCTCTTCCATGAAGTAACTCAAGGGGCGCTCCAGGACCTTCGCTATCTGTTCCATGTTGGCGAGGTAAAGTCGCCTCTTGCCGAGTTCGTAGTTGGAAAGCGCCGACTGTGTGATGCCGAGCGCTGAAGCGAGCTCCTCCTGAGAGAGTCCCGCTTCCTCCCGGGCTTTCTGAATCCTCTTGCCGATGTCTCTGTAGATCAACTCGTGCCGCCCCTGTATTGCCCTTTGACAATCCTACCCTCTTCTTTTTCTTTCTGCAACAAATTGTCTTGACAAATATAACGTTATGTCATATCTTATGGTATAACAGAGTGTCATAAATTACGGAGAGAGGGAGATCAGATATGACAGCCAGGTGTGAGACAAAGGTAAGAAGCTCGGTCAGCGGCACTGACAAAAGGCCAGAAAGAGGCACTGTCAAGGATGATTGGGCCCCGGTGAGCTCCCGAGAACTGGCTTCAGTACTCCGCTCCTCTCCGGAAAGCTACAGGCGAAGCCGCTGGTCGCGGTACATTGCCGGCACGAGCGTCGCGATTCCAGCCCAGCTTCCCAAGTGCTGAATGAGCCCTGTTGAGCGATCTGCAAAGAAAGTGATCTGACCTCTTCTTACAATAGAACACCTGCCCGAGCACCTCTGCTCGGGCTTTCTTCATCGGTCGAAGACGCCGGTCATTGACGGCTTGAGTTGACCGTTGCTATCCCAGATACCCCAGTGCGCTCCCACTGATCCCTCGCGATTCGCCTTCCAGGGTTCGTCGAAGGCCTCGAAGTAGAAGTATGCGACGCCGCGGTCGCGCGCCCAGGCGGTGAAATCCTGCAGGAACGTCCGGGCGTTTTCGGGGCTGGCCACAGCTTCACCTTTCGCCTCACCCTCCGACGGCCAGCCCGTCTCGACGATGACTTCCTTGTCGCCCGCGGCCTTCTTGACCTTGCGGTAGCATGAGTCCAGGTACTCGATCGAATCGCGTATGTTCACTTCTTCCCAGTACGGGAACATGTTGGCCATAACCACGTCACACTCGGATATGACCGCCGGGTGCCCGATGAGTTCGCCCCAGGTCTCGCTGGTGGTCACCTTCGCTCCCGCTGCTTTCACGCGCCTGATGTAATCGATCAGCTGCTCCTCACTGAGAAACTTGAAGTAGAGCGTCTCTTCCCCAACGACGGCTATTGAGGCCAGGCCACTGCGGCACAGCTCGATAAGACCGTCGACCTGGATATCGTTCGCTGCCATGTCACCCTCGATGTTGCATCCCGCGGCAACACTGAGGCCCCTCGCGTTGGCAGCGCGGGCAATGTCAACGCCTATGCCTGTCGAGCTGAAGGTCCGGATCCCAAGGGTATGCGGGGCGATCGTGTCGAGAAGTTGCTCTACGACGGTAGGGATTATCGAACCTCCCTGCGCAGGGCTGTCTTTGACGAAAGGGCTGAAACAGAGACCCGACAGCTTGTCGGCATCGGTGGAGCGGCCAGCGGACGGACTCGACCGCGAGTCACCAGCGGGTTTATCCGACCCTCCGCACGACGAAAGGAGAAGTGCGATACAGAGTATGGCCATGACAGCTGTCGCCGGTCGTCTCATGTCTCCACACGCGGTGTCCCAGTGCCCCTTCGGGGTCCTGGCGGAGGGGGTGGGATTCGAACCACCCCACGCGCCTCATAACGAACCGTGTTCGAGCCCGGGAGCCTCGCGTGCATACCCAACATCACAACTTCCTACATCGTCTGAAGCCTTGCGGTTTCTGGTTGATTCCAGTACGGATACGTTACTGGCGGCGCGCGGTGACCCCGACGCACGTTCTCGTACTACCCCCCCTCCTTCAGG
>JAGUWJ010000029.1 GCA_020062425.1 Actinomycetota bacterium
AGGGCGCGGAGCCGGCGCTCGGACAGCGCATCCGGGTACACGGTATAGACAACGCCCTGGTGCAGGTGGCCAGGTGCTGTTTCCCGGCGCCGGGGGATGAGATCGTGGGCTTCGTGACCAGGGGCAGGGGGGTTTCCGTGCACCGCAGGGACTGCCGGAACGTGCTCGACCTCTCGCGCGACTCGGACCGGATGATCGAGGTGAGCTGGGAGGGCACGCAGCCCAGGTTGCGCTCCGCGGAGATCTGCGTGGAGGCCTGGGACCGCCCCAAGCTGGTGCGCGACATCACGACCGTGCTGGGCGACCACCAGATAAACATTCTCTCGGCCTCGTTCTCGGCCGACATGGAGCACCTCTCCAAGAGCAACTTCATGTTCGAGATAGGCTCGGACGTACATCTGGAGGAGATAATCCGCGACCTGAAGAAGATCGACTCCGTGATAGACGCCTACGAGATAACGCAAACCGAGGAGACCCAGGCCTGAAATTAACCCCTGGGGACAGACACCGTAAGGTAAATATTTTCAGATAGTCTAATAAGCGGTCCAGAATTTACCTTACGGTGTCTGTCCCCAGGGGTAAATCGAGGAGTTGAGATGAAAGCCGTAGTTCAGCGGGTGAGCTCCTGCAGGGTCACCATCGACGGGGAGCTCCATTCAGAGATCGGCGCCGGGCTGCTGGTCCTGCTCGGCATCGCCAAGGGCGACGGCGAGCCGGAGATATCGTATACGGCGGACAAGGTGCTGAACCTTCGCATATTCCCCGACGACGAGGGCAGGATGAACCTCTCGGTCGCCGACATATCCGGCGAGATCATGGTGGTGAGCCAGTTCACCCTGCTGGGCGACACCCGAAAGGGAAGGAGGCCCTCTTTCGTCGACGCCGAGGACCCTGGGCGCGCCGAGCCGCTCTACGAAGAGTTCGCGGCGCGGCTCGCGGCCTCAGGGCTGGAAGTGAAAACGGGTGTGTTTGGCGCGATGATGACGGTCAGCATCGAGAACGAAGGCCCCGTGACGCTCATCCTTTGAGAACCGATAGTGGTATCATTCATCAATCAGTGATTCTCGTTCGAGGGGTGAACTTTTGGGAGAACTCGGCATCAAGGTCCTGCAGGTCGGCATGCTCGGCACCAACTGCTACGTGCTGATGGACGAAGAGACGAAAGAGGGCTACATCATAGACCCGGGCGGCGACGCGAAAGGCGTGGCCGACGCAGCGCGCGGCCTCGGGCTCCAATGCCTGGGGATCCTCTGTACTCACGGGCACATGGACCACGTGGGGGCGGTGGGCAAGGTGGCCGAGGCCACCGGCTCCACCGCCTACATCTCGGAGCTCGACTCCGGCGCCCTGACCGGCTCCGTGCAGGGCCTCGCCTCAAAGCTCGGCTCGCTGGTCGTCTCGAAGCCCAGCGGCGTCGAACTTATCCGCGAGGGAGACACGCTCTCCTTCAGCGATCACACAGTGGAGGTGTTGGCGACGCCAGGTCACACCAAGGGCTCGCTCAGCTTCCTCTGCGAGGGCAACCTCTTCTGCGGCGACCTGGTCTTCCAGGGCTCGGTGGGGCGCACCGACCTCAGGGGCGGCTCCATGTCCGAGCTGCTCGACTCGGTGCGGCGGTACGTCTTCACGCTGCCCAATACCGCGCGCATCTTCCCCGGCCACGGGCCCGCCACGACCGTGGGCGCCGAGAGGGTGTCCAACCCCTTCCTGCGCGATCTCGAGGGAGGTGCCTGAACAATGGAACCCAGGTACCGGGCGCCCCGGGGGACCTTCGACTTCATCTACCCCGAGTCGGAGAAGGTGGAAGCACTCCTCGCGGCGGCGAGCGAGATCCTTGCCACGCGGGGCTACAGGCGCATCAGCACGCCCATGCTCGAGAGCACGGAGCTGTTCCGCCGCGGCATCGGCGAGGCGACCGACATCGTCACCAAGGAGATGTACACCTTCGAGGACCAGGGCGGCGAGTCGCTCTCCCTGCGCCCGGAGGCCACGGCCCCGGTCATCAGGGCTTACCTCGAGAGGAGCCTCTTCGCGCAGGGTCTTCCCCAGAAGCTTTTCTACGCAGGGCCGATGTTCCGCAGAGAGCGTCCCCAGGCGGGGCGGTTCAGGCAGTTCCACCAGCTCGGGGCGGAGGTCATCGGCACCCGCGACACATTCATCGACGCGGAGATAATCTCCATATCCGACGTCCTGTTCAAGCGGCTCGGGCTGGAGGCCTATGAACTGGTCGTCAACAGCGTCGGTTGCGGCGAGTGCAGGCCCAGCTACGTGCGGATGCTGAGCGGGTTCCTGGAGGGCATATCCCAGGCCCTCTGCGAGGAGTGCCGCCGCCGGTCGCGCGAGAACCCCATGCGTGTCTTCGACTGCAAGAACGAACGCTGCCGGGAGGCTCTCGAGGCCGCGCCAGCCATCGGCGAGCAGCTCTGCCCCGAGTGCAGGGTGCACTTCCAGGAGGTGGTGGACCACCTGGAGACGCTCGGCGTGGCCTTCCGGGTGGACCCGAAGCTGGTCCGCGGACTCGACTACTACACCAACACCGCTTTCGAGTTCAAGTTCGAAGGGCTGAGCGCCCAGAACACCGTCTCGGCGGGAGGCCGCTACGACGGTCTCGCCGAGCAACTCGGCGGCCCGGAGACCCCCGGGGTCGGCTTCAGCCTGGGGATAGAGCGCCTGCTCCTCGCGCTGGAGGCTCAAGGCCTCGACCCTTTCACACCCCCGAGGCTCTCGGTGTTCGTCGCCGGGGCGCCGGGGGTCGAGCGCAGCAGCGTGCTCGACATACTGGTCGCCCTGCGCGAAGCGGGGGTGAGCGCCGACGCTGACTTCATGGACCGAGGCCTCAAATCTCAGATGAAGCAGGCGGACAGGCTGGGGGCGAGGCTTGTGCTCATCGTCGGCAAGGACGAGCTGGAGCGGGGGGAGATAACCATTAGGGACCTTGACAGGTCGAGCCAGGTCGAGGTCTCGCTCGCCGGGATGGTCCCCGCGATAAGGGAGATGTTGGAGGCGGGGAGCGAAGATGTCTGAGAAAGGCCGCGACGAACTGCAGGTCTCGTTCGTGCTCAAGAGAAACGCCTGGTGCGGGGAGCTGGGCCCGGACGACGTGGGCCGCGAGGTGGTCCTGAACGGTTGGGCCGCCAGGAGGCGCGACCACGGTGGACTCATCTTCATAGACCTGCGCGACACCACCGGGCTGGTGCAGGCGGTGTTCGACCCGCGCACCTCCGGGGAGGTCCACCGCGCGGCAGAGGACGTACGGCCCGAGTACGTGCTGGCGGTGAGGTGCGAGGTGCGCGCCCGGCCGGAGGGCACCGAGAACCCTGACATGAAGACCGGCGCGGTGGAGGTGCTCGCCCTCGAGGTGGAGGTGCTGAACACGGCCGAGACGCCCCCGTTCGAGATACGGGACGACATCGGGGTGGACGAGCGCATCCGCCTGGAGTATCGCTACCTCGACCTCAGGCGGGACGAGATGCACAGCGCGCTGAAGATGCGCCACCGTATAGTCAAGGTGGTGCACGCTTACCTCGACTCGGAGCGGTTCACCGAGATAGAGACCCCGCAGCTCTGTAAGAGCACGCCCGAGGGCGCGCGCGACTACCTGGTGCCCAGCCGCGTCCAGCCGGGTCGCTTTTACGCACTGCCGCAGTCGCCCCAGCTCTTCAAGCAGGTGCTGATGGTCTCCGGCTTCGACCGCTACTATCAGATAGCGCGATGCTTCAGGGACGAGGACCTGCGCGCCGACCGCCAGCCGGAGTTCACCCAGGTGGACCTGGAGATGTCGTATGTGGACGAAGACGACATCATACGGACCATCGACGGCATGCTGGCAGCGGTCTTCGCGGAGGCGCTGGGCATCGAGATCCAGACGCCGCTTCCCCGCATGCCGTACTCGGAGGCGATGGAGCGCTACGGCACCGACAGGCCCGACCTGCGGTTCGGGATGCGCATGGCAACACTCGATGAGGTATTCGCCGGGACTGGGTTCAAGGTGTTCGCGGAGGCGCTCAAGGCGGGCGGAAGCGTCCGCGGCATGCGGGTCGAGGGCGGAGGAGACATGTCCCGCTCCGAGCTGGACGCATGGAACAAGAGCGTCCAGGAGCTGGGGGCGGGCGGTCTGGTGTGGTTCATCCCCGAGGACGGCGGCATGCGCTCGCCGGTGGCGAAGTTCCTCTCCGAAGAGGAGCTCGCGGGGCTAAAGGCATCACTCGAGCTCGAGACGGGAGACGCAGCATTCGTTCTGGCGGGCCCCAGAGCCTCATATAACGACATAATGCACCAGCTACGGGGGAAGGTGGCGGAGAAGATGGGCGTGGCCGACGCCAGCCGGTTTGAGTTCACCTGGATAGTGGACTTCCCCCTGCTCGAGTACGACGCGGTGGAGAAGCGCTACCAGTCTCTGCACCACCCGTTCACCAGCCCGACGGAGGAGTCGCTCGCGCGCCTGGAGGAAGAGCCGCTCGCGGCGAAGGCACGAGCCTACGACATCGTCATCAACGGGAGCGAGATCGGCGGGGGGTCCATCCGAATACACCGCCGCGAGGTCCAGGAGAAGATGTTCCGCCTGCTGGGCATCCCCGAGGCCGAGTACCGCACCAAGTTCGGCTTCCTGCTGGATGCGCTCAACTACGGCGCGCCTCCGCACGGGGGGATAGCGCTGGGGCTGGACAGGCTGGCCATGCTGCTCGCGGGGCGGGAGTCGATACGCGACGTGATAGCGTTCCCCAAGACGCAGAGCGCGTCGGACCTGATGACCGGCGCACCGGACGAGGTGTCCCCGGATCAACTCCGCGACCTCAACCTGCGCCCGGGACCACAACAGGCCCAACTTGACGTGTAGGGACTTCCGTTGGTGTCCCCGGAGAAAATGTTATAGTAAACGGCAAGTCAGAGCAGGAGGCGACGGATGGACATCGGTGAACTGGCAGGGCTCATAGCGGCGGTCGCGTTCGCGGTCATGGCTGTGCTGACCGCATGGGTGCTCTTCAAGCTCGTGCAGATGCTGGGCATAACGAACAGGTTCCTGGACGAGGTCCGGGTCGAGACCATCCCGCTGATGACCCGCTTCCAGACCACCATGGACCATGTCAACACCGAGCTCGACCGCGTCGACGGCATCCTCACCGCCCTCGAAGGCGTTTCCGAGAAGGCCAACGCCGCCACCAAGGTGGTGCAGGAGGTCGTGACCTCGCCGGTGGTCAAGATTATCGGGGTCGGGGCCGGGGCAGGAAAGGCTTACAGCAAGTGGAGGAAGAAGTAAGCCTTAAGAAGACCGGCTTTGATACCGCTCATTCCACCTCCCACCGGGAGGTGGTTCGCTTAAGCCGACGGAGCAGCTGTTGAAGAGCGACGAGATCAGACAGACCTTCATAGAGTTCTTCCGCGAGAGGGAGCACAGGGTGGTCCCCAGCTCATCGCTGGTGCCCAACGACCCCACCCTGCTCCTCACCAACGCGGGCATGGTCCAGTTCAAGCCGTACTTCCTGGGGGAGGAGGCGCCGCCGTACCCGCGTGCCACCTCGGTCCAGAAGTGCCTGCGCACTACCGACATAGACTCAGTCGGCATAACCGCCCGGCATAACACCTTCTTCGAGATGCTGGGCAACTTCTCGTTCGGCGATTATTACAAGGAGAGCGTCATCCCCTGGGCCTGGGAGCTCGTCACCGAGGTATTCGGAATCGACCCCGGGTCGCTCTGGATATCGGTCTTCGAGGAGGACGAGGAGGCCGAGGCCATCTGGCGGTCCACACCCGACGTCGCGCCGGAGCGTGTCATCAGGCTCGGCGCCGACGAGAACTTCTGGGACATGGGCTCCACCGGCCCGTGCGGGCCGTGCTCCGAGATACTGTACGACCGGGGTGAGCAATACGCCTGCGGGCCAGCCTGTGAGGCCGGCTGCGGCTGCGACCGCTTCCTGGAGCTGTGGAACCTTGTCTTCATGCAGTACGACCGCCAGCCCGACCAGTCGCTCATCCCCCTTCCCAAGAAAAACATCGACACCGGCATGGGCCTCGAGCGCGTCGCCGCGCTCAAGCAGGGCGTTACCACTATCTTCGAGACAGACCTCATTTCGCCCATAGTCGAGGCCATCGGCGCCCTCTCCGGGGTAAAGCTCGGCGGCGGCCCGGCCTCCGACATATCGATAAAGGTAGTCGCCGACCACGCCAGGGCAGCCTCGTTCCTCATCTCCGACGGGGTCATCCCCTCCAACGAGGGAAGGGGCTACATACTGCGCAGGCTCCTGCGCCGCGCGGTGAGGCACGGACGGCTGCTCGGCATAGAGGGCGCTTTTCTGGACGGGCTGGCCGACACCGTGGTCGAGCTTCTTGGAGGTGTATACACCGACCTCAAGGAGCACCACCAGCTCGTAACAGGAGTCATCCGCTCCGAGGAGGAGCGCTTTGGCCAGACCCTGGAGCAGGGTATGGAGCTCCTTCGTGACGTCATCGAGGAGCACCGCGACGGCGCAAAGGACACCATCGACGGCAAGACTGTCTTCTACCTGCACGACACGCTCGGCTTCCCGCTGGAGGTCACGGAGGAGATAGTCACCGACGCCGGGATGAAGGTGGACAGGGCGGCGTTCGAGCGGCTCATGGAGGAGCAGCGCGAGCGGGCGCGCATGTCGAGGGAGCACGACACCCCCGGCCAGTCGGACGTATTCTCCGAGCTGTCCCGCGCGGACGGGCCCACCGGCTTCGACGCGTACGAGTACGCCTCCGCCAGCGCGCGGGTGGTCGGCTTGGTGATCGGAGAAGCGAACGTCGACAGCGCCTCCG
>JAGUWJ010000125.1 GCA_020062425.1 Actinomycetota bacterium
CGAGCGTGGGCGTGGGCGTCTGGGCTATAGTGAGGGATACCGGGGGTATATCCGTGCCGAGCGTCGTCGGCAAGACGCAGGCGCAGGCCAAGGCGACGCTGGCCGAAGCCGGCCTGGAGCTCGAGGTGAGCAAGACGGTCCGTGACGCCAGCCAGCCAGCCGACGTGATAATAAGCCAGGATCCTGCGCCGGGCAGCCAGCTGCAGAAAGGCGGCACGGTTAAGGTCGTGGTCAACGAGGGTGAGGACCTCGTGAACGTCCCCAGCGTGGTGGGGCTCACCCCCGCCGAGGCCGAGGCCGCGCTGGAGGAGGCCGACCTCGAGCTCGGGGACACCAGCGAGAGCTTCAGCACGCAGGTGGCTAAGGGGAAAGTACTGTCGCAGTCTCCCGCGGGTGGAGAGAAGACGGCCAAGGGGAGTTCAGTCTCGATAGTGGTCAGCAAGGGTCCCGAGTCGGAGAACGTGCCTAACGTGGTGGGGCTTTCCCAGGCCACTGCCACACAAAGGCTGGAGGAAGCCGGTTTCCAGGTGCAGGTGCAGACCCAGTCGTCCTCCACGGCAACCGTGGGCACGGTTCTCGAGCAGAACCCCGCGGCGGGTGAGAGCACCCCCAAGAGCTCCACCGTGACCATAACAGTGGCCGAGAAGCCGCCCAAAGTGCCCAACGTGGTCGGCCAGCTCCAGGCTGACGCCGAGAACACCCTGGTCGAGGCCGGCTTCGTGGTGACCGTCATCAACCAGGCGACGACCGACCAGTCAAGAGTGGGGAGGGTCATGAGCCAGGACCCGCCCGCAAACTCCGAGGCTGGCCCCGGGGCTTCCGTGAAGATATATGTCGGCGTGACCCGCTGACGCCCGTACAATCGCGCACCGCCCGGGCTCAGGCGCAGCCTCAGGGCGAGGCGCGGGATCAGGAGGAGCCATGGAAAGAGCCATAATGCTCTCCAATCTGCTCGAGCAGTCCAAGGAGGTCGAGGTCGAGGACGCATTCGTCCTCCAGAACAAGAAGCTCTTGAAGGTCAATATGGCCGCGGCGGGCGGCCAGGTCCTGACCAAGGCGGGCGCAATGGTCGCCTATCAGGGTCAGATGAACTTCGCCCGGCAGGGCGGCGGCGCCAGCAAGTGGATCAAGAAGCAGGTCTCCGGCGAGCAGTTCACGCTTATGGAAGCCTCGGGGCAGGGAGACCTTTTCCTGGCGGACGGCGCCAACGACATCATCCTCCTCTACCTCAACAACGAAGGTATCGGAGTGGAGTCGCTGAACCTGCTGGCATTCACCCCCAGTATCTCCTGGGATATCAAGATGATAAAAGGGGCTGCCGGTATGATGTCCGGCGGCATGTGGACGGTCGAGCTGAACGGGACCGGGTACCTAGCCCTTATAAGCAAGGGCGAGCCCATGACCCTGGCGGTCACTCCGGACCAGCCGACCTACACGGACCCTAACGCGACCATCGCCTGGTCGTACGGCCTGGAGCCTTCTGTCAACGTGGACGCTAACCTGAAGAGCCTCAAGGGCATGTTCACCTCGATGACGAGCGGCGAGACGTTCCAGCTCGCGTTCCAGGGGCAGGGCTACGTGATAGTGCAGCCGAGCGAGGAACCTCCCCGGACAACCATGGCCGGTCCAAGTACCAGCGGTGGTGGATCGGCGGGCGGCATACTGGGCGGCATCCTCGGCACCTGAAACTTCCGTTGGTGCCTGACACCAACGGAAGTTTTCGGTTAAGGGTCCGTCCCCAACGGGAATCTCTTGCGGCGGAGAGCTCGCGCAAGCGGGGTCTCCAATTCATGGATCATACGCTCCATCTCCGCCAGGTCACCCGCGAACATGGTGTTGTGGCGGAACAAGTACATCAGGTAGCCGACCGCGGTCATTCCCGCGCCCACGATAACCGCCTCGAGCCCCAGCGAGGGCAGTTGAACCGCCGCGGCCAGGAAGCCCAGCGTCGGTATGATGATCCCACCGGGCAGCTTCACTCCCTCGCCCGGCCACTTGCGCAAGGCCAGCCGGAAGGCGCCGACATTGACCACCAGCATGGCGAATATAGCGGTCACGTTGGAGAGAGAGATTATGAGCTGGCCGTCCCTGGCGACCGCGATGAGCAGGGCCCCGATCCCCGCTGCCAGTGTCACACTGAAGACAGGGTGCCCCCGTCGCGAGATCCTGCCCACGCCGGGCGGGATATCCCCCTGCCTGGCCAGCCGTATCATCAACTCGCTCGCCCCCAGCACATCTCCATTCGCCGCCGACAGCGTGGACACACACGCGGCGAACGCCACCAGCGGCCCGCCCCAGGAGCCCATCAGCTCGGTTGCCGCCTTGCCAAGCCCCGATTCGCCGAGGGGTGAAACCCCGCTCGCCAGAAGGGCGACTATGATCCCGACGTAGATGAGCGCCGAGATGCCGATGGAGAGCACGATGGCCGTCGGCACCGTCTTCTTCGGGTCGCGGACGGAGCCCGCCATGTTGGTAACCACGTTGAACCCGGTATAGGCAGTGAACAGGAGAGCGGTGGTCTTGGCCAGTTGCGCTCCCTCGGGTACGAAGGGGGTCCACTGTATCGCGCCGATGCTGGCAAGGCCGTAACCCACCAGGACCAGCAGTATGCAGACCTTCAAACCCACCAGCCAGGTCTCGGTCCTGCCCACCAGGTCTGCCGGCCCGAGGTTCAGAAGCGCGATGAAAGCGACCGCGATGAGTGCCAGTGACACCTGCCCCATCGCACCCACGAAGTACTCGTTCATGTAGGAGCCGAACGAAAGGAGCACCCAGGCGATGCAGGTGACGGCGTTCAGGTAGAAACCCCACATGGCCACGAACCGCCAGCCCGGGGAGAGGATGTCACCCAGGGGGGCGTACCCGGAGTCGCCCGGTTGCGAGCGGCTCGAGATAACCACGAAAGAAAGGGCCGAGAGCAGCATCACCGCGCCGGCTACGAGGTAGGCGATTATGGCCGAAGGCCCCGACTGGTCGACAGCCAGCCCGGAGAGCGTGAATACGCCGCCGCCGATCATGGTCCCCACACAGAAAGCTACACAGGGGATGAGCCCTATCTCGTGAGAAGCCTCTCCCGGACCGCCATCCGAGGCGGCCGGAGGGGTGCTGGAACTCCCACCCGCGTCCACGGCCTGCGTTCCTGTTCCGCTCACGGTCGGACTCCCTCGCACGCGGCCGGGCCGTTCACACGACCAGGTACCTGAGGAATAAGGCCTCGGACAGTATGCAGTGCTCGAGCTCGGTGAGGTCTACACTCTCGTTGGGCGCGTGTATCGCGGCGACGCCGTCCTCCGCGCCCCACAGGATTATCTCGGCGCCCGGAGCTATCGAGCTCAGGTTGCTGATGAGGGGGATGCTGCCGCCCTGACCCATGAGCACTGTTTCCCTGCCGTAGGACTCCAGCATGGCTTTCCTTGCCGCGTCGTAACCCCGGCCGTCCGTCCTCGCGAGGAAGGCCGGACCTTCGAGCCCTTCGGTGACGTTCACTTTCACCCCCCACGGCGCAGACGCATCCAGGTGGCGCGCCAGCGCCGCGCGTGCCTCCCTGGAGTCCTGTCCCGGCGGCACGCGCATGCTCACCTGAGCGCGAGCAGATGGGATAAGCGCGTTTGCGGCCCCTTCCACCTGCGGTGCGTCGAGGCCTATCACCGTCACCGACGGGCTGGTCCACAACCGCTCCGACACGGTGCCCTTGCCCACAAGAGGCACCCCCGGGAGCACACCTGCGGTCTCCCGGTAGGTCTCCTCCGAGTAATCGAGGCCGTCCCACGGACCCGAATCCACCCCGGGAACGCAAGGGCCGCCCATGTCATCGTGCAGCTCGGCGAGCAGATGTATGAGCACGATCAAAGCGTCGGGGGCGGGCCCGCCGAACATGCCGCTGTGAACGGGCTCTTTTAGTGTGTTGACCTCGACCGTGCATGTAGCGAGCCCGCGGAGGGTCGTGGTCAGGGTAGGTTCGCCCACCTTCCAGTTCCCGGTGTCCCCCACCACGATGACGTCGGCCTGAAACGGATCGGGGTTCTCCAGCACGTAGGCGTCGAGGTGGCTGTCGGATTCCTCCTCGCCTTCCACCACGATCTTTATGCCCACCGGGGGCTTGCCCTCGAAGGCGCGGATGGCCGCCGCATGCATCACCACACCCGACTTGTCGTCCGCCGCCCCGCGGCCGTACAGGCGCCCGCCCCTCTCCTCCGGTTCGAACGGGGGCGAGTCCCATTTCTCTTCCGGGCCCGGCGGCTGCACGTCGTAGTGGGCATAAAGCAGGACCGTCGGCGCGCCGGGCGGCCCCTCGATCTCTCCGTACACGGTGGGGTACCCTCCCGACACCTCCGCGACACGGGCGTTCCCGACACCCACCCCCTTGAACAGCTCCGCGACGGCTTCCGCAGCCTTTCCCAGTGGCTCCCCCGGGAATCCCGGCAGGGAGACTGAAGGTATGCGGACAAGGTTCTCGAGGTCGGCGCGGACCTGCGGCATCATCGTGTGTACGATCGAGCGGAGATCAGTTTCAGCCATAGTCTTCCCCCTCACTTCAGCGGAGGCGCGGGCCGTCGGGCCCACTCGCCGGACTGGTTCGTCAAAAAAATACTTCCTCGCCGGGGTCATCAGCCCTTTCAACACCCCTGCGCCTACTTGAACTGCCACACCGTCGGATATACTGTTACCTGAAATCGGCGGGCTTTTCGCGCCCGTCCAGACAGCGGGGGTTCCATGCTCGAAGGGGAGTTCGTTCTTCCGGCCGCTCTCGACTATTCCGCGGCGTTCCTCTTTGCCCTGACCGGCGCCCTGGTCGCATACGAGAAGGACTACGACTTCACCGGCATGGTCGCGATGGCCCTCGCCGTGGGCCTGGGGGGAGGGATCATCCGTGACGGGATATTCCTCCAGCAGGTGCCGGCTGCGGTCAAGGATTGGCGTTACCTCGCGGCGGTGGCGGCCGCGGTCGTCATAGCCGTCCTGATAGGCGACAGGATAGAGAAACGCGTCAAGCTGGTCATTCTCCTTGCGGACGCCGCGGGCCTCGGCCTTTACGCGGTGGTGGGCTCTCAGAAGTCGATCGACCTGGACCTCAGTGTTTACGCGGCCGCTCTGATAGGAATAGTCAACGCCATCGGCGGCGGCCTCTTGAGGGATGTGCTCTCGAGAGAGGACCCGATTATTTTCCAACCGGGTCAACTGTACGCCGTGGTAGCGGCGCTCGGCGTCACCGTCTTCCTGGTCCTGGGCGTGGGTTTCAAGACACCGGCGTGGATCGCCGCCGTCGTATGCATCGCGGTGACCTTCGTTGCAAGGATACTGACTATCTCGTTCGACATCAGGACCAGCCCCGTCAAGGAGCACGCCTGGCGCGCCAGGACGAAGCGGGGTGTCGAGCGGGGTGCCAAGAGGATCCGCCGCCGCGTCTGACACCTTCCTTGCTTTCAAGGGTTGACCTCGCTCATGGTGCGCTGCGAGGCCCCTTGGTACACTGAAAATCGACCTGGCCAGGGCCCTTATCGCGGTGTGCGGGGGTGTTTCTAAAGGCCCCTTAAATCATTTGATATTTACAAAAATTTGTGTATAGAATTCAACTGCTCAAATCGGATGTGAGTTGCGGTGCGCCCGTTAGGGTGCGCCAATTCATGTCGGGAACCGGAACATGGAGTAAAACATGAGCATCGAACACGGGACTTTTGTCCAGAAATACGACCTTCTCGGTTGTATTCAGTGCGGCAGGTGCACCGGCGGTTGCCCTGTCACGGTTCGCACCGACCTGAACGTCCGCCGTTTCATGTACGACACTGTCGAGGACGACCGCCTGGAGGAGCTCTCCGAGAAGCCGGAGATCTGGGACTGCACGACGTGCAACACCTGCGCCATCCGGTGCCCCAAGGGGCTGGAGCCGTTCGAGGTGCTGCTGGGGCTGCGCTCCATGAGGGCCGAGGAGGGTAACATCGAGCCGACCGCGCGCGACGCCCTGGAGAGCATGTTCAACAACGGCAATCCCTGGGGAAAGCCCGCGGCGAAGCGCTGCGACTGGATGCAGGATATCGACGGCGTGGAGAACGTACGCATCCTCGAGCCCGGCGAAAAAGCCGACGTGCTGGTGCACGTCTGCTGCACTGCGGCCTACGACCCGCGCATCATGCCGCTCGCCAAGAACCTTGCCCGCGTCCTCGACGCGGCGGGAGTGGACTACGGTTTCATCGGCGAGGAGGAGAAGCACTGCGGGAGCGAAGCCCGCAGGCTCGGCGAAGAGGGCCTCTTCGAGTACTTCGACGAGGAGAACACCGAGCTCTTGAACCAGTACGAAGTGAACCGCCTGGTCACCCTCTCCCCCCACTGCTTCAACTCCTTCAAGAGCGAGTACACCAACCTCTCCATGCCAGTGCTGCACTACACCCAGTTGGTGGCCGAGCTCATCGAGGACAAGAAGCTAGAGCTCAAGAACGAGATAGCTTCTTCCGTCGTGTTCCACGACCCGTGCTACCTCGGCAAGAAGAACCTGGTTTTCGATGAGCCGCGCTACATCCTGAGCCAGATCCCCGGCATGGAGACGGCCGAGTTCTTCCGCTCCAAGGAGCGCAGCCTGTGCTGCGAGGGGGGCGGCGGCAAGATGTGGGTCGAGTCCGAATCGAAGGAACAGCGTCTCGCCGAGACGCGCATAGCCGACGCCCAGGAACTGGGCGCCAAGATCGTGGCGGTGGCTTGCCCCTTCTGCCTCCTCACCCTCGAGGACGCGCTCAAAGTGCGTGGGCTCGAGGAGGAGATGAGGGTGGCCGACATACTGGAGCTCCTGGGCGAGTCGCTTTAGGGCGACGGTGACACTGAGAGTCTTGTTGGATCGAGAGAAGTGAGGTGAACCGGGATGAACATTGTGGTCTGCGTGAAGCAGGTGCCGGACACTTCCGATCCCGACACGGAAGTCCACATAGACGGCACCGGTCGGGGCGTTGATCAGAGCAAGTTCAGCTTCGTGATCAACGACGCGGATAACTACGCGGTGGAAGAGGCCATCCTGCTCAAGGAGAAGCACGGCGGAGAGGTGACCGTGGTCAACATCGGCGGAGAGGCCGCCAACCAGGTCATCAGGATGGCGCTGGCCAAGGGCGGCGACGGGGCGGTCAGGCTGGACGACGAGTCGTTCGTCTACTCGGACGTGGTGGCCACCGCCAGGCTGCTGAAGTCGGCCATCAAGGACCTCGGCTGCGACCTGGTGCTCACCGGGTGCATGGCCTCGGATGACGGCTACGGCGCGGTGGGCATCGCTCTGGCGCAGATGCTCGAAGTACCCCACGCGGCTTACGTCAAGACCGTCGAGGTAGTCGACGACAAGAAGCTCAAAGTAGGGCGCGAGCTGGAGGGCGGCCTTCTCGAGATGAACGAGATAGAGATGCCCTGCCTGCTGGCAATCCAGACCGGCGGCAACGAGCCCCGCTACGCGTCTTTCAAGGGCATACGTGAGGCCTCCAAGAAGGAGATCAAGGTCATGGACCTCGCCGCGACGGGCCTCTCCGCCGACGAGGTCGGCGAGTCGGGCTCCGTAGCGGTGATGACCCAGTACTCGGTCCCCGAGGTCGGAGACCTCGCCGAGATGATAGAGGGCGATCCCGCGGAAACCTCGGCGAAGCTCGCCAACATACTCAAAGAGAAGGGGCTGGTATAAATGGGTGACATATTTGTACTGGCAGAGCACAGGGAGGGCGAGCTCCGCGAGGTCACCCTCGAGATGCTGACCCTGGCCGGCCAGCTGGGCGGAAACGTGGTCTGCGTGCTCCTGGGGAGCGGCGTGGACGACTACGCGAGCAAGGTCGCCGGTTACTCCGACAAGGTCATCTACATCGATGACCCTATATTCGCCAACTTTAACGCGATGGCCTACCAGGCCGCGCTGTCTGAGCTAATCAAAAGCGAGAAGCCGTCTGTCACCCTCATCGGAAACACCGGACAGGGCGTGGACATAATAGGCTCTCTCGCGGTCGAACTGGAGGTCCCGTTCACCACCGACGCGGTCGCGGTGACCTTGGAAGGCGACAAGCCCGTTGTCACCAGGCAGTACTACGGGGGCAAGATCAACGGCAACATCAACTTCAAGGACGCCGACACGTACATCATCGGCGTCCGCGAGGCCGCCATCCCCGCCGGGGAGGGTGGCAAGTCCGGTGAGGTCGCCAAGACCGCCAACCCTGTCACTGCCGAGATCACGGCAAGGAAGTTCCTGGAGTACGTAGAGGCGGCGGTGGGCGACGTGGATATCACCCAGTCCACCTTGCTCGTATCAATCGGCAGGGGCATCCGCGAGGACAAGAACATGCCGATGGTCGAAGAGCTCGCCCAGCTGATGGGCGCCGACATCTCCGGGAGCCGCGCGGTGGTGGACGCCGGAT
Source organism: Actinomycetota bacterium (assembly GCA_020062425.1). GTDB lineage: Bacteria > Actinomycetota > Geothermincolia > Fen-727 > Anoxymicrobiaceae > JAGUWJ01. The sequence goes on from JAGUWJ010000125.1 coordinate 8,370, forward strand.
GGCTTCCCACCGACCGCCAGGTCGGCATCTCCGGCAAGACGGTCAAGCCCAAGCTGTACCTGGCGCTCGGCATCAGCGGCGCATTCCAGCATGTCACGGGCATGAAAGGCTCCGACCTGGTAGTGGCCATCAACAAGGACCCGGACGCCCCCATATTCCAGTACGCGGATTACGGAATAGTAGATGACCTGCTCAAAGTGGTGCCCGCCCTCATCGACAAGCTGAAGGAGATGAAGGGCTAGGGTCCCCGAGGGAGGACCGTAGTAAATGGCTGAGAACTACAGACCGAAGATAGGCGTTTACGTCTGCCACTGCGGAATCAACATCGGCTCGGTGGTGGACGTCCCGGCGGTGGTCGAGTACGCCTCGAAGCTTCCGGGGGTCGCGGTCTCGCGCGAGTACACCTACATGTGCTCCGACCCGGGCCAGAACCTCATCAAGGAAGACATCGAGAAAGAGGAGCTCAATCGGGTGATCGTAGCGTCGTGCTCGCCACGCATGCACGAGCCCACCTTCCGCAAGACGCTCAAGGAGGCGGGCATAAACCCGTACTTCCTGGAGATGGCCAACATCCGCGAGCAGTGCTCCTGGGTGCACGAGGACAGGGACGAGGCCACCGAAAAGGCCAAGAAGCTGATCGAGGCCTCGGTGGCCAAGGCGCTTCTCCTCGAAGCACTCGAGGAGAAGGAGGTCGACGTCATCCCATCCTGCCTTATCATAGGCGCGGGGATAGCGGGCATCCAGGCGGCGCTGGACATAGCCGAGGCCGGGTTCAAGGTCTACCTGGTCGAGAAAACGCCTTCCGTCGGCGGGCACATGGCCCAGCTCGACAAGACCTTCCCGACGCTCGACTGCTCGGCGTGTATCCTCACGCCCAAGATGGTCGACGTGGCGAACCACCCCAACATCGAGCTCATGACCTACTCCCAGCTCGAGGAGATATCCGGCTACGTCGGCAACTTCAAGGCCAAGATACGCAAGAAGGCTCGCTACGTGAACTTCGATACCTGCACGGGCTGCGGCGTCTGCGCCGAGAACTGCCGGCTCGCCGGGAGGATTCCCAGCGAGTTCGACGAGTTCATCGGGATGCGGGGGGCGATATACCTGCCGTTCCCGCAGGCGGTGCCCGCCAAGTACACCATCGACCCCCAGCGCTGCCTGCAGTTGACCAAGGGCAAGTGCGGCAAGGAAGGCCCTGCGTGCGTGGAAGCGTGCGGCCCCGGCTGCATCGACTTCGAGCAGGAAGATGAGATAGTCGAGATCGAATGCGGCACGGTGATCGTGGCCACCGGCTACGACGTGTTCGACTGCCGCAGGAAACCCGAGTACGGCTGGGAGGAGAACGCGAACGTGATGACCGGGCTGGAGTTCGAGCGCCTGGTGTCGGCCTCGGGACCCACCGGCGGCAAGCCGATCCTGGGGCGCGACAAGAAGGGCGAGGGCGGTTATGAGCCAAAGAAGGTGGCCTTCATCCACTGCGTGGGGTCGCGCGACAAGTCCGTCGGCAACGAGTACTGCTCGCGCGTGTGCTGCATGTACCTCGCGAAGCAGGCCCACCTCATCAGGGACAAGCTGCCCGAAGCGGAGATAACCGTCTTCTACATGGACGTTCGCGCGTTCGGCAAGGGATTCGAGGAGTTCTACGACAGGGTGCGCCGCGAAGGCATACGCTACGTCCGCGGCAACCCATCCGAGATATACCGCAAGGGTGACGACCATACCATGGTGATCAAGGTCGAAGATACGCTGACCGGGACCCCCCTGGAATACGAGGCCGACCTGGTAGTGCTGGGTGTCGGTCTGGAGCCCAGGTCGGACATCCGGGAGATAATCGACCTGTTCAAGCTGTCGCAATCCACCGACGGTTTCTTCCTGGAGGCCCACCCGAAGCTGCGCCCGGTCGATACCGCCTCCGACGGCGTATTCCTCGCCGGGTGCTGCCAGGGACCGAAGGACATCCCGGACACGGTCGCCCAGGCGAAGGGGGCGGCCTCCAGCGCCCTCATCCTGATGGCGTACGGAAAGGTCAAGGTCGAAGCCCAGGTCTCTGTAGTCAATCCAGACGAATGCCGCGGGTGCGGTTTCTGCGTGGAGGTGTGCCCGTTCGGCGCGATAGAGCTGGTGGATGAGAACCGCATGGGCAACATCGTGAAGGTAGCGCTGGTGAACGAAGCGCTGTGTAAGGGCTGCGGAAGCTGCGCGGCGGCTTGCCTTTCCGGCGCTATACAGCCCAGGTCCTTCAAGGATGAGCAGATACTGCCCCAGATCGCAGTGCTAGGAGTGAAGCCGTGATGACTGAAGAATACGAGCCCAACATCGTTGCTTTCCTGTGCAACTGGTGCTCTTACGCGGGTGCGGACCTGGCGGGGACTTCGAGGACCCATTACCTGCCAAACGTGAAGATAATCAGGGTCATGTGCTCCGGCAGGGTGAACCCGCTGTTCATCGTCAACGCCTTACAGCAGGGCGCGGACGGCGTCCTCATCTCGGGGTGCCACCCCGGCGACTGCCACTATCTGGAGGGCAACTTTTTCGCCAGGCGCCGCTTCATGCTCATGCGAAAGCTGCTGGAGCACGTCGGTGTCGACCCGGGGCGCGTGAACATGAGCTGGGTCTCGGCCTCCGAGGGCGCCAAGTTCAAGGACGTCGTCGACGATGTCGTGGCCAAGGCCAAGGAAGCGGGTCCCATGGACCAATTCAGACGGAGGCAGATAAATTGGTAGACGAGAAGAAACTCCAGGATAAAGCCAAGGAGACCCTCATCCGCGACGACGTGAGAAGGCTCATCGGCTGGAAACGGAGCACTTACGGTTACGAGGCCGCGCCCGCGGTCCTCACCGACGCCTCCCAGGCCGATCAGCTCATCTTCGACCCGACGTGCGTGCAGAACCTTGCTTCGTTCATCTCGCTCGAGGAAAAGAAGCCGGTCGCGCGGGGCGCCGAGCCCGACACCCGCAAGATAGCGGTCATGGTCAAGGGCTGCGACTCACGGGCGATTGTGCAGCAGTTGGTCGAAAAAGCTTACTCGCGAGACGACGTGGTGGTCCTGGGTATTCCCTGCATGGGCGTCATCGACCGCCGCAAGGCCGAGAAGCTCTTCGGCGAGACGGCCGGGCAGGTCTCCGCAAAGGTCGACAAGGAGAAGGTGGCCGTTGATATCGAGGGTGACGTCAAGACGGTGGACCGCAAGGACATCCTCATGGACAAGTGCCTGCGCTGCAGGTACCCGAATCCGCTGGTCAGCGATTTTCTTCTGGGTGAGGAAGTAGAGAAGTGGGCCGACGACGATTTCGCCGACGTCGATGACTTCGAGAAGATGAGCCCCGAGGAGAAGTGGAAGCACTGGGATGAGCAGTTCTCAAAGTGTATCCGCTGCTATTCGTGCAAGAGCGTCTGCCCGATGTGCTACTGCGTGGAGTGCGTGGTCACGCAGCTCAAGCCCCAGTGGACGCGGCGTTCGACCGATATCAGCGAGAACACCGCGTACCACATCCAGCGAGCATGGCACCTGGCGGGGCGCTGCATCGAGTGCATGGAGTGCCAGCGGGTCTGCCCGGTGGACATCCCGATCATGACGCTCAACCGTAAGATGACGCGCGATGTCAAGGAGATGTTCGACTACGAGCCGGGCGTGGACCCCGAGGGAGAGCCGATGCTCGCCAGCTATAACCCGCAGGACCCTGAAGACTACATCATGTAGGTGGAGGCTATGGGAGATTACAAGTTCGCAAAGGACAAGCTCGCGGAAGTGCTTTCCGCTCTCGAGGAGTACGAGGTCTTTGCCCCGGAGGCCATCGGTGACGTGCTGAGGTTCAAGGCGGTCTCGGACCCCGCCGGCGTGAACCTCGACGATTACGACAACACCACGGTCCCGCCCAAGGAGCTGATGTTCCCGCAGACCGAGACGCTCTTCAAGTACCGCCTGGGCCAGACGGATGTTGAGCCCGAGTTGCCGGACCCTTCCTCCAAGCGGGTGGTGGTGGGCATTCGTCCGTGTGACGCACTGGCCTACACCATCGTGGACAACCTCTACGGATGGGACTTCCCCGACCCGTACTACCAGAAGCGCCGTGAGAGCACCACGCTGGTCGGTCTCGCCTGCGCGGTGCCCTGCTCCACCTGCTTCTGCCCGTCAGTGGGCGGCGCGCCGGCCTCCGAGAAGGGGCTCGACGCCCTGATGTTCGACCTCGGTGATGTGTACTACGTGAAGGCGCTCACCGACAAGGGCGAGGAGTTCGGACGCGCCGCCGGGCTCGAAGCGGCGGGTGACGCCGAGTCGAAAGCGGCCGCGAAACAGGGCGAGGACGCACTCGCGAAGGTGCCCCGCTCAATCGAAACGACGGGAATACCCGAGCACCTTCCGGCGCTATATGACGACACCTTCTGGGAGCAGTTCTCCGACAGGTGCCTGAGCTGCGGGATATGCACCTTCCTCTGCCCCACCTGCCACTGCTTCGACATCCAGGACGAGTGCGAGTCTTTCGACGGCAGGCGCGCTCGCATGTGGGACACCTGCATGTTCGCCGAGTACACACGGCACACCTCCGGGCACAACCCGCGCCCCACACGCAAGGAGCGCACCCGCAACCGCATAAGCCACAAGTACTCTTACTTCCCGGAGAAGTTCGACGTGATAGCCTGCGTCGGATGCGGGCGCTGCATAAAGAACTGCCCCGTCAACATCGACATCCTGGACATCCTCGAGAAGTCCAAGCAGGCTGGAGCCAAGGAGGCAAAGACGGCATGATGGACGAAAGCAACCCCTATCTACCTTACATAGTGAGGATCGAGGACGCCTGGTACGAGACGCCAGTGGGCGACAGGGCCGTCAAGACCTTCAGGGTGAACTTCACCGACGAGAAGGTCTGGGACACCTGGAGCCATGAGCCCGGCAACTGCGCCATGGTGGGGCGCCTCGGGATCGGCGAGTCCATGTTCTGCATCTCCTCCTCCCCGACCGAGGAAGGATACCTGCGCTTCTCCATCATGAAAGCGGGCAAGGTGACGAGCGCCCTGCACGAGCTGGAAGCCGGGGACACCATGACCGTCCGCGGGCCGCTCGGCAACGCTTTCCCCATGGCCGAGTGGGAAGGGAAAAACATCGTGAGCATCGGCGGCGGCATCGGGCAGGCGCCCTTGAGGCCGGTCATCAACTACATCAGGCACAACCGCGACAAGTACGGGGACCTGAAAGTCATATACGGCGCCAGGACCTCCGACCTCCACTGCTTCAAGGGCGAGTTCGACGAGTTCACCAAGGAAGGCACCGCCTGCCACCTCGCGGTGGACGTCGAAGAGGAGGACTGGCCGCATTTCGTGGGCTTCGTCCCCGACCTCCTGATGGAGGTCGCCCCCGAGCCCGACAATACCATCGCGGTCACCTGCGGCCCGCCCATCCTCATCAAGTTCGTGACCCAGAACCTGGAGAAGCTGGGCTTCACCGCCGACCAGATATACACCACGCTCGAGGAACGAATGAAGTGCGGAATCGGCAAATGCGGCCGCTGCAACGTGGGGAGCCTGTACGTCTGCAAGGACGGTCCCGTGTTCAGCTACGCGACATTGAAGGAGATCCCCGAGGCGTTCGCCTGATGCTGCTTTAAAGCGAGATAAAAGGCGGGCTTCAAGGCCCGCCTTTTTCATTCTCAGAGCGGTTCGAGCTGTATCACCTCATGCGCATGCTGAAGGTGTTGGACAGCCACTTCACTCCGGCGAGTCCGACGGGCAGCAGGTAGCGCGCGCCCAGGATGTCGATGACCGCCATGCGCCCGCTGACGACAACGGGTTCCAGAAACTTGGTCAGAGGGTCGTGATCGGATTCGTTCAGCTCCACCTTGACATCCGCAACATACGACTCGTGAACGACTTCCTCGTACCGCAGAAGCCACACCGGGTTGAACACGAAAGTCTGGCCCATCCCCCCGATGTTGAAGGTCTTGACGCCGGCGACCGGTCCCGGGTCCGGTTCCCTCGCTCCCCGGCTCCCTACCATGGAGAGGACGGTCACCCCCCGCCTCGTCACGCCGGCTTTCACGCCGTGGGGTGTCTCCTCGAACTCGATCTCCGCCATTTTCTTCGGGTAGCCCAAGAGCTCGCGTCCGTAGATGAGGGCGGTATCGTCGTTCACGTGCATCCAGCAACAGTGCAGGCCCGCCCCGAAGAGCGTCTTTACGTGGATGAGCGCGGCGGACTCGCGGTACGGTACGGTGAAGCCCGTCCGGTGATAGTCCGCGATGAACAGCGTCGCCAGCGGAGGGTCCGTGAGCTTCATGCCCAGGGGCAGCATCTTCTCCGCCTCCCTGACCTTCAGCGGCACGTCCGCCATCATGAAATGAGAGTCTTCCCACATCGTGCCCGCGATCTCTGCCTGCTTGACCACCCGGGCGAATACCCGTACCACCATGTCCCCGAATGAAGCCATTACCCCCTCCTCCAACCGATCAATCCCGGACCCTCTCCTTGACCCACGCCGATATCCGCGGGACCAGCTCGTCCACGTGGTCGAGCATGACCAGGTGCGGCGCATCGGGTATGTAGACGAACTCTTTATCGCAGCGCAGGCGGCCGTAGACCCGGCGTATGCAATCCTCGGGGAAGATGTTGTCCCCTCCCGAATGTATGACCATCACCGGGGTCTGGATATCCTCCACCTTCCTGGCTATGGGCGTCGAGGCCAGCGAGTGAAGCGCGGAGAAGCTCACCGCGCTCAACGCCAGCGGGTCGTCCCTAAGGAAGCGGCTGACGTCGGGCACGAGCCTGCTCTTCTCGGCCTTCAGGTCGAGGTACAGGGCGATAGGTGTCATCAGCTCGCCCAGCGGCGATTCCGCGAGCGGCCGCAGGGTGTCCAGGAAAGGCATCATCGGGCGGAACAGGAACGGCCAGCGGGTCATGCGCTCGTTGTCGGGCTCGTCCGGAGAGATTACGTTGTGGCAGACGGCGGCCTTGAGTCGAGGCTCGGCCGCGGCGCAGTAGAAAGCGACCATCCCGCCCTGGCTGGAGCCGGAGACCGCCACGGTGTCGTTGTAGGTCCTCACGCAGTGGTCTATGACCGCCAGCGTATCCTCTACCAGCCCCCCCAGGGTATAGACGCCTCTCTTGCCGCTGCTCTTCCCGTGACCGCGAGGATCGAAGCCGACTACGTTGAAGCCCTGCCTGCTGAACTTGTACAGGTACTCCGCGTACAGCAAGGCGTAGACGCTCGTACCGGGTACGAAGACCATCACCGGATCGTCCGGCTTCGACTCGAAATGGTAGAGGTGTAACTCCTGTCCACCAACGGGGAGCACCTCCTCGCGCCAGGAGCCAACCAGCTCTTTCATGCCCATTATCTCCGTGGCGAGATACTCGGCGTACTCCTCGACGGCCTCATCAGAGGGAACTGGCCTGTTCCACTGCATCACGCTGTATCCGAGGTAGCCCAGCACGCATGCCGCCGCCCCGGTCACAAGTCGATTCCTGTTCAATCCGGCTCCCTTCCAGCCGCGCCTCCAACGACGCGGGACTCATGCTCCGCCGTACTCCTGCTTTACCGCTCCCCGCAACACCTTCCCGACCGGGTTCACCGGCATGTCCTCGGTGAACAACACCGATTTAGGCCTCTTGAAGCCGGTCATCCTGCCCCTGCACCACTCGATGATCTCCTCCTCGGTGGCGGACTCGCCTTCTTTTAACTCGATGACCGCGCGCGGTACGTGGCCGTAGGTGTCGTCAGGGACGCCGATGAGGCACGCGTGCTCGACCTTGTGGTGCCTCTCCAGTATCTCCTCCACCTCGACGGGAAATATCTTCTCACCACCGGTGGAGATGACCTCCTTCTTCCGCTCCGCGACCTTCACCTCGCCGTCCTCGTCAAAATAACCCAGGTCTCCACTGTAGAACCAGCCGTCACGGATGACCTCGGAGGTCCTCTCCTTCTCCTTGTAATAGCCCTGCATCATCCAGTCGCTCTTGTATATTATCTCTCCGACCTGACCCGGCTCGACGTCGCGGCCGTCCTCTCCCACAATGCGCACTTCCAGGCCCGGCAGCGATCTGCCTACGCTGCGGTCCCTCAGCTTGTCCTCTTCGGTGTCCAGCCTCAGGGTGGTGACGGGGGTCATCTCCGTCTGGCCGAATGCGTCCACCAGCAGCGCGTTGGGGAAGCGCCGGAGCATCTCCGCCTTCAGGCCGGCTCCAGTCACCCCCGCCCCGGTCACAAGCAGTATGACGCTGCTGAGGTCACGGCGCTCGATATCCGGAACCTCCAGTACCTTCTTCCACATGGCGGGGACCATGAAGATATTTGACGGCTTCTCCCGGTCGATCATGTCCAGAACCTCTCCAGCGTCGAAGCGCGGGCTTTCGGTTATCATCAGGGGGGAATAGCCTGACTGGATCCAGAGCGTGCTGAGTATCCCCCCGAATGCCGCCATATGGAAGAGCGGCGGAACGCAGAGCCACTTCAGCGCCAGACCCGTGCGTCCGCGACCCCACTTGATGAGCCTGATCGCCGGCCCCGGCCCTTTCTCGACCAGGATCTTCTGCAGCGGAGGCCAGTGGAGCACCCTGTTGTTCATCTCGCTGCCCAGCAGCTTCCCCAGTGTGGCGCCTCCCCGGAACGGCAGCTTCAAAGCGGGTATCCTCACGGTGGGAAGGCGTGACACAATCGCCTTGAGCAGACCCTCGAACTGCTCTGTGTAGCTCCGGTAGGTGGTCACCACGCCCTTGGGCTGCCCGGTGGTCCCCCCGGTGTAGATAAGGGACGCCACGTCATCCGGGAGGACCTCTGTCCCTGGCGCGCCGGCGGAGCCTCGCGACAGGAGTTCCTCGTATGCAAGAGCGCCACCCGGCGTCGCCCCGACCGTCACCAGGCTTTCCACACCCGGCGTGTCGGGCAGGGCCCGTTCCACCTCGTCCATCCAGAGGTCAGATACCACCAGGACCCTGGAGTCGGAGTGGTTGACCTGGAACTGTATCTCCGGGGCGACGAACCGGTAGTTCAGCGGTGAGGGCACAGCGCCTATCTTCTGCAGGGCGCAGGAGGTCTCGATGAACTCCGGGCAGTTGTGGAGCACCATCGCGCACTTGTCGCCCTTGCGCAAGCCCAGTTCGTAAAACGCGTTTGCCAGCCGGTTGGTGCGCTGGTGGACCTCTTTCCAGGTGAGGCTGCGGCTCTCGGAGATGACCGCCGTGCCGTCGGGGTTGCGCTCGGCGTAGGTCTCGAGCAGGTCACCAAACACGTTCATGCAGACGCCTCCCAGGAGGCGGGAGGCTGTCAGCCTCCAGCCTGCACATCTTTCCAGTAGAGCGCCTCGAGCTCCCTCTTGATGATCTTCCCGTCTATGTGCCGCGGAAGCTCGTCGAAGAAGTCGACCCTGGCCGGGACCTTGTATCCGTGCAGGCCCTGCTCCTTGCAGAACTCGATTATCTCCTCCTCGGAGGCGTTCTTCCCCTGGTGGAGCTGTACGCATGCGAGTGGGACCTCGCCGAGGTCCGGGTGCGGAATACGTATCGCCGCCGCGTCAAAAACCGCTTCCTGCAGCAGCAGCACCGCTTCTATCTCGGCGGGATAAAGATTCACTCCCCCGGTGATGATCATCTCCTTCTCGCGGCCGGTCAGGAAGAGGAACCCGTCGTCGTCCACGTAGCCCAAGAGGCCGTCGTCGAACCACTCCTCACCGTCGATTATCACGAGCGATTCGTGCAGTTTGTGCTCCGAGCCGGGGTAACGAAGGGATACGGTGGTAGCGCTCCTGGACATCACCTTCCCCACCTCGCCCGGCGCGGCCCAGCCTCCTGCCTCCCGGAGGATGCGCATGTCCCCGCAGCGGGCCTTGCCCACGCTCTCTATTCGTTTGGGATTCTCCAGGTAATCCTCCGGCAGAAGCACGGTGACCATCGCCGTTTCGGCGCTCCCGTAATACTCGTTGAACACGGGCACTACCGCCCCCTGGCGCTTGAACAGCTCGTTTATGTCGCGCTTCACCCGGGGCGGGCATGGGGCCGCCGCACATATGATGGAGTGCATGGAGCTCAGGTCGTACTTCGCTTTGACCTCCTCAGGCAACGCCAGCACCCGCTGCAGTATTGTCGGGGCGACGAACGTCCAGTTGATGCGCTCCTCCTGGATGAGCCGGAGGAACTCCTCCGGATCGAACTTACGCATCACCACCGCCGTAGCGCCCATGAGAATAAACGGCGCCCATCCCGCGATTGTGCCCGCGTGGTAGAGCGGGGTGACGATAAGGCTGCGGATGTTGTCCCCTACGGGGTCGAATATCTCGGTCCCGCCGTAATAGTAAAAGAAACCGAATGCCCGGATGTTCAGCTTCAGGAAGCTCTTCAGATCCACGCGAGGCGGTTCCGCCAGGTCGGTCAGCATATAGCCCACGCTGTCGAAGAAGTTGGAGCTCTTGGGCGTGCCGGTAGTGCCACCAGTGTACGGGTTGAGGGCCACGATGAAGTTGACGTCCGGCCACGAGTCGGCGTTCGACGCTATCAGTTCCTCGTAGTCTATCATCCCCTCAGGAACGACTTCCGCTCCCACAACGACGAACCTCTCCACGTATGCGAGCTCATCTTTGACCGCGGTGATCTCCGGTAGGAATTCGGCGTCGAAGAACAGCACCTTGGGCTGCCTGAGGTTGATGGTGGTTGCGAGTTCCTCCCCCTTGAGGTGGAAGTTCACGAACGGCATGGTGCCCCCGATGAGGGAGACGCCCCAGAAGACCTCCAGGAACTCGGCGGAGTTGTAGACCATCACCGCTACCGCCTCGCGGGGCTGGACACCCATGGCTTTTAAAGCGTTGGCCAGTCGGAAGACCCGCCCCTTCATGGCACCGAAGGTATACCGCTTGTCGCCGTCCACTATCGCCTCGCGGTCGGGGAAAGACTCCCACATGCCGACTATCATGTTGGGCACGATCCTGCCCACCTTGAACCTGGCCAGGTTCTTGAGGTTGCTTATCAGCCCGTCTCCCCCGGACACGGCCTTGCCGAGGATCTTGAGGGTGTTTCCCGCGCCGCCCCACTGCTTGTAGATGGTCTTTCCCAACCCCCGCGTCTCCTCCATCATCAGAAGCGACGGAAAGGCTCGCGCAACTCCGAACAGCGACTTCTTAACCTTCATCCGGACCCCCTCTTCAGTTTTTCCAGGGCTGATCCTTTTCCGGGTCAGTCCTTGCCGTACATGGTGACCACGACGCAGCCGCCCAGGCCTATATTATGCTGGAGCCCTATCCTCGCGCCATCCACCTGGCGCACCCCGGCGTCCCCGCGGAGCTGCCAGACCAGCTCCGAGCACTGCGCGAGGCCGGTCGCGCCCAGGGGGTGCCCCTTCGACAGCAGCCCGCCGGAGGGATTGGTCACGTATTTGCCCCCGTAGGTGTTGTCGCCGTCCTCGATGAACTTCTCGGCCGTCCCCTCGGGGGTCAGGCCGAGGCCCTCGTAGGTGATCAGTTCGTTCGCCGTAAAGCAGTCGTGCAGCTCGACCACGTCCACATCCTCGGGTCCTATGCCGGAAGCCTCGTAGACCTCCTTGGCGGCTGCGGCGGTCATATCATAACCCACTATCCGCATCGGGCTCTCGCCTTCGAAGCTGCTGGTGAAGTCGGACAAGAGGGACTGTGCAAGGATACGTATCGGCTTGCCGCAGTCGTGTCGCTCGGCGAACTCTTCAGTGCAGACTACCGCTGCAGCCGCGCCGCACGTCGGCGGACAGCACTGCAGGCGGGTGAGGGGTGGGGCCTGAGGAGGCGAAGCGAGGACTTCCTCCACGGTCAGCTGATCCCTGAATATAGCCCGCTCGTTGTGCTCGGCGTGCTTACGTGCCTTTACCGATATCTTGGCGAAGGTCTCGTTTGGGGTGCCGTACTTCTGCTGGTGCTCCAGACCCGCTCCGGCGAACAACTGAGCGGCCGGCGCCGCGCCCGCCACAGGCGGGGTAAACTGCCAGAGCTTCTCGAAGAAGGTGAACATGGGAATGGGGCGGTCACTGAAGGTCACTCCCAGCGCCCCGGGTGTCATCTGCTCGAAGCCCAGCGCCAGGGCGCACTCGACGGTCCCGCATTCGACCGCCTGGCGGGCGAGGAACAGGGCGTTCGAACCTGTGGAGCAGTTGTTGTTCACGTTGAAGATGGGGATCCCGGTCATGCCGAAGTCGTAGAGCGCCTTCTGGCCCGCGCAGCTGTCGGCGTAGACCCAGCCCACGTAGGCGTGCTGAATCTCCGCGTACTCGACCCCGGCGTCCTTCAGGGCGTCGGTCAACGCCTCGCCGGCCATCTCCGTGTACTGCCGGTTGGCCTTGGGGGAGGTGAACTTGGTCATGCCTACCCCTATTACATAGGCATTACTCATGTACGGACCTCGCTTTCTCACATCTCGTCCAGGCCCCGCCGGGACGATAATCCATTATTGAACACTCTCAGGCGTATGCCGAGTAACCAGCACCCAGCATCTCCCTGCCTACCACCAGTTTCTGGATCTCCGTAGTGCCGTCGGGTATGGTGAGCATCCTGGCGTCACGGAAGTACCGCTCGAGGGGGTACTCCTCCGAGAGGCCCAGCCCGCCGTGGACCTGTATGGCGTCTGAGGTCACCTTCACCGCGGCCTCGCACGCGTAGCCCTTCGCGAGCGAGGACGCCATCCGCGCCTCCGGGCTGCCGCTCAACGCTTTCTGGAACGCCCAGTACCCCAGCAACCTCGAGGTTACAGTAAGAGCCTTCATGTTGTACAGCATCTCCTGGACCAGCTGGATGCGGCCGATCGGCTTCCCGAACTGCGATCGCTCCCTGGCGAACCTGACGGAGGCGTCGAGCGCCGCCTGTGAGATGCCGGCGGCCGCCAGCGCCATGCCGCTGCGCAGGAAAGCGAATATGATGTTCTCGGGGGCCATCTTCGCCATCATGTTCATGAAGCTCGAGCCGGTGAGCTTTGTCAGGTCGAACTGGTCGCCGAACAGCTGCTTGCCCCTGTTCCCGGTGATCATGGCGTTAATCATCTCCGCCATGTTGTTCTCTCTGGGAACGCGGCAGTTGTCGAAGTAGATCTCCCCCGTCGGCTCCGCCCTCCAGCCGAGCTTGTGGAGCTCGGATGTCTCGTAGGGCGACTTCGCCCGCTCGACAAGGAGAAAGATCCTGCCACCGGTCTGGTCGTTCGCGACCAGGAGGCAGAGGTCCGCCACCGGCGCGTTGCTTATCCAGGTCTTGGTCCCGTTGACGACGTACTCGTCCCCGTCCAGCACCGCGGTGGTCCTCATGGCCCTGTTGTCGCTCCCGGCTTCCGGCTCGGTGATGGCGTAGCACCCGATGAGCTCGCTCTTCTCCAGCTTGGGAAGGAGCCGCTCGCGCATGTCGTCCGAGGCGATGTTGACCAGCGCCGCCGGGAAGGTCAGGCCCACCAGGCCGGCCGCGCTCGGCCAGACCCTGAACATCTCCTCGGCGAGGATGGCGATGGCCGTGGGGTCGCCGCCCATGGCCATCATGCTCTCCAGGTCGAAGCCTACGCCGATCTTCCTGAACCTCTTCAGGATATCGACTGCCTCCTCCCTCGACATGGGGCCCCTCTTCTCCTGGTCCTCCACCAGTGGGGCTATCTCGTTGTCGAGGAACTCCCTCAAGCTCTCACGGAACAGTTTCTGGTCATCGTCAAACTCGAAATCCATGAGCGTGCACCTTTCTTTCTCCCGCCCGAACAGTCCCCGGGAAGGACCTGGGTATTAGAACTTACATGTCAGTACTGGCGTACTCTAACAACTGCCGCGAGCCGTTGTCAACAAGCCCCCCAGACCACGCGGCCGGTGCCCTGCTCCACCTCAGGAGCCTCCCCCGGGCGTGCCCGGACCCGCGTCGCGATTGCTTGACACCGTTGAAATCGTACCTTTAAGGTACTGGCATGGTTGCCCCCAAGGCGTCCCCGAGGATGCCAGCCGAAAAACGCAAGGAAGAGATAGTCCAGGCGGCAAAGCGCACTTTCGCCAGGAAGGGCTACCGCTCCACCTCGATAGCCGACATCGTGGCGCAGAGCAGCGTAGGAAGGGGCACCTTCTACCTGCACTTCGATTCAAAGCGCGAGATATTCATCCACATCATCGAGTCCTACTTCGACGGCCTGGTCTCACTGCTGGATCAGAACCACAAGGCCATGGAGCGGGCCCTGGCCGAGGGTGGGAACACCATGGCGGTATGGGTGGAGAATCTCTACCGCATGCTGGTATACCACCAGCAGGACCCGGAGCTCAGCCGGGTCATATACCGGGAGGCGCTGGGGATGGACGCGGACTTCTCGAATCGAGTGATGAAGCTCGACTCCCACGTCAGGAAGATGATGCGGGACGAGCTGCAGATGATGCTCGACATGGGTGGGATGAGAGATTGCGACGTGCCGCTCACGGCATCGATACTCTACAGCTCCGTGGCCGGCATAATCATGGAGTACATCGTCGACCACGAAGAGGTGGACGTAGCCTACCTGTGCAACAGCCTCTTCGCACACCACGCGAGGGCGCTGATGCCGGTAGGCCTCGACGCCGACGAGGTGTTGAAGACCGCCGACGTATTCGTGGGATCGGACGGCAGGCTTGGCAAGCCCCCCGGAGAGGGCGGCGCCACATCTTGAATCCCGGGGCCGGAACAGACCCCCGGCTTCATTCCCCGGATGGCGGGAGGGCTCCGGGGTCCTGCCCTTCATCCTCTTTCACGACCTCCGCAGCCGGGGCGGCGGCCGGTGGGGCAGCCCCGCACTTGCGGGCTGAGAAGAACATGATGGACCTGACTTTCCTGGTCACTATCTTATTGATACCCCGGCTCTCGAGCCCCGCCAGGAACTCCTCCTCCGTGTATATGGGCCGCGTGAACATGCCCACCGCGGCGCCCAGGCGCCCCAGCATGAAGTCGGTCGCGAGCCGTTCCCCGCGCACGTATACCGAGCCGGCGAGCTTCCCTTCCTTCTTGAGCACCCTGACCAGCTCGTCGAGGGCGCGCTCAGGGTCGGGGAAGGAACCGAACCCGTTCATGGTGAGGACACCGGTGAACATACCATCCGCGAAGGGAAGGCTCCGGACGTCGGTTCTCACCAGCATCACGTTGCCGTAGTCCTCGGCCAGCACCTTCTCATAGGCGTGAGCGAGCATCTTGCGGCTGTAGTCCGCCGCGATGAACTCCAGGTTGGGCTGGAGGCTGTACTCGCCCGCGGTGAATATCCCGGTGCCGACGGGGATATCCAGGAAGTACCCGGGTTCGCAGTCTTCGGCGACGCTTCCCAGCAGCTCGAAGAGGAGCGGTATGAACTTGGTCGTCCCCCACATGAGCTCGACCACCATGCGGTCGAAAGCGGTGGCGCCGGTGACCGTCTTCTCGTACAGCCTTCCCGCCACCCTGTCGAAAGCCCTGTCGACCTTCTTCTGCCGCCCTTCCGCATCGCCGTGAACCAGGTCAGCAAACTGGTCCTTTACCCTGAAGGTATGCAGTACCCTGCCGTCGCAGCAGTAGGAGAAGACCCTGGGCTTATACCGCATCTCCGCCCCGCATGCGGGACACCTGAGCATGGTTGCCAGGCGCTCATGGTTCAACTCCCGCGCTCCCTCCTGTCTCGACCTTCAGCCGTAGGAGCACTCCGATCTGTCCCGCTGGCGGGAATCTCTCCGCTGGAGCCGTGCTCACGCTCCAGGCGGCTTTCGATGACGCGTGCGAGCTCACGGGTCCGCCGGGCGTGATAGAGCAGGACCGCGCCCCAGAAGACGGCCACGGCCGCCAGGGCCAGCGCCGGCCACTCCTCCCGGGTGAAGAACATGATCACCAGGACTGCCCCGAGAACGAGCATCCCGAGGCCGCCCCAGTAGTAGAGGTTCCTGCGCATGAGGACCTTTCCCAGGTCCTCATGCATCTCTTCACGAGAGACCGCCATCTGACCCCTTTTTCCGCCCGCGTCCTGCAACTAATAATACCCGTCGCCGTTGATAATACCTTCCGGCCCCGGCCGGACCTCCGGCCCCCTGGCCGGCGTACCCGGGACGCCCGCCCGTGTTGGGATATAATAGCCGCGTCCGTTGCACCAAGACGCCCGGGGAGGCATCGTTCTGATACACCTGATCGCACTCATGTCGGTGAGCAAACCGTTCGTCGACCTGTGGAACAAGTTGAGAGATTCTGGCCCCAGGTGGCTGGTGGCGCTGTGCGTCGTGGTGGTTTCCTACGTCATCGCCCGGGTGGTGGGGAAGCTGGTCCAGAAAGCGGTGGGGCGCACCAGCACCCAGGGTCATGTCGATATCCTCATCGGGCGCGGCGTATCGGCGGCTATCATGGTCGTAGGTGTGATGCTCGCGCTCAGCGAGGTGGGGATGAGTCTCTCCGCCGCTCTAGCCACCCTGGGGCTCGCCTCGGTGGGCATAGGGTTCGCGCTGCAGGACATCCTTTCGAACCTCTTCGCCGGTGTCATCCTCCTGGTCCAGCATCCGTTCACCATCGGAGACCAGATACGTATCGCTGAGCAGGAGGGGGTCGTAGAGAACGTAAGGGTACGCGACACCCAGGTGCTGACCTACGACGGGGAGCGCGTATTCATCCCCAACCGGACGGTTTTCTCCAACCCGATAATCAACTACTCGGCAACACCCACGCTCCGCAGGGACCTGCGAATCGGCATCAAGTACGCCTCGGAGGTCATAAAGGCCAGGGACATCGTCTCAAGGACCCTGAAAGCGGTCCCGGCCGTTCTCGTCCAGCCGGAGCCGGTGGTCCTGGTCGAGGCCGAAGAAGACCACGTCTGCCTGGTCATACGATTCTGGACCGGCCACGACCGCAACAGGGGGCTCAAGACGGATTCGGATATAACCGAGCGGCTCCTGGCCGAGTTGTTGGCGCAGGGCATCGACTTCCTGCACGAACTGCCGCCCGGCCCGGCGCCGCCCGCCCCCGAAGATACCGATCCCGACGAGGGCATGACCGAGGCGATGGAGTCCCTCGAATAACGCAACAAACGGGTCAGGCCTGTCTGTCGAGTCCTGCTCCTGGGAGGATGAGATGGGGATCTCGCAGTCTTTGAAATCCAGCTTCTGGTTTGCCCGAGCCTACTTTCGGCACCTGGCCTGGCTCACCCTGGAGAAGCCCGAGCGCTCGCATGGCCGGGTCCGCGTGGGGGACACCGACCTCTACTTCAAGTCTTACGGCCGCGGCAGGCCCGTCGTGCTCCTGCACGGGGGCTTCGTCTTTTCCGAGTTCTGGTCGGGGCAGTTCCGTGCTCTATCAAGGGGCAACCGCGTCGTGGCACCGGATTCGCGGGGCCACGGGCGCAGCACGCTGGGCGACGCTCCCTTGACGTACCGGCAGCTCGCTCGAGACACCGCAGGTCTGCTCGAGGAGCTCCATCTTGGGCCGGTCGACCTCGTCGGATGGAGCGACGGCGGGTGCGCGTGCATCGCGCTGGCGCTGGAGAGACCCGACCTTGTGAGCAGCATCACGCTCATCGGGACTCCGTATAACACGGACAACTACACCCCCGAGGCCTGGCTTGAGATAAAGAAGTTCGTCAGGCCCGCCTCCATCGACCTCCTCGGCCTGCGGATGCTCAGGCGGCTGCTGAACCCGGAGCCACGTTCGGGCCGCGTCTTCCTGGAGCGGATGACCCGGATGTGGATGGAACTCCCCGACTTCTCGTTGGAGGAGCTCGGTCGCATCGCGGTTCCCACGCTGGTCATCGCATGCGACCGCGACGAGTTCCTGTCCCTCGGTGAAGACCCCCTGGCGGTTTTCAATGAGACCGCCCGTTCCATGCCCCGCGGACAGACCGCGGTCGTCCCCGGAGGCACTCACGAGGTCCACCTGCAGTACCCGGAGGAGGTCAACCGCCTTATCTCCGACTTCATCAGCCGGGCATGACGCGGGAGGAATACGCTGGCGCGGGAGGAACTAAGTCGACGATAATGATGAGCAAGACCGTTCCGACCGGGGTTTGAGTCCGCTAGCGGAGGTGAGGGAATTGGATTTCCTGGCAAGGAGAAGCTGGGGTTCATTGGTGGCGATTGGTCTGTCGGCGGTCGCGTTCGGAATAGTCGCGCTCGCCTGGAACGAGCCGACTGCCCAGGCGCTGAAACTGCTGGTGGGCATCTTCCTTCTTGCCACCGGCTTGTTCTTCCTCGCCCACGCGGGCCTGCAGGCGAAACAGCAGGCGAAATACCTCGGTTCCCTCATACTGGGCATAGTGGGGGTCATTGCAGCCATCATCACGCTTGCCTGGCCTGACATAACCGGCCGGGTCATACTGTACATGCTCGCTGTCTGGGCTATCTTCGCCGGCGTGGTCCAGCTCTACACGGCGTACCTGTTCAAGGGCTCCGGGACCGTGACCATCATGTTCGCTATCGCGGGTCTGATCTCCCTCGTGTTCGGAATCCTCCTGATAATCTTCCCCGAGGGCGGCGCTACCAACCTGGTCTGGCTCATCGGTATCTTCGCCGTATTGCTGGGGGTGTTGTACCTGGTGGCCGGTTTCGATGCGCGGCACCTCAGCGGGGAAGATGCTTGAAGAAGCCCGGGAGGGGCCCGCGACCCGGTGCGCACACCGCCCGGCTTCGCGGCAACGCATCCCGCTGCCTTGAAGGCATGCAGGGTCGGGTTGAACGCGTTTCGCCCGATCACCGTCCCGTTCGCCTTCGGCTCCGGTAAATGCGGTTATAATTAGGCCTGCGCCCACCGGGCGCTCTGCCTGGTGAACCCGGAGGTTTAATGCATTACGACGTCATAGTCTCGGGGGCCGGTCCTTCCGGTTCGTCCGCCGCCTTCCACC
>JAGUWJ010000176.1 GCA_020062425.1 Actinomycetota bacterium
GGTATCCTTGTAGTCCGTGGTCAGGGCGTGCCAGTCGGCCACGAAGAAAAAGCACTCGTGGGTCTCCTGCAGCTCAACCATGTTCTTCAGATTGCCGTGATAGTGGCCCAGGTGGAGCCTCCCGCTCGGCCTGTAGCCGCTTACTACCCGGTTCTTCAACAAGCACCTCCGTTTCCCGATACGGTAGGATCACATCACAGCAGGTAAGAGGGTATCCCCATCGCCCTTCCCATCAAGACGAACAGCGGTTCCAGGATATTGAAGAAGATGTTACCGAAAGCGAACAGGAAAGCGAAGATGATCAGGAAGCCGAACGGCGCTATACGCTCGTAACTCGCCCTGGCGCCGGGGGGAAGGAAATATTCGAGGACGTGCGAGCCGTCGAGCGGAGGCACCGGTATCAGGTTGAAGATGCCGAGCCAGACGTTGATATACGCGGCCAGATAGAAGAGCATGAAGAGTTCAGTCACACTCACGACCCCTCCTGCCAGCGTTACCGTGCTCACCCCCAGAAGATGGACCACGGCACCGATGATAACTATCGCCCCGGCGAGTGCGAAGTTGACGAAAGGCCCCGCCAGCGATACCAGGACCATATCCCTTCGCCTCTTCAGGAAGAACGGGTTCACCGGCACCGGCTTGGCATACCCGAAGGTGAACGACCCGCGTGATATGAGAAGCAGCGAGAGCGGAAGCAGAACGGTTCCGAACGGGTCGATATGCGCGATAGGGTTCAGCGTGAGGCGCCCTGCGGTCCTTGCGGTCTTGTCTCCCAGCAGATCGGCTATCCGCCCGTGCATGTACTCGTGGAATACCACGCCGATGAGCAGTCCTATCGCTATATAGATGGCCTGTCGCCAGTCATCCAATGCAAGTATCCTTTCGGGGGCGAACGACAGCGTTCATTTTATACTTCTTCAGTAGCGTCTGCCGACTAAAGAAGCATGTGCGCTTATTGAGAGCGCGTTGATCCTCTACCAGGCGCGCGGGTGGTGCTGCGTGTAGACCGACTTCAGGTGGTCCCTGGTGACGTCGGTATAGATCTGGGTGGTCGATATGCTGGCGTGGCCCAGCAGCTCCTGTACCACGAGGAGGTTGGCGCCCCCCTCCAGCATGTGAGTCGCGAAAGTGTGGCGCATTATATGCGGGGTCACAAGCTCCCCGATGCCGGCCTCATCCGCGCGCGCCTTGATTATCTTCCAGCAGCCCTGCCGGGTGAGCCTGCCGCCGCGCATGTTCACAAGCAGGGCCACCGTGGGCCTCCTTCGTGTCAGGGCCGGCCGTACGTCCTCCAGGTAGGCCTTTGCCGCGTCGGCAGCTACGGAGCCGAACGGGACCATGCGCCACTTATCGCCCTTTCCCCTCACCGTGCAGCTTCTGTTCTCGAGGTCGAGGTCGCCCATGTCCATGCCGCACAACTCGGAGATCCTCATCCCGGTCGCGTAGAGCATCTCCAGGATGAACCGGTCCCGTACCGCCTTGGGGTCGTCGCCCGCAGGAGAATCCAGCAGCTTTTCGACCTGCCTGCGCGTAAGGGCCTTCGGAAGCCGCGCAGGCACTTTCGGCAGCGGAAGCGTTCCCGTCGGGTCGTCCCGGCAGAGCCCTTCGGAGAGCATGAACCTGTGGAACATGCGTATCACGCTGAAGGCCTGTGCGAGGGTCCTCGGTGAGTAGCCCGCCTCTTCCGAGGCTATCTGCGACGCGTACGCCGCGACGTCCTCGGGACCCACATCGGCGGGCGTTACGATGCCACGTTTGACCATGAATCCGAGATAGCCGGATAGCGCCCTTCGATAGGCTGCGACGGTGTTCTTGGAGGCTCCGCGTTCGACCTGGAGGTGATTCATGAACTCCTGCGCGGCTGAGACCAGGGGAACTTCCTGCTCCCCGGATCCCGCGAGGTTCGGGTCTCCGGCTGCGTTCTCAAGGTCCATCGCCTGACGACCCCTCTATATCGAGATCGCGGTCGATGCTTCCCCCGAGGAACGCGAGAGATATGCCGATTATGCTCTTGGCGTCGCGTATCTCTCCGTTTGATATCATCCGGGCCGCCTCTTCCAGCGGTATTTTCTCGACTTCCAGGAACTCGTCGGCCTCGGGTTCCCCCGGTTCAGGGCTGAGTTCTCGGGCCAGGAACAGGTGAAAGTATTCGTCGGAGTAGCCCGGCGAGTTGTAGAACTCGGCCAGCTTGAGCATCTCCCCGGCCTTCAAGCCTACCTCTTCGGCGAGCTCTCGCCTTGCGGTATCCTCGGGCGACTCACCTGTGTCGAGTTTTCCAGCCGGTATCTCCAGCAGTACTCCCCCGACGGCGTGGCGGTACTGCCTGACCATCACCACCCGCCCGTCCTCGAGAAGGGGAACTATCCCCACCGCACCGGGGTGCGAGACCCTCTCCCATCGCGCCGTCCTTCCATCGGGGAGCCGCACCTCATCGATGGACAGCTTTACAACCCGGCCGTTGAAGAGCTCCTCGCTCGCAAGAATCTCGTGGTCGCCGATGTCCATTCTCAACCACCCATCCGTGCAGCGAACAGCCCGGCGGCACCGGCCGCCATGAAGAACTCCGGATCGTCGCGGAGGCCTCTTCCCATGACAGTCACCTCGAAGCCGGACCTCTCGAGAAGGTCGAGGGCGCCGACGGCATCCAGCTCGTGGAACCGGTGTACCTCGCCGAGGCCGGCTCTCTCGATCTGCTCCCGTACGACCGTCGCTTTCTCTGGCTCCATGACCGGCAGCGGCACCAGGGCGGGCCTGCAGGCCACCAGGCGGAGCACGGAAAGCGAATGGTGGCTGAAGCCCCGGTGGCGCTCCCTCGGGTCAGCGAACGTGATCCTCGGGATTATGATCGCCCTGCCTCCCAGCATGGAGGCCGCATCGGCAATCTGAGCCTGCTCCATCCCGCTGAAGCCCACCGCAGAGCCGGTGCCCACGATTCCGGGCCCCATCAGCGCTATGACTGCGTCAGCACGCCTGACCAACCGCGCGGCGGTGAGCGCTCCGAAGATGTTCACCGCTTCCAGATCACCGCCGAACGCATGGCCGCAGGTTATCACGGAGTCGATCAGCCGCTTCTCCTTCAGGAACGCAACCGTCTTGCTGAAGGACGACGGGAGCGAGCCGCCGTCGGTCATGACGTAGACAAGCACAGCATCAGGCCTCGCGTCCCTGTAAGCGAGGACTGCCGCAAGGAGCTGGCTGTGAAGGGAGCCCGATATAACCGGAATCCCGTCGAGGACCGAGCCCAGCTCTCCGGTCTCGAGCGGGTCAAGTTCTTCCTCTACCGCCCTGACGTTGAACTGGAGCGGCGTGTACCTGAGCTTCATTATGTGGCCCTCACCGGTGGCGTCGAGCGACTTCCGTCCCAGGTTCCACAGGACGAAATGGTAGCCTCCAGACCCAAGAGCGAGATCCAGGGCGATGGTGTTGATGACCACCTCGTCACCGGGGCTGAGGGGGCCCGTGAACCTTTCGAATGAGAGGGCTTTTCCGGTCCTGCCATCTTCGAGGATGACGCTCGCAAGCTGTATCCCTTCACCGAACTCCTCTACCGCTTCTATCTCGGCCGAGCAGAAACCGCTCATCTGGAGCGTCCCTCCACGGACGGGGCTTCTGATGCCAGCGCATACAAGATATTCGCCAGAGCGAGGAGGTCTTGCTTCATGATGTACTCTTCGGTGCTGTGAGCGTTCGCGAGCCCTATCTGCACCACCGCGGCCTCTAGCCCCCCCGCGTTGAAGACGTTGGCGTCGCTTCCACCGCCGCTGGTGGTGAACACGGGTTCGATTCCGCATCCCTTCACTGCTGAACTGAGCGCTTTCACGGGGGTCGAATCCTCACTGAGCCTGAAGTGCTCGAAGCACCTTTCGATGTCGGACTCCAGCTCGCATCCATGCCGTGACGCACTCGCACGGAACTCTTCCTCAATCGAGGAGCGGACTTCCTCCAGCCTCCGTTCAGACAGGCTCCGGACCTCACCCTCGACGACCGCCAGATCGGGCACGACGTTGACCGCCGTTCCTCCTGAGATCCGGCCGATGTTGGCGGTCGTGAACTCATCGATCCTGCCCCCGGGCACTGTGGCGATCGCTGCGGCCGCACAGGTTATGGCGTTGTTTCCGGCCTCGGGCTCGACGCCCGCGTGAGCGGAGCGGCCGCGCACCCGGAAGACGAACCTCTCCTGTGAGGGTGCTTCGAGTACGATGCCTCCCACCGGACCGCTTCCGTCCAGTACTACACCCCATTCGCCGCTCAGGGCTTCAATGTCCAGGTTCTTGGCACCGATCAGGCCGGGCTCCTCCTGCACGGTGAATACCAGTTCCAGCGAGCGGTGCCGGACGCCGTTCCGCGCGAGTTCTTCCACACAGGCGAGAATCGCTGCTACCCCGGCCTTGCAATCGGCACCAAGCACGGTAGTTCCGTCGCTCGAGAACCTGTCTCCACGATCCATGGGAACGACGCCCCTGCCGGGAGCCACTGTATCCATGTGCGCATTGAGGATTATTGAAGGGCATTCGGCATCGCCCGCTAAGGTGGCGATGAGGTTACCGCAGTCGCCGCCGTTCACCTCTCCGGCACTGTCCTCAACAGGCTCGACGCCTACGGACGAAAGGAACTCCTTGACGTAAGTACCGACCCTCCCCTCCCCGCCCGGCTCGCTGTCGATGCGTACCAGGTCAAGGAATATGGAGAAGAGCCTTTCCGAGCCGGGTCCTGCCCGCGGGTTCATTTCGCTGCCTGTGCCTCGTCGCCCTCTACGACTTTCAGGTGCGAATTGGTGAGCCTCTGCCTCTTGACCGCCGCGGCTACGAACTCGCGGAACAGAGGATGGGGCTTGAGCGGCCGGGACTTGAACTCGGGGTGGAACTGGCAGGCGACGAACCAGGGGTGCTCCCGGATCTCGACTATCTCGACGAGGCGCTCGTCCGGTGAAACGCCGGCAAAGGTGAGGCCCGCCTCCTCGAGTCTGTGCCGGAGTGCGTTGCTGACCTCGTAACGGTGGCGGTGGCGCTCGTATATGACCTCATCTTTGTAGGCGTCGGCGGCTCTGGTGCCATCCGAGAGCCTGCACGGGTAAAGCCCGAGCCTCATGGTGCCTCCGAGGTCGTCGATGTCCCTCTGGTGAGCCATCAGGTCTATCACGGGGTATGGGGTATCGGGATCGAACTCGCTGGAGCTGGCACCTTCCAGGCCGACCACGTTGCGTGCGAACTCTATCACCGCGCACTGGAGCCCCAAACAGAGACCGAGGAACGGTATCCCGTTCTCCCGAGCGTACCTTACGGCCTCTATCTTCCCCTCGATGCCGCGGACGCCGAACCCCCCGGGGACCAGAACACCCTGTACGTCCTTGAGGATATCACCGCAGGTGTTCTCGGTGATGGTGTCGGAGGTCACCCATATCGGCTTGACCCTGACTCCGTGCTTGACGCCGGCGGCGGTAAGGCTTTCGACGATGCTGATATAGGCATCGGGGAGGTCGACGTATTTCCCCACAATGGCCACGGTGATCTCGTTCTCGAGGCTCTTGATGCGGTCCACCAGGGCCCTCCACTCGGCAAGCTCTGGAGGTTCGCCGCCCAAGCCGAGGTAGTCGGCGACGTATGTGTCGAGCCCTTCTTCACTCAATATCAACGGAACCTCGTATATGGTCTCGGCGTTGGGGGCGCTGACGACGGCTTCCACATCGGTGTCGCAGAAGAGGGAGATCTTCTCCTTCACGTCTTTGGTGATGGGGCGGTCGGAGCGGCAGACGATGACATCAGGCTGGATGCCAATGCTCTTGAGCTCCTTGACGCTGTGCTGGGTAGGCTTCGTCTTCATCTCGCGCGAGGTTTCGAGCCAGGGCACGAGCGTTACATGGATGTAGCAGATGTTCTCGTGCCCGAGGTCCTTCTTGAGTTGCCTCATCGCTTCAAGGAAAGGGAGGCCCTCGATGTCGCCTACGGTCCCGCCGATCTCGTGGATTGCTACGTCGATCTCCTCGTCGTCCGGCACCACGGCCATTATCCTGCGCTTTATCTCGTCCGTTATGTGCGGGATGACCTGTACCGTGGCGCCGAGGAACTCCCCTTTCCGCTCCCTCGATATTATGGAGCCGTAGACGGTACCGGTGGTGACGTTGCTCTCCCGGGTAATATTGACGTCCACGAAGCGCTCGTAGTGCCCCAGGTCGAGGTCCGTCTCTGTGCCGTCGTCGGTCACGAACACTTCGCCGTGCTGGAACGGGTTCATGGTGCCGGGGTCGACGTTGATGTAGGGATCCATCTTCTGCATGACCACACGCAGGCCGCGGGATTTGAGGAGGAGTCCCAGGGAAGCCGCCGTTATGCCCTTGCCCAGCGACGATACTACCCCTCCGGTGACGAAAATGTGCTTGGTGGGCATACAAAACCTCCCATCAGCGGACGAGCCTTTACTAATAGTTTGCGGCCGGAGGCCCGTCACCTTTCCTTCCCAGAGAGTCTAACCAGTTGAGGGCACGGTTTGAAGCGATTATGCGAGAAAACGAGTATTTCTCCGACAGCAGGTTGATCGCGAGCAGGAGCACCAGCACTCCCACCCGCCACCAGAAGCTGGTGCCCAGGACCAGCCCCAGGCCCACCACGGCCCCGATCACGTTGGATCCCGCGTCCCCCATCATGAATCGCTCACGGAGGTCGCCGGGGAACAGGACCAGGGCAACCATGGCTACGGAAAGCGCAGGGACTGCGTAGCTGGACATCGATGGGTAAGGGACGGAGTAAGTGACCGTATCGCTTCTGAGAACCAGCGCCAGGCAGATAGCCAGTGCCGGGAAGAAGACCTTCAGCGCCCGGCCTGGTGCCCGGTCGAGCAGGTTGAACAGGTTCGCCGAGAGGGCTATCACAGCGGCGCCGAGTATCCATTTCCCGTAACCGCTGGCGGACATACTTCCCAGCGAGAGATAAGGAGGCAGCAGTGCTGCCAGGGCGACCAGCAGGCCAAGCAGCGATTTCATGAAACCCGTGGTGAAACGCCCTTTCAACGCTTCTGAGAAATGACCCTTGAAGCCCCGCGCGGAGGAATCGCCCGCAGCATCGTCCAGCAGCCCCAGTAGGCACATCCCCAGCACAAGGATCAGCGACATGTTCATGCCGTATCTGAGACCGAAATGCCCCGGCACGGCGAGGCGTGTCCATTCTTCGTAGTTCGCGGTGTAGTAGGCCTGTGACCCCATCCATACGACCAGGAAGGAAGGTGCGAAGATCACACCTGCCGCGGTGGGCAGCTTCAAACCGCGGTAGTTGGTCCTCAGCAGCCCTTCGCTCTGCAGTACGTTCCTGAAGGCGAACAGGAATATCACACCCAGGCCCAGCGACGCGACGACCGTTACCGCGAGCAGCATCTCAGGACCCCGCGAAACGTCTTGCCAGGGCGTAGAGGATGTCCCTGAACTGCCTTCCCCGGTGCAGAAAGCTCGCCACGTCGCGCCCCGTCTCGCGGTGGGACATGGTGGTGTCAAGCTCGACGACCCGCAGCCCGGCCCGCAACGCGTCCACCGTCATGGCCACTTCCATCCCGAAGCCGGCAGCAAAGGGGGCCACCTTCTTGTAGGCCTCCCTGGTCATGGCGCGCTGGCCGGAGAGCGGGGTGCGCGTCTCGGCGCCTGTGAGAAGCCTGATGCCGGCCCGTCCCAGCCCCTTGGCGAGCCCGAAACCGCCCTTGCGAGAGGCGGGACCGAACGAGGCGATGGCGATATCCGCTTCACCGCCGGTGACGGCCGAGATCAGTATTTCGGCCTCCCCCGCATGGGTTCCGAGGTCACCGTCAACGAGCAGCAGGACATCGAAGTCGAGATGAGGGAGCACCCTGTTGAGAGAGGTGCCCTTGCCGTGGTTCCTGCCGTTGGAGACGACCGTGGCTCCAGCTGCGGAGGCGTTCCTGGAGGTGAGGTCACCGGAGGCGTCGTCAACCACCACTATCCTGTCGATACCATCTATGCGGGTAAGGGCGTGCACGGTGTCTGAGATGAGCTGTTCTTCCCGGAAGGCCGGCACGACTGCGACGGTTATCATGACTCCATCACAGCCCGCTCTGCTCAGGAAGCATCCGGCCTGCCGCTTTCCCGCTCCCGTAGTTTCCTCCCCTGCCCTCGAGCACCATGGAGAGCGCGACCTCACCGGGTGACGAATCGACGTGGTCAACGGTTGATATGCCGTTCTTCTTGTATGTCAGCAGGACGAAGTCGGGGGCTTCGCTGCCGGTGGTGCCTACCAGCGGGAACGGTGTCGCTACGAACTGTCTTATCAGGGGGACGTCCACCTGGTCGAGTCCGTCCGGTTCGAGCGCGCCCAGCAGGACCGCTGCTGAGAACGGGGCGTCCAGTGCACCTTTCACCTGGATCACTCCCAGCTGGTCGAGGGTGGAGAGTATCCCGGCGTTGGAAGCGGTCGCGAGCTGGTTGACCAGCTCCTGGAATACCCTGGTCCTCAGAGTGGCCTCGTCGCCCTCTATCCCGAAGAGAGTGCGCAGGTTCGCAAGGACGGTCTCATCCTTGTAAGCATCAGAACCGAGCACCGTGATCGTCAGCGGCACAGAGCCGCCGGAGGCGTTGATGGACTCGTAGATGCCGGCAAGCGCATCGTCCTCCGGCGAGCCGCCGGCAAGAACGGCGAAGCGCTTGTCGGCAAGCCTGCCCGGGAGCAGGTAAGCCCTCGACTCATCGGCGTACTCGACGTAGGCACTGAGCTGATCGTTCAGCCTGTCGTTCTTCTCCTCTATCTCGTCGAAGGTCCGGCGGAGCGATCTTATCTGCGTCTTCTGCTCGGCTATCAGCCCGCGTTCGACAAGGGTGGTGCCCAGCAGTATGCCTATCCCCAGTGCCAGGAAGACCGCCACCAGGGATATTACGTGATACCTCATATCAAGCATGTGAACCAACTCCGGTCAGGCGTCGGGCAAGGTCAAACGTACTCAGAAAAGGCTCTGCAGCTTCATCAGCCATACCTCGAACCTAAGGGCCAGGACTGAGATGAGCTGCCTCACCGGCTCAGAGAGCAGTATCACTATCACCATGACCAGCAACGCTACCATGACCACCAGCGCCAGGTGCCAGGCCTTGGCCCGGGCCTGGTACAGCTGGCTTATGCCCTTGGCGTCAACAAGAGTCGTGCCGACCCTGAGGCGTACCAGGAAGGTGCTGGCCATGCCCTTTCGGTCCTTGTCGAGAAACTCCACCAGGCTGTTGTGCCCTCCAACCAGGGCTATGAGCTCCGAGCCCTTTTCGAAGGCCACGAGCATGGCGATGTCTTCACTGGTGCCCATATAGTGGAACACGGTGCAGGGAAGCCCGAGCTCCTCGAGCCTTTTCTTGCCGGGAGCGCGGCCGTCGGCATAACCGTGAACGACAAGCTCTGCGCCGCTCTTCAGTGCATCGTCGGTGACGCTGTCCATGTCGCCGACTATCATGTCGGGCTTGTAACCCATCTCCAGGAGGGCGTCCGCACCCCCGTCGACGGCGACCAGGACGGGCCGGGTCTCCCTGATGTAAGGCTTG
Organism: Actinomycetota bacterium; assembly: GCA_020062425.1. Lineage (GTDB taxonomy): Bacteria > Actinomycetota > Geothermincolia > Fen-727 > Anoxymicrobiaceae > JAGUWJ01. The sequence continues at coordinate 9,515 of JAGUWJ010000176.1, forward strand.
AGGGAGCGGAGGTCGCTCTTGTGGTCGTGACCCCGCACGACCACCAGCGCGTGGCGGCCGCTGAAACGCGTGTTGATGCTGGGCAGGTCGACGCTCTCGAGCAGTATCTCCTTCTCGGCTTCGAGGAGTTCCATGGTGTTCGCGGCGAAGTCGCCCAGGTGCCGCCCCAGCCTTCTCTTGCTGGACTCTACGCGCATCTCTATCTCCGCGAGGGTGAGCAGGCAGCCACGCGAGACAAGCTCGCCGTCGCGGTAGACCCCGTTCCCGATGACTTCAACCTCGTCGCCTTCGGTCAGCTCCTCGAACACCCTGTCGCCGACTTCGTCCAGAATAGGTATCCCGGACGCCGCTATCATGAGCGGGCCCAGATTGGGGTAGTTGCCGGTGACGGAGCAGGCGACGTTTATTATGAAGGCGGGCCTGCATTCTATGAGCGACTCAGCGGAGACGCGGTCGATGTCAACGTGGTCGATGACGGCGATCTCGCCGGGCTTCAGCCTCTTGACCAGGTTCTTCGTCCTGGCATCGACCCTGGCCGTGCCCTGTACGTTGTTTTGCACGCCGTTCTTTCTTGTTTGGACGGAGGTTTTCATGCGTAGAACTCCAGATGAATCAAGTAATTATCTCACAATTACCGTTAGTGTCAGGCACTTTGGGGGAAATCCTTCCAGTACTTAGCAATATTTCCACTGAGGTACCTGACCCTAAGGTGAATATTTCCGGTTAAGGGTCCGTCCCTACTGGAGATTTCTTTTTGCCTGTCCTCTTGAGGAGGTCTTCGGCATGCGCGCGGGTGACCTTCCTGCCGCTGGAGTCGCCCATCATGCGACAGATCTCGTCAGCCCTGGTCGTGTCATCCAGCAGTTCGACGGAAGTACCGGGAATCCCGTCAGCATCGATCTTCGACACGCGGTAATGGTTGTCGGCAAATGCGGCGATCTGAGGTAGATGCGTGATACAGAAGACCTGATGGAAGGAGGCCAGCCTGCAGAGCTTCTCGCCGACGGCACCTGCGGTAACACCTCCGATCCCCGCGTCCACCTCGTCAAATATGAGTACGGGCAGCATGTCCGCGCCCGCAAGCACGATCTTCAAGGCCAGCATCACACGGGACATCTCGCCGCCGGACGCTATTCTTTTCAAGGGGAGCGCCGGGCCGGAGCCCGTGGAGCTGAAGAGGAACTCTACCTGTGCCGCCCCGGAGCGCCCGAACCTGGAAGCGGGATCACCCTCGTTCCCCGTCCGCGGGCTGAAGCTAACCTCGAACTGCTCTCCGGGCAGTTCGAGGTGAGCCAGTTCAGCGATCACCGCACTCTGCAGATCGATGGCGGCACTCCTCCTGGAGTCGTCCACCTCGTCGCTCAACGACTCCACAACCGCCAGTTCCGCGGCGATCTCACTTTCGATGACGCCGGCCCTCTCGTTCATCCCACTTAGCTCATCAAGTCTCACCCGAGCTTTTTCCTGGTACTCGAGGGCGGCCTCCAGGCTCCCACCGAACCTTCTGGTGAGGTCGCGCAGGAGGTTCAGTCGCGACTCGACCTCCCCCAGCTTCTCGGGGTCGCTTTCCAGGTCCTCGCAATAACGGGTCAACGCCGCGGCGGCGTCCTCGACCTCTATGGCCAGGGACTCGAGCCGCTCCGCCGCATTCCGCATCTCCGGGTCGCGCTCCGCCATCTTCCTCAGGGAGGCGGCAGCGTTCACTATGAGTTCCCTGGCGGAGCTTCCCTTTCCACCCTCACCGGCCAGCGCTTCCCTGGAGTTCATTGCCAGGCCCACGAGCTCGGTGGCGTGCGACACGCGCTCACGCTCTTCCTCGAGTCGCTCGATCTCTCCTGGTACGGGTTTCGCTTCTTCGATAGCCGTTATTTCGTGCGTCAGCAGTTCGATCTCTCGCTCGCCGTCCCCGCTCGAGCTCTCGATGAACCGCTTCTCCTCTTGCAGTTCCGTCAGCCTGTCGTAGCGCTCACGGTAACGCTCAAGCCTTTCCAGGTGCTCCGTTCCGGTGTAGCGGTCGAGATAGTCCAGGTGGGTTCCCGCCGAAAGGAGGGCCTGATGGGTGTTCTGCCCGTGCACCTCGACGATGACCTCTCCTATCTCGGCAAGGGCCGATACGGAGCTCATGCGACCGTTTATGGAGCACCGTGACCTGCCCTCCCGCGACACGGACCTGTCCAACGCCAGCTCAGCCTCTTCCTCGTCAAGGTACCCCCTGCTCGCGAGCTGCCTGGCACTTGCAGGGGCTTCCCCCAGCTCGAAAGCGGCCGAGAACCGCGCACCGTCAGCGCCGGCGCGCACCTGCAGGCTGTCGGCGCGGTCCCCCAGCAGCAGGCCAATAGCGCCGATGAGCATGGTTTTCCCGGCGCCGGTCTCGCCAGTTATGACGTTGAAACCGGGACCGAAATCGATCTCCACATCATCTATCAGGGCAAAATCGGAGACCCTGAGATATGTCAGCACACGCGGTTCCTTTCAGACTATCTCAATCGGCAGGCGATACAAGGAACTTCCGCCGGAGAGTCTGGTAGAAAGTAGTCCCCTCCAGCTCCAGTATCTTCACCGTCCTTTCGAGCGTATAGAACTCGATGACGGCGCCGGTCGGCACTTCCACCTCCAGGTGCCCGTCGATGCTGAGGGACAGGCGTTCAGGCTTCTCCTCGACAACCACCTTCACCTTGTCCGACGCGTCCAGCACCATCGGCCTCGCGAACAGCATATGTGCGCATATCGGCGTAATGAGAAGGCACCTGATGTCCGGCGTTACGATGGGTCCGCCGGATGAGAGCGAGTATGCCGTGGAGCCGGTCGAGGTGGCCAGGATGAGACCGTCACCGGAGTAGCGCATGAAGAACTCGCCGTTTATGTACGTCGAGAGATGGATGAGCCTCTCACGGACGAGCTTTCCGATAACGATCTCGTTCAATGCGTGGAACTCACCGTGCTCACCGTCAGCCCCCAGCGTACAACCGACCATCTGTCGCTCACTGACTATGTAACGGCCCTGGATTATCAGGTCCAGCGCTTCTTCGGCGTGATGTACCTCGGCAGCAGTAAGAAATCCGAGCTTTCCGATATTTATCCCGACCAGCGGTATGTCATGGCCGGCCAGCGTGTCTACGGCGTGAAGGACGGTGCCGTCCCCCCCCAGCACTACCGCGAGGTCGACATTGAGATAATCGAGCGTTACCGTCGGTGCTTCTATAGACAGCGCGTCAGCATCGCTTTCGAGCAGGCGGTATTGGACGCCCTGACCGGCGCACCAACTCACCACCCGGCCGACCACGTCACCGATGTTGGGCTTTCGTATATTTGGAACTATCAGTATGGTGCCGAACTCACTGCGCATCGGACAATGCCACCTCTCCTTCAATCACTTCCTGCCCGACAGGCTCCCCGTCACGGGTGACCAACACCAGGTACTCGACATTACCCTTGGCGCCCTTGATCGGGGATGCGCAGACGCCTTTCATTACAAGGCCCTTCTCTGTAAGCCACCCCCGGAGCCCGAGAAGGACGTCCCGGCGGACTCCCGGGTCCCTGACAACCCCCCCACGAGGGACCAGCGCGCGCCCGGCTTCGAACTGAGGCTTTACGAGCGCGATCACCACGGCGTCTGCGGAGAGCACCGAGAACACGGGCTCCAGGACCTTCCTGAGTGAGATGAACGAGACGTCCACAGCCGCGAAAGCGGGTTCCCCCTCGATATCACCCGGCAGGATGTACCTGGCGTTGACGCCCTCCCGTACCACGACCGTGGGGTCGTTCCTGAGCTTCCAGTGGAGCTGCCCCCTGCCGACATCGAGCGCCGTCACCATGCCGGCGCCGCGCCTCAGCATGCACTCGGTGAACCCGCCTGTCGAGGACCCGACGTCGAGGGCCTCGACTCCGCGGATGTCCAGCCCGAAGGCGTTCAGCGCGTGTTCCAGCTTTATGCCCCCGCGGGAAACGTACTCGTCCTGCCGGTCAACGTCTATACGCTCCCTGCCGCTCACCATGGTGCCCGGCTTCACCCTCCGGGAGCCGTCGACTTCGACGATTCCCGCCATGACCGCAGCCTTGGCGCGCGCCCGGCTCTCGAAGTATCCCTCGTCGGCAAGGTACTGGTCGAGCCTCTTGCTCATAGCTCCTGGAGGTTTCGGCTGATTTCTTCCGCTACGGCCTTTGCTGTCAGCCCCACCCCGGAAAGCAGTTCCGGGATGGTACCGTGCTGTATGAAAGCGTCGGGAAGCCCTTTCAGAATAAGTGGAATGTCCGCTGGAGCGGCCGCCATCGCCTGCATGACGCCGCTTCCAAAGCCTCCGGACAACACGTTGTTCTCAAGGGTCACTGCAAGTTTCTTCCCTGCGGCTACACCCTGGACGAAATCTGCGTCTATCGGCTTGGCGAACCTCGCGTTCACGACCGACGCCGATATGCCGCGCTCGGCCAGGAGCGAGGCCGTATCCACGGCTACCTCCACCATGTCCCCGAGGCCGAGCAATACTACGTCGTCACCTTCGCTTACGAGCTCTCCTCTCCCGAGGGATATCTCCGACGCGCCCACACCGTCAGGCTGGGCCGCGCGCCCGCGCGGGAAACGTATGGCGGCGGGTCTGCCCAGGTCCAGCGCGAATCTCAGCATCTTTTCCAGATCAGCGGCGCACCCCGGGGCCATGACCGTCATATTGGGGAGCATCCTCAGGTAAGTGAGATCGAAGTATCCGTGATGTGTCGAGCCATCCTCGCCCACCAGGCCCGCCCTGTCCACCACGATGACCACCGGAAGCTCTTGCAGGCATATCTCTACCGCCAGTTGGTCGACGGCCCTCTGCAGGAAGGTAGAGTAGATGGCGACCACCGGCTTCAGCCCACCCAGGGCCAGCCCGGCGGAGAGGTTGACCGCGAACTGCTCGGCTATGCCGACGTCGAAGAACCGGCGCGGGTACCGCCTGCTGAACGCGTCAAGGCCTGTCCCCAGCTTCATGGCTGCCGTCACCGCTACAACGTCTGTCCTCTCGCTGCCCATTTTGAGCATGGCCTCGGAAAGGATCTCGGTGTATGACGACTCCCCCCCCTTCCTACGAGATACACCCGTACTTAGCTCGAAAGCCGCGACACCGTGGAATTTTTCGGGCAGCCTCTCTGAGTGGTCGTATCCTTTACCTTTCTGGGTGATAGCGTGAATGAGCACTGGGCCCTCGATCTCTCGCGCTTCCCTGACCGTCTCCTCTACCTGCGTCACGTCGTGGCCGTCTATCGGCCCGACATATTTGACCCCGAAGGCCTCGAAGAGCATCCCGGGTACCAGCGCATGAGTGATGCTCTCCTTCAAGTGGGTTGCCATCTTCAACAGTCCTTCGCCCACACCCGGCATGGTGCTAACTATTTCTTCCAGCTCGGTCTTCAGATGGGTGTAACCGGGCTTTATCCGCAGCCGCGATAGATAGGCGGCTATGCCTCCGACGTTCCTCGATATGGACATCTCATTGTCGTTGAGGATCACGATCAGGTTGCTTCCGAGGTTATGACCCGCCTGGTTCATGGCCTCGAAAGCCACTCCCGACGACATCGACCCGTCGCCGATCACCAGTGCGATGGCGTAGTCTTCCCCGCGGAGGTCGCGCGCCCTCACGAGCCCTATTCCGTAGCTGAGCGAGCTTCCGGCGTGACCGCTGTCCACCACGTCGTACTCGCTCTCGCTCCTCCTTGGAAATCCGCTCAGCCCGCCTTCATGGCGAAGTGTCTCGAAACGGTCTCTCCTGCCGGTGATTATCTTGTGAGCGTAAGCCTGGTGACCGACGTCCCATATTATCCGGTCGCGGGGGGCGTCTAGCGCCCTGTGGATCGCGACGGCGATCTCTACCGCGCCCAGGCTCGAGGCCAGATGCCCGCCAGTGACGCTGGTGGTCTTGATTATCAGCTCTCTTATCTCGGCGCAGAGAGTCGCCAGCTGGTCGTCGGTCAGAGAGCGCAGGTCCAGGGGCGAATCGATTCTAGAGATTATGCTGTCACTCATTCCTCAGGCCTTGAAATAGGTTTCAATGCAACCGATAAGGGCCTCCCGGCCTCCAGAGCCCGGATTTGTCCCCATTCTACAGAACGCTTCAGACCCGGACAAGCAACCGAGTTGCCTCACAATAAAAGTACCCGAAACGGATACGTTGCCTCAAAAACAAAAAGTGCCCGAAAGCCGACCGCGTAAAACCGTTTCCCCAGGTGA
>JAGUWJ010000018.1 GCA_020062425.1 Actinomycetota bacterium
GCGGCCTTTCCGGCTCCTCACCGGCCGCGTCGTCCGTCGGGGGAAGGAGCGGCGCCTCCACCGCCAGGAAGTATTCGTCGAAGACGGCGTCGAATACAGGGCAGTCCGTCTCGTTCTTGGCCAGGGTCGGGCGGAGGGCGGAGCGGAGGTCGGAAGAGCTCGCCAGAGGAACGACCCTCAACGCCTCGCACGCGTCCATGCTCTCGGCGATGGACACCTGCAGTCCGGCCGACCTCAGCTTCCCGATGAAGTCCAGCAGCGTCTCATCTACACCGATATCTCATCACCCCGGTCACCCGGTCCGCGCCGGTTCTCAGTCCAGAGCCTGGCGCGCCAGGGTCTTCAGGTTGGCCTGGACCTTCTCCAGGTCTTTCTGTTCCTTGACCAGCAGGCTCAGCGTACTCTCGATGAGCTCCTCGTCGAGAACCTCCTTACCCAGCACCCTGACCGCGTTAGCCCAGTCCAGCGTCTCCGAGATGCTGGGCACCTTCTTCAGGTCCATCTGCCTGATGTACCTGACCACCGCCAGCACCCGGCGTGCCAGCCCTTCGGTGATGCCGGGGACCCTCAATCGTATTATCTCGAGCTCTCGCGCGGCGTCGGGGAAGTCTATATATAGAAAGAGGCAGCGACGCCTCAGCGCTTCCGAGAGGTCGCGGGTGCGGTTGGAGGTCAACACCACGAACGGCATCATCCTCGCCTCGACCGTTCCCAGCTCCGGGATGGAGACCTGGAAGTCGGAGAGCAGTTCCAGCAGGAACGCCTCGAACTCGACGTCGGCCTTGTCCACCTCGTCCACCAGCAGGACCACGCGGCCTGGGCTGGTTATCGCTTTCAAAAGGGGCCGGGGAAGGAGGAAGTCCTCGCTGAACAGGTCATCCTCCAGCTCCTCCCAGGTGCCGCCCTCGCTCCTGTCAGCCTGTATGCGCAGGAGCTGCTTCTTGTAGTTCCATTCGTAGAGAGCCTTGGCCTCATCAAGCCCCTCGTAGCACTGGAGGCGTATCAGCTCGAGCGAGGTCATACGGCTGTAGGCTTTGGCGAGGTCTGTCTTGCCCACCCCGGCGGGGCCTTCCGCCAGTATGGGCTTGTTCATCCTGCCGGCGAGAAGGAGCGCGGTGGCGATGCTGTCGTCACAGAGGTACTCCGCACCCCTCATGCCTTCCTTTATCTCTTCGACGGAACTGACTTCCACGACCGAACCTCCCTGCTAATAGTGAGGGTCATTCCCTGCCCGGTTAGCCGCCCGGCCCCGTCGCCGCCTGTCTGCCCGCCTCGAGAAGCCCCGCCAGCTCACCGACCCTGAACGCGAGCGAGCGGGCGCATGCCATGCCCAGCTCATCCTGGGCGACCAGCAGTTTCTCGTCACCGGATCTCCTGCCCGTGCCATCCAAGCTGGAGAAGGCCGCCCCTCCGTATACGCCGAGATCGGGGGATGCGACCACCATACCGAGGGCCTGGAAGGCCGCGTTGATGGTGAGGAGCGTCAGCTCCGTGCCCGCGTTCCTGAACCAGGCCACGGCCAGGGAGCCTCCCACCTTGTTCCTCATGACGCCGCGGGAGACGTTGCCGTGGACAAAGACCCTCAACCTGTCCAGGAAGTCGGCGGTCGCCCCCGAAAGCCTGCCGAAATGGACCGGAGAGGCAACTATCACGCCGTGCGCGCTCTCCAGCTCGGGGTAAATGAGTGACATGGTGTCATCCTGGGCGCAGTACCTGCCCGGTTCCTGCCGGCGCATACACCAGTTGCACTGCCTGCACGGACCGATCTGCGCGCCGGCCAGCGCGAAGCGGCGCACCTCGAACCGGGAATCGTCGCCGTACTCACCCAGCGCGTGGTCGAGCAGGGCGTCCACGTTGCCACCTGCTACCAGGCTTCCGCTGACCGCCACGATCTTTATCAACCGGCCCTCCTGATTCCAGATGAGCCTGCGCTCGAATGAGGGACCTCAGTAACCGAGTTCCCTGAGACGCTTGTCGGGTATCCCGAAATGGTGGGCGATCTCGTGCAGGACCACCTTGCGGACCGTCTCGGGCAGTCCATCACCGGTCTCGGCGCAGAAACGCTCAATCGGCTCCTTATATATAGATATGTTATCAGGAAGGACCAGCGAGTAGTGAATGGTCCTTCTCGCGGGAGGCACACCCTGGTAAAGCCCCAGCAGGGTGGTGCCCGGCCCGGCGCCGACCTGGCGGAGCTCCTCCTCGGTCGGCTGGTCCTTCACCACCACGCCCACATTGCCCTCATCGAGCTTGCGGGCAAAGTCGGGTGGGAGGTCGTCCAGCACCCGGGCGACCAGCTCTTCGAACTCACGAAGGGTCATCCCGCTCATCCAGATCACCTTCGCCGCGTCAATCGACACCACGGTGGCCGGTGGCCCCGGCCGCCTGTCCGAGGTCGCGCGCCGCTGGAGCGCGTGTCCTAAAGCCCCGTCAGGAACGGGTTGGTGCGCTTCTCCCACCCAACCGTGGTGGGCCCCATGTGCCCGGGGTATAACTTGACGTCCGGCCCCAGCACGAAGACCTTTTCCCTCACGGAACTCATCAGGGTCTCGAAATCGCCGCCGGGGAAATCGGTCCGCCCGATGGACCCCCGGAACACCAGGTCCCCGTCGAACAGGGCGCCGTCGATCAGGAAACTTACGCTCCCGGGGGAATGGCCCGGTGTGTGAAGCACCTTGACCTCCAGCCCGGCCAGCTCCAGCAGCTGGTCGTCGGAAAGGGGCTGGAACTCGGGCGGCAGCGCGAGCTCGTCGATGCCCAGCATCGCCAAAAGGGCCGGGGGGAGCACTCTTACTATCTCTATCTCGATCGAATGAAGGTACACCGGGGCCCCTGTGGCTTCGGCGACCTCCGCGGCCCCCGCGACATGGTCGGGGTGCCCGTGGGTGAGCAGGAGCGCCTCCAGAGTCAGGTCATTTCTTTCCAGGAACTCGAGTATCAGGTGGGTCGAGAGGCCGGCATCGATGAGAACCGCCGAGCTCGAGCCCTCTCCCCAGACCATGTAGCTGTTGGTGCCGAAGGACAGGTCTGTGAATATCTCGACGTTCGGGCTGTTCGATTCTGTCATTTCCCGGTGCTCCTTGAAGAGGAAGTGCGGACCGTGCGCGAGCCTCACCCCGGGAACGCGCGCCCGGGCCGAGCCGCTGACTTGAGAAAGTATAGCAGAAGGCGCCGCCCGGCCGCCTTGACAGTTTTCCCCAGTGATGAGGCTTATAGGTCGATGACGTTGACCTCCGGCCCCGCGAGCCGGTCGTACCGCCTTGTGCAGGTCAGCATTATGACCTGCTGGTCCCGGGCGGCGTCGACCAGGATCTGCCAGAGGGCCGCGAGCCTGATGTCGTCGAAGTACGAGAACGAGTCATCGAAAACGAGCGGCGGCTTGAGGCCTCCCGAAAGAAGGTCGACCAGCTCCAACCGCGCTGACAGGTAAAGCTGGCTTACGGTCCCCTTGCTGAGAGAGGCCAGCAGCTCCTCAGCGGGTATCATCTGACCCTTCTCGCCTGAGAAGACCGAGATGCCCAGGTCGCTCTCGCTGACCTCGATCGTCCGGTATCGGCCGTCAGTAAGAGTGGAGAAGGTCCTGCCGACCGCCCCGGCGAGCACGGGAACCGCCGAAGACAACAAGGTATGCGACAGCTCCTTTATGCCCTCGCCGGCGAGCGTGAACACCTTCAGGCGCCTCCGGGCCCTCTCTTCAGCCTCCTCCAGCCAGGCCAGCTCTTCCTCGACGCGGACCAGCTCTTCCGGGTCGATGTGTGCCCTTTCCAGATGGAAGCGCAGGCCGTCCTGCTCCCTCTTGAGGTCGGCCACGCTGTTCAGCAGCCGGTCGCGCTCCCTGGAGAGCGCTATCATCTTCTCAGGATCGACACCATACGGCGCAAGCTCCTTGAGCCGCTCCTCGCAGGAGGCGACCTCGAGCGAGGCGTGTGCGCGCCCGGCCTCGACATCCTCCAGCGTCCGTCCGGCGAGGAGCGCCCCCAGTTCGGTCGCGGCCTTGTCCCTGCGAGACCGGAGCAGGCTGTAATCACCGTAGAGGTCCAGGAGCTGTTCCACGCTCTCGCAGCCCGCGCGTTCGAGCAGCTCGCGCTCACGCTCGTTGATGCGCTCTATCTCATCGACGGCGCGGCCCGGGCTTTCTTCGGTCGGCGTTTCCCGCTCGGCCGGTAAGACCTGGCGCTTTGCACGCGCCAGCATGACCACGCCACCAACCGCAGCCAGCAGGCCCGGTGCCGCCACCGCGAACAGCGCGGGATGAACAAGAAGTCCGAGCAGCACCGCCAGAACCGTAAGCGCCAGGCCTGTACCGGCGACC
>JAGUWJ010000005.1 GCA_020062425.1 Actinomycetota bacterium
AGGGGCGCGAGCCCCGGGAATTCCGCTTCGCCTACGGCTCCGCTCCATTCCCGGGGCAGGCAAGACCTCTCCTCTTGCCTACCAAGGTTTTACAGCAGCGCGCTTGACTTCTTTGCCGACACGTCATACGATTTGCTTGTACTGCTAATTTTTCCCTCTCCCCGACAGGTCCCTCTCCCTTACTCATGAAGGCGCGTAACAGCATGACTTCGAAAAACCGGCAACCCGGGATCCGCTTGGCTGCCGCCGTCCTGATAGTGTTCCTGCTCGCGCTGGCGTCTTCGTGCACGGTCGCCGCGGCCGGTCGTGGCCTCTCCTGGCCGGTAGAGGGCCGTGTTGTCAGGGGTTTCGAGAGGCCGACCGGGCCTTACGGCGAGGGTGGTCACCAAGGCATAGACATCGCCTCCGAGCCGGGCACTCACATACGCTCCGCGGGCCCGGGCACAGTGGCCTGGACCGGGGAACTGCCGCGGGGCCGTTTCGTTTCCATCGATCATGCGGGCGGAGTGCGCACCACCTACCTCGACATGGCCGGCGTCGCGGTGGCCAGGGGGCAGCGGGTGCGGGCGGGAGAGGTCATCGGCTCGGTCTGCGGCTCACGCGACACCTCTTCCGCCGTTCCTCACATCCACTTCGACACCTTCGTGAACGGGCAGCCGGTAGACCCCAGGCTGATGCTGGGGGGCCTCGATGGGGGGTTCGTCAGGCTGTGCCCGGTCGATGAACCCTCCGCGGCCTCAGTGACGGATGGTCGGACGCGGGAGCCCTGCGCCGCAGGCGACCGTAACGGGCCCGCGCCTCCGTCGAGCGGGCACGAAGTGGCCTCGAGCGGCAGGGACGGCGGTCTCTACGCCCTGCTGAGAAGAGGCCTGTCGTCGGCCTGGAACGGTTTCGGAAGCGCAGTGCGCGCTTGCGGGAGCGCCTGGAGGGACTGGGTTTGGCGGCCCGCCCGGAGATCTGCGGGGGCGGTCGCCAGGTTCGCCGGATGGGCCTGGAGCAACCGGTACGTCCAGGCCGTAACGGCGGGCCTTGCGGCGGCTCTGGTAGTGGTGGTCCTTGTAGTCATCGCTTTCTTCCTCCTTCCGATATCGGCGGTCACCGCAGCCGTTGCGGCGGTGGCGGGAGCTCTCGCCTGCGTTGCCGCCGCGCTGTACAGCGCTTTCACAGCCGGACCCGGATTCGGGTTCGGCAGCTGCTTTGTCATAAGCCTGACGGTGGGCTTGGTTACGGCCGTGGGTGCCCTGGGTCTCAGCGCGCTCGGCGGAGCGTTGACCACGGGCTGGGGGCAGGTCGGCCTCTCCGGCGCGCTCAAAGCCGCTGCATGGAACGGCCTCTTCTCAGCGGCGTTCGAAGCCGCGCTCGACTACACGTTCAATGGGCAGTTCTCTCCACGGCGTGTTCTGACAGCGTTTCTCATCGGTGCTCTGACCGGAGGCCTGGGAAAGGTCCTCAAGGCGGGGATAACCGGCAACAGGCTGTTGGGGCTGCTGCGCGTCAGCGCTGAGACAAGGCTCGGTCCGCTTCTCGCGGGGCGCTCGGTGGTGCTGTACCTGCGGGGGGTATCGCTGAGGCTGCATAGTGTACTGGTGGTGGCCAGGGGTCTCACCCTGACCTTCGGGGGGAAGGTAGCATATGTCGCTACCTGGGGTTCCCTGACCGCGGGCCTGGACGTGACGGCCCGTGTCATCTCGGGCAGGCCGCTCACGCTCTCCGGCCTTTTCGCTTCGTTCCTGGCGGGCGCGGCGATGGGAGGTATCGCCCTCACCTATGGAGGCCGCGGCTTCGGCGGCATCCTGGAGAGAGTGCGGGTGCTGCGTGAGCACGTCGGCCCGAGGCTCAGGGGATTTCTGGCGAAGCTGCTGGGCAAAGCCGCGAGCAAGGGCATCAAGCGGAGCCTGCAGGCGGGCTTCGAGGAGGTGCTGGACGAAAAGGAGGTGCCGAGATGAGCGAAAGGGGATCGGGATCCGGAGCGCGAGAACTGGCCGTCCTCCTCATTCTGCTGTTGCCGGGTGGAGTGCTCTTCCTGATGGGTATCCGGGCACTGGCCGGTGCCGCGGGCTCCGGCCTTACGCCCGTGGTCGCGGTGCTGCTCGGGTCATGGCTCATCGCCGCGGGCGGCTGGTACCACCACCGCACGGACCACCGAGAGAAAGGGCGCAGGGGGACCGCCGCCTTCTTCGCCACCACGGCGGCGACGGCGCTCATTGCGCTGGTGGTGACCCGCCTGCTGTTCAGGTGACTCCCCTAGCGGGACTTTCAGCGCCCCGTCCGCGGAGTCCCGTCCTGAACCCTGAGGTCACCGCGCCCTTGGGGCAGGCTGCCTTACACTCCAGGCAGCGGACGCATTCCGGAGAATTCGGGTTGTCGAATATGTCTATGTCCACCGGGCATACCTCGCGGCATCTCCCGCATGAGTTGCAGAGCTCTTCTGCCACATCCATCCTGTAGAAGCTGAAAGGAGTGAGCAGGGCCAGCGAGGCGCCAAGAGCGCAGGCCGTCCTGCAGAACGGCCGTTTGCTCAACACCATCAGCACCAGGAAGAAGACCAGGATTCCTATCTTGAGCCAGAAGAACCATCCGGCCGGTGGCAGCGGGGATTTCGGCGGGAGGACCTTGAGCGGCAAGGCCCCCTCGAGAGTTCCGGCGGGACAGAGCCGTGAGTACCAGCTGACACCGGTGATGTGAGGAAGGAGCAACGCAAGAACGGCCAGAGCCAGGTACTTGCCGAACCTGGTCCATGGCGGCAGTGTCAGTTTCGGAGTGGGCAACTTGAAGAGAAGGTCCTGGAGAAGGCCGAACGGGCAGATCCAGCCGCACAGGAGCCTACCGCTCAATACGCCCACCAGTCCTATGGCACCGACCACGTAGAGCAGGGCGGCGTACGCGTTGGTGGTTCCCTGGCGGGCCGCCTGGGCGATGATCTCTCCGGAAGCCCGCGCACCCTTCTGCGGAGAGGCGAGCGCGAGCGAATGCTGCAGGCTGCCTATAGGGCACGACATGAGCGCCAGCGGGCAGGCGTAGCAGTTCAAGCCCGGAAAACAGACGCCCTTGGCTCGGCCCTGGTAGATGGTGCGCGTTCCCAGGTAGATGAACCAGGGGTTCGCGGCCAGTACGCCCGCGAACTGAACCCATCGGCGGGGGCGTACTCGCATGCTCAGATGAGCCCAATGCAGTCGAGACAGATGACGATGCCGTTGGCCAGCACCTGAGAGAAACCTCCCCAGGCAAGGCCGAGAATGAGCATTCCCGCGAACACGGCTAGGAGCAGGTACCCCGCCTTGAGAGCTCCAGATGACCTTGTCATTAAGACCCCTTACTGTGTCGGCGCCGTCGGCACCAGCGGAACGGCAGGCTGCGGGGCCGTGTTCAGCGGCACGGTCGAGGTGCCGGGCTGGCTGGACTGCTGTTTGGAATCGGAGGGGATGTAGCTCTCGATGGATCCCGCGAGCATGTCCTCACGGGCTGCGCCCATGAAGGTCTCCTTAATCTTGCCCTCCTTGTTGAATATTATGACCGTGGGGTTCATGCTGACCTTGTACTTCTCCAACTCCCCCTTGTTCGCAGGATCATCGTAATCCACATTCACCCAGGTCACCTTGCCCTTGTACTTCTTCTCGAGCTTGTCCACAACCGGCTTCATCTCCGCGTAAGACTTGCTGCTCTTGCCGAGGAATACCATGACCTTGGGCTTGCTCTCGCTCGCGTCGCAGCCGGCGAGCGCGGCCAGTGCCATGATAAAGATCGCCAGAAGCAATGCGGCCGTCAGGGCTCTGAAAGCGGGTTTCATCGGTGACCTCCAAAGTGTACTCATCTACCAGTACCGGGATCTGCCTGTAACGGTATGGTAGCATCACGCCGGCGACGATTTCAAAGCGGCTCACGCTCACGTGATATGCTTCTCTACGGATATGTCGACATGATGGATTGGTGCTCAGGAATTGACACTCGACAGGTCTGAACCCATACCCGAGAGCACAGGATCCGCGTCCAGGGCGGTTGTGATCGGGGCCGGGCTGGCAGGGCTCGCCGCAGGTTACAGGCTGTACCGCGAAGGCTGGCGGGTCACGGTGCTGGAGAAAGACGATGAACCCGGTGGAAGGTGCCGGAGCGTGCTGTCGGACGGATTTCTGTTCGATACGGGCGCGCAGCAGTGCAAGGACTCCTACGACGCCGTGCTCAAGACCATCATCGAACTCGGCCTCGGGGAGAGGTTCCGGATGCCGGGATCGGACAGCTCCGTCTTCTCCGGGGGCCGGCACTACCGGTTCCTGCCCCGTTCGAAAGATCCCAGGCGCCTCCTGCCATGCGCATCACCGAAGACGAGGTGCCTGCTGGACGCGCTCGCGGTCGCGGCTCCGCTCGCCAGGAACTATCGCTCGTACAACATAAGGTTCCCCGTCTGGTGGACACCCCTCGGCGACGAGCCGGCCGGAGATTACTTCAAGAACAGGGTCGAAGGTGAGTTCGCCGGTGGGCTGCTGGAGGCCGTCTGCCTGCAGTCGCTTGG
>JAGUWJ010000128.1 GCA_020062425.1 Actinomycetota bacterium
AGGGGCGCGAGCCCCGGGAATTCCGCTTCGCCTACGGCTCCGCTCCATTCCCGGGGCAGGCAAGACCTCTCCTCTTGCCTACCAAGGTTTTACAGCAGCAGCCGAGGTCGGTCGTCCTTGCGTCGTCTTCCTCCCTGGGACTATGTCGCATCCGCTCATCTATGATGATTTTCTGACGATGCTCGCTACGGACGGTTTCGGCGTAGTCGGAGTTCACCCGGTATCCCACGGCAAGAGCCCGCGAGAACTCAAGACCTACACTGTCGAGGACATGGTGCAAAACACCAGTGACGCCATCACCTTCGCGCTCTCTGAGATGGGCGACCAGGTAATCTTGATGGGCTCCTCTCAGGGCGGAATACTGACGCTGGCGGCCGCAGCTAAGGACCACCGAATCAAGGCAGCCTTTCCACACAACGTTCTAGTACCTTCATTGGCGGATTCCATTAGAGTTACACGCTTCCCGGATTTCCTCAAACCCCTTAGCGGCCTGACGAAACGAGGAATGGCCATAGGGGCGAAGCTGGCGCCGCGACTGCCTATCCCGATCTCTTTCTATTTAAACCTGGATCGGGTCAGTAAGTCGCACGAGGTGTTGGACTGGATCATGTCAGATCCACTCCAGCTGACCACCTATCCACTCCATTTCCTTTCTTCCCTCTTCAACTACGACCTGACGGACGCCATGGCAGGGAATATCGAGTGCCCTGTCGTCATGCTCACGGCAAAGGGCGATCCGCTGTTCCCATTCGACTACTGCATGCAGGTATACGAGATGATCAGGGCTCCGCACAAGGAAGTACTTCTCTTCGACGAGCCGTATCACCTCATATTCCAGGAGTGCGTGGACAGGGTCGCAGGGCCCATCCTGGCCAAGCTCAGAGAGTACGCGTAATATAAGCTACTCCACTTGGGGGAAGCAGGTTCTAGGCGTGCTCCTTCAGGAGGTTCCTTGCGATGACCAGCCTTTGTATCTCCGATGTGCCTTCATAGATGGTAGTGGCTCGGGCGTCGCGGTAGAGCCTCTCCACCTTGAAGTCCTTGAGATAGCCGTAGCCGCCGTGGATCTGCAGAGCCAGATAAGCGCTCTTGTTCGCCAGTTCCGAGGTGAAGAGTTTGGCCATGGAAGCCTCCTTGGTGAAGGGAAGACCTTGATCTTTCCTCCAGGCGGCAGACAGTATGAGCCAGTTGGCGGCTTCGATCCCGGTAGCCATGTCGGCTATCATCCATTGAATGGCTTCAAAAGAACTGATGGCCTTGCCGAACTGCTTGCGCCCCTTGGCGTACCTGATACTCTCGTCCAAGCAGGCGCGGGTTATGCCCAGGGCCTGCGACGCGATACCGATACGCCCGCTGTCCAGTGCTATCATGGCAATCTTGAACCCGGCGCCCGGTTTTCCAACCAGGTTCTCTTTCGGGACCTTGCAGTCGCTGAAGAGGAGCTCCACCGTATTGGAAGCCCTCAAGCCTAACTTATCTTCCCGTGAGCCGACTGAAAAACCCGGCGTGCCCTTCTCCACGATGAAGGTCGAGAGACCCCTGCTGCCTTTTTCAGGACCGGTCCTGGCGATAAGGTTGACTACGTCGGCATACTGCCCGTGAGTGATGAACACCTTCGTGCCGTTGATAAGGTAATGATCCCTCTTGTCCTCAGCACTCATGGAAAGGCTCCCCGGGTCCGATCCGGCGCCAGGTTCGGTAAGAGCGAAGCATCCCAGCAATTCCCCCTGGGCTAGCTTGAGTAGATACCTGGTCTTCTGGGTTTCATCCCCGAATCGGAGCAGCGGCTCGGTGGAGAGGTTGGCCACGGACATGGTCACCGCGGTCGATGCGCATGCATAGGCGATCTCCTGGAGCGCCAGGCAGTAGCTGACGGCCCCGGCGCCGGCTCCACCATACTCATCCGGCACCATCATGCCCAGCAGGCCGAGCTCTCCCATCTTCTTCACCACGTCCATGGGGAATATCTCTTCCTTGTCCCTCTGGGCGGCCATGGGTTCCAGTTCCTTCCCGGCGAAATCCCTGGCCATGAGCCTGACCATCTTCTGTTCCTCGGTCAGTTGAAAAGACATATCCTCTCCTTACGGCACGTAGATGACGACCAGGAGTTCTGTCTTTTCCCGGGTCGGATTGCTCAGCTTGTGAGAGATCGAAGAGTCGAAGTCGATGGCTCCGCCCTTCTTCAGGGTCTTAGTGTTCTGGCCGACCTGGATCTTCAGGCCGCCTTCAAGGACGTAGATGAACTCCTCGCCATCGTGGTGGTATTCGACGCCTTTGTGTTCGGTTTCCGGATCGATGGTCACACGATAGGCCCTGAGGTGCTTTTTCTCTCCACGCGCGGTCAGGGTCTTGTAGGCGTACGACGCGACCCGCTTCTTGTGGCTGGTCGTCCTCTTCCGGGCGGCTACCTTGCCGCGCTCAGCCTGAGATTCCTCTACGTCGACTTTGAAGATGCGGCTCAGTTGAAGGACTACCGCCACAGGCGGGGCGACCTTGCCACTCTCGATGTCTTTCAGCAAGTCCTCCGGATAGCCGGAATCGCGAGAGAGAGCATCCAGGGTGATTCCATTCTCTTCTCTCAGTCTCCGGATCCTTTCTCCAAAGGACTCATCTTGTTTCTTCGTCATGTGACTCTCCTTGATCTCCTGGCTGACATCCGGAACATGCATCTCCGGCGCCAATACTCTATAACATCCGCAGCTCTTGAAGCGTTGTAAAAACAGGGAATGAGAGAGCTTGACAATTAAGTTGAGGCCTGATATGTTATTGATAATATACATAACAGTTAGGTATAATAATGAACGGTGACGCAGCGGAAGAAATGCTTACTGCACTTGGAGAGCTGCTGGAGCGCGAACGTTTCGGAAGCGTGGACCTGCTCGTCTGCGGCGGGATGGCGCTGGTACTGCAACGTTTCAGCGACCGGCCGACCAGGGATATCGATAGTCTTGGAATGGTTGTAGAGCAGGATGGGACTCTCGAGCTGCGGAAACCGTCGTTCGGTGCGGATTTGAGGCTTGCGATCGAGAGGGTCGGAACGGTTTTCGGACGGGGGAAGAACTGGCTCAACACCGGACCGGTATCGCTGCACGACACCGACCTGCCTGAAGGGCTGATCGAACGGGCGGAGGTCAGGCGCTACGGGAAGGTGCTGACCATCAGGCTCTGTTCGCGCGAGGACATGGTTTTGTTGAAGTTGTGGGCAGCGTGCCTTCGCAGCGGCCCCGACATGGACGACCTTGTCGAGATGGGCGCGACAGAGGGCGAGGTAGACAGGGGATACTGGTGGTGCATCGGTCAGGGGGCGGAGAAAGAGACCCTTATTATGATTTTAAAGGAGATCGGACATGCCGAGCTGGCTGGACGAGTTGGTGACAAAGACAAGTAAGATAATCTACGCGCAGTGGGCTTCACTTGGTGCGAACGTCACGGTCGGTCCCACGCGGAATGCGGTAGTGGACCCCGAAGCGCTTGTTGTGGCGACCTGCGCGTTCGGGCGCTACGACGCCCGCATATTCGACGAGGGGCTCGACTGGCTGATCTTGAATCACAGGCTGCTCAAGCCCTGGCGGCTCAAGAGAATAGCAAGACTGCTCAGCCCCGAAGTGCAGCGCACTCTTGGCGCGGTCCTCGACTTCGTCAGGCGTGAAGAGGGCAGGGATCTTTTCCCCGGGGTAATTGAGGAGTCACGTCAGGCGCTCGGCATGGTCGGTGAGGAATCGCTCTTCTTCAATGAAGCGCGACTCTTCGAGACCGCCTCAAGGACGCCGGACCCGGTGTTCGCGGGCTGGAAGTTGCTACGGGGGGAACCGAGGACCAGGCGGCACTCAGAGGTACCCGACACCACGAACGGAGCCAACCTTATGATAAGGCTTCGTAAATACTACGGTACCGGCGCGAAAGGTGACGTGGTGACCTACCTGCTGACAGCCGGTGCCGGCAGCGGCCGACGCATCGCGCGGAGACTCTTCTACAACCAGGGTTCGGTCTACCCGGTCTTGGAAGACCTGGTCGATGCAGCGGTCGTAGAGAAGCAGGGAGGCAGGGGCAGCGCCCTCTACTGGATCAAAGACCCTCGAGCAATCGCCAGGTCGCTGGGTATAGAAGAGGAGTTTCCCGTTTTCTTCGTGTGGGGTGAGGCGTTTAGGGCGCTGTACCGGGTAGCGGAGGAACTGCGGGCGCAGACGGACTCATCGGCCGGGTCATTTCTCGAAAAAGAGCGGTCGCGGGAGTTGATAGCCAAGGTCGTCACGGAGCTTCGGGATTCCGGGGGACCGCTGGCTGGACTCACCATGCCTGATATTGGAGTCGAGAACCTGCCCGGCGCGCTCGAGCAGGTGATTTTCGAGGCCCTTGATACCCTCGATAAGTTCAGCACCTAGGCGTAGGGCCTTTCTCGGCGGGTCCGCCGTACGCGACGCTCAGGGCCGGACCACCTGGTACACCGTTATCTGGGGAGGCGCGTAGTTCGCCAGGAAGAGCCTGTCGCCACGACGGCTCACGTCGAGACCGATGGGCATAGACGCCGGCACGGTAAAGATCTGGCGGCGGGTGCCCAGGTCGACGCAGCCCACCGTGTTATCCCCGTAGTTGCAGACATACAGGTACGCATGGTCCAGCGAAAGCGCTATCGTCCTCGCCTGGCTGCCGACTTTGATCACGTCCTGAACCGCGCCGGCCTTGCGGTCTATCAGTGTCACCGTTCCCGGGGAGTTGTTGCTGACGTAGAGCACTGAGCCGTCCGCTGAGATCAATACGTGACGGGGGTTGCTCCCGCACGGGATCTGCCTCGAGACCACGTGCCCGGCGGCGACGTCGATCTCGGCGAGGGTGCTGCCGCCCATTATGCAGACGTAGGCTAACTTGCCGTCGGGGGTGAAGCAGATGCCCCTCGGTGTCGCCGGCACCGGCACGTTCTTGACCGGCGCCCGCGCCGCGGCGTCAATGACGGTCACGGTATTGGAGTTCCAGTTGGCCACGTAGACCCACCTGCCGTCGGGGCTGACCGCAACCTCCTTGGGGATGCTCCCGGTAGCGACCTCGCCCGCGACTTGTCCCGCCACAGTGTCGACCACAAGCACCTTCGAGGAGTTATAAAGAGAGACCCAGGCCGTTTTCCCGTCGGGACTGAAGGCCGCCTCGACCGGCTCGTCCGGCAACTGGATCGACATCAGCTGCCGGTAGTCTTCCGAGTCGAAGATGAAGTTCTTGTGCCCGTACAGGTCGTTTACGAACAGGCGGCGCCCGTCCGGCATCAGTTCGACGGACTTAGGCCCCGACTCGACCTTCAGCACGGAAAGGACGGTAAGCCCCGTGACGGGCCCGGTCTCGAAGGGCGGCTCTTCCGGTTCAGTCTGTCCGGTGGTCGCGGGAGCGGAGTCAGGTGTTTTCACATCGTCCTTCGGTGTGCTGCCACAGCCGACCGTCACAACGGCAAGTAAGACGACAGCCGCGGCCACTACCAGACAATTGAGCCAGCTCTTACTGAACAATCGACATCTCCCGACAGGAGTAACCTAGATCTTTACAAACGGCACGAGCTGCGCGACCTTGCGCTCGTACTCGAGATATTCCTCCCCGAATTCACGCAGCAGGTACTCTTCTTCCTTCTTGATCCGCAGCTTGAACACTGCGAACGTGTCCAGAGAAACAATCAGGATCAAGAGGTTGTTACATATCAGGGCTGTCCCGGGCACGACAAAGACGATGAACGCGGCATACAACGGGTGCCTGGTGACACGAAACGGTCCTGTTGTCACGAGCTTGTGAGAGCGAAACGCTTTTTCGACGAGGAGCCCGGACGAAATCCAGAAGAAAGCCCCTACAACATACAGCACGATCCCCAGTGCCTTGAAGACCTGCCTGAACGGTGAAGGCAACCTGACCGCGATTCCCGACACGTACTGCAGCCGCAGGATGACGGCCAGAGGGATCCCGCCCGCTATGGCCAGTACCGGACCGATTCCAAGAACGGTCATCTCGATTCACCCCCGTGAAGCCCCATGCTATGAGGCGACATATCCTGCAGCGACCTACCACTTGTACATTTATTCTACGTTCATAAACGTAACAGGCAAAGACATCGCAGTGTCTGCGCGGGTTGCCGAGGCTGTGCCGTGCGCCGCCCAGGTGCCGACCGGAGTCCCGGACCCGGATTCTGATCCCAGCGTCTTGAGGCGCACGGAAGAAGGCTGGTGGCGGACAACCGGCGTCTGATAGCATCTGAGAGACGTAGAATTATGATTTCAGTACGGTTTCGGGAGGCCGACTTGAGCGACACGTACCGGAAGACCAGGCTTCCGGCAACTCGTCTGCTGGCGATCCAGACGATGAACCTGGGAGTGAAGGCCCACTACGTCAAGGGATTCCTTGAAATAGATGTCACCGAAGCAAGGCGGATAATAAAAGAGGCTAAGAGCAGCGGAACCCATATATCCTTCACCGGCTGGTTACTGAAATGCCTGGCATCCGCTGTGAGGGAATTCCCGGAGGTCAATGCATTCCGTAAAGGCCGGAGCGTATTCGTGTTTGAGACCATCAACATCGGGATCATGGTCGAAAGAGTACTCAAGGGAGAGTTGATTCCCCTCCCTTATCTAGTCAAAGACTGCGATACGAAGAGCGTCCATGACATCAGCCGTGAGATCGCGAGTGTGAAAGAAGGAGACGTGGGGGAGGACCTCGTCATCGGTGACAGGCAGTCGGCAAGGATCGCGAGACTCGGAGCATGGTTGCCGGGACCTCTGGCGCGCCTCGGAATGCGTATCTTTGCAAGGAATCCCGTGAGGAAGCACAAGATGATGGGCACGATAGGCGTAACCGCAGTCGGGATGTTCGGTAAGTCAGGCGGATGGCCGCTGCCGATCCCGAACGTGCACCCGCTTGGTGTAGCCGTGGGAGGCATATCCCGCAAGCCTCTCTATGCCGGGGAGGATGGCGAGCTGGAGCCCCGCGAACTGCTTGACCTAACTCTGATGTTCGATCATGACGTCATAGACGGCGCTCCTGCGGCCCGCTTCAGCACCAGGCTCATCGACTTGATGGAGTCGGCTCACGGGCTCGAATCGTGACACGGCGATGGTCAACGCAGTGACGGCGTATCGGTCTATCTCCTATCATGGCGGCGAATCACCACCGTCTGCGAGCCTCTCGCAGCGCTCAACGAGCCGGTCGTTTACCATTCCGTCAAGGCCCGCGCACCTCACAAGCGCCAGAAAGACCTCCCTCCAGGGTGAGGGCAACGATACGGTGATCCCTGCCACGAACTGAAGCAGCAGGATCAAAGCCAGGGTGATCCCGCCTCCGATGGCGATCAGTGGTGCTATCCCGAGAGTGCTCATCCCGATTCCCCCCATGTCCTGATGTCTTATTATATGATGCGAAGCATTCCAGCCCCCCGAGGTGACGCGTTGAAGAAGTCCATCATCATAATCGGAGCGGGGATGGGCGGCCTCTCCGCAGGGATCTACGCCCGCCGCAACGGCTACGAGACCACCATATTCGAGCAGCATTACCTCCCCGGCGGCCAGTGCGCGTCCTACAAGCGCAAGGGCTACACCTTCGACGTCTGCATACACCACCTCTTCGGCACCGAACCCGGCTCGCGCCTCTACGGGCTCTGGGAGGAGCTGGGGGCTATGCCCCGGACTCTTGCCGCTACTAACGAGGCCGTCGCGGCCTGCTCTCCCGAAGGCCGGATGTACTTCGACTACTGGGACTCCAAGAGGCTGGAGGAGCACATCAAGGAACTATCACCCGCCGATTCGGAGCTTGCCGTAGAGTACGCCCGGGCAATCCGCGATTTCTCGAGCGCCGACTTCATGGGAGCCCTGCTGATGGGGGATTACCTGGATGTGCCGAAGATGATCCCACGCATCCTTCGCCACCGGGGGTTGTTGAAACTGACCATGCAGGATTTCGGGCTCCGCTTCAAGGACGAGTTCCTGAAGAAGGCCTTCCCGCTGCTCGAGTACTCGCTCCCCGAAGTCCAGCTGATCATCCATCTGGCCAAGCACGGGTACGGCCTCACGGGGAACATCGCCTGGCCGGTAGGCGCCTCGATAGAATTCGCCCGCTCCATCGAGAAGACGTATCTCGACCTCGGCGGTGAGGTGCACTACCGGCAGAAGGTCAGCGAGATACTGACCGAGGGCGGGCGCGCCGTGGGGGTCAGGCTGGAGGACGGCAGCGAGCACCGTGCGGACGTGGTCATATCGGACGCCGACGGGCGCAAGACCATCATGGACATGCTTGGGGGCCGTTTCACAAACGAGAAGGTCCGGCGGATGTGCGGGCCGCCCGACGATGAGATGAACTGGGCGGTGCACGTCTTTCTGGGCGTCGATCGCGACCTGTCGGGCGAGCCCTCGGCGTTGGTGCAACTGCTGGAGGAGCCCGTGGATATTGCGGCGCACGAAGCCGCCAGCATTGAGATGCAGATGTACCCGTTCGACCCCACCATGGCCCCTGAGGGCAAGGGCGTCATCAAGGTCGAGCTGTGGTCGCGCTATTCCTACTGGAAGGAGCTTTACGCCGACAGGAACCGTTATGACGAGGAGAAGCAGAAGGTGGCCGATACGGTCATCGACCTGCTGGAGAACACCCACTTTCCGGGCATCCGCTCACAGGTGGAGGTAATAGATGTTCCCACGCTCCTGACCTGGGAGCGCTACACCGGCATCACCTGGGGCCTGGGGATGATGCCCGCGGTCCAGCCCCGCATGGTGGATGCGTTTCTCGGAAAAGGCTACATGACCCTGCCCGGCCTCGACTCCTTCTACATGGTCGGGGCTTTCGCTACCTACGGGCCGTCACTCTTTCACAACGCTATATCCGGAAGGAAGACAGTGAGGGCTTTGTGCAAGAGAGACGGCAGACGCTTCATCGCGGCATAGGGCTCGCCGCCCGGGACGAGCACCGCTGCTACAGGTACTTCGACCGTAACTCCTCCGCCATCCGGTTGACTGCGGCGAAAGCCCGCTCGACGGTGCGCTCCTTGTCGGGGTTTACCAGGCAGCAGGTGGCGGGCGATATCATGCTGCGGGAAATCATCAGTTCCCGGTCGATGCCTCTCGACCAGAGCGTCTTCCATACTTCTTCCAGGCGCCCGACTAGGGACGGCACCTCTTCCTCCGCGAACGCCTCGAACCCCGTGGGCACTATGCCCCAGACGATGAGGCCGCCCCGGTCGAGGAACCTCTTCACCGCTGGTGCGTATGAGGCGAACACCTCCCCGTTGGTGTAGACGTCGAGCGAGAGCACGTCCAGGTCGAGGTTAAGCAGGAAATCCCAGTCGGGGTTGCCGCACAGGTGAACTCCCCGGGGCCGATCCACTCCGGCGAAGAACTGCTCGAGGTCTCCCTTTGCCTTCAGGTCGGTGTAGCCGGACATGGCCGAGAACAGGTACTGAAGACCCGGCTCGTCCACGAACATGAAGGCGTTGGGGTTCCGCTCTTTGAGCCTGGCCGACTGCGCGTTCACCCTCTTAGCCAGAAAATCGAGCATGAAAGAGCGGACCGTGTCGTCGAAGATGATAGGGCGGTCGTCCTGATCCACGATGTTGAGGCCGAAGCTTATCGGTCCCTCCAACTGCCCCCGGATAGCGGCTCTGTCGGCGAGTCCGAGGGAGAGGAATCGGTGGTATACCACCGAGTAAGCCTCGCTAACGTCTATGAACTCGGGGTCATCCATCCGCGACAGCGCCTCTTCCAGCTCGAGCGCGAACTTATCCACCGAGAACCGGAGTGTCCTCGCTTCGACGTCGAGCACTATCCCGGGGAAGTGCTCCGCCGCCTGCACGTACATGTCCTCGTAGTAGCTTAAGTTGGGAAGCTGCGGCCAGAACGGCACGTCGAGCGAAAGCGCCATCTCCAGCGCACGGTCCACGTCAGTGTGCGGCATCACCGCCATAGCGGTGGTCAGCAGGTTTCCCGGTATTGAGCTTGCCACCCGACCCCCGTTTCTGAGAATCTGTCTTTCTCGCCCGAAGCTCAGAACATGTTGTTGGACCCTACCAAATATATAATGTTGAGCCGGGAACTTGAAATGCCGGCCATATTGTTGATCGGGGAGGCGAGATGGAGTACAAGAACCTCACAGTGCGACGCGAAGAACAAGTCGCCATTGTGACCCTGAACCGGCCGGACTCCAGCAACGCACTGAGCGTTGAGCTGATGCGGGAACTGGAGAATATGGCTCTTGGTTTCAGGGATGATGTCGAGACCCGCGTGATTATCCTCACCGGCGCGGGCAGGCATTTCTGCCTGGGAGCGGACCTGAAGGACCCGGAGCATATCGCCGCCATGAGCATGCCCCTGCTCGAGAGGCAGAGGTACTTTCATTTGGGGCCTCGCATGATCCGCGCGCTCCGGGACATGGACCAGGTCACCATCGCCGCCATCAACGGGGTATCCCTGGGCGGCGGCACCTGTATCGCATCAGCCCTTGATTTCCGCATCGGTGCGGCCGACTGCAGGATCGGGTATCCGGAGAGCAACCTCTCCATGTCCTTGAGCTGGGTGAGCCTGCCTTTGTGCCTGCACCTGGTGGGGCTCCCCAGGGCCAAGAGGTGGGTCATGACCAGCGAGACGCTCCCGGCCGATGTGCTCCTGGAGTGGGGATTTCTCGACGAAGTGGTGCCGCCGGGCCAACTGATGGAGAGGGCGAGAGAACTGGCCGGGACCTACGCGTCACTGTCACCCATAGCGGTGCAGATGGTCAAGCGCAGCCTGAACAGCCTGGCCGGAGCCCTAGACGAGGCTATAATGCACATGGACAGCGACCAGGTCATCCTGGCGCAATCCACCGAAGACTTCCAGGAAGCGATCATGGCCTTCATGCAGAAACGAGCGCCGGAGTTCAAGGGACGATGACCCTGCCCGCCCTTCCACGTAGTTAATGACGGTAGAGGTTCCCGGTGAACCGGATCGCTAGCGCTGCGCAGTCGAACAGACGACCGCTACGGACACATGCAGGCCGTCATCGTTGAAGAGGGGACGCAGACCGACCAGGTATTCGTCCTTGAAACGCGAGCGCGTCTCTTCATCCATCTCGCGTATGGTGGCACCAGGCCCCACGGTCAAAAGGAACGCCCACCAGTCATCTTCGCTCGCGTAGACGAACTCGTACCTCTCACTGC
The DNA here is from genome assembly GCA_020062425.1 of Actinomycetota bacterium. Lineage (GTDB taxonomy): Bacteria > Actinomycetota > Geothermincolia > Fen-727 > Anoxymicrobiaceae > JAGUWJ01. The sequence goes on from JAGUWJ010000128.1 coordinate 11,138, forward strand.
TCGTCTCAATGGTGCTGAACCCGGATCGGCTGAGAAGAGTCTCCACTTCATTCGCCGCGTAGGCTGTCGGCTGCGGCATCATCACTCCGACCTGATACGCCGCAAACTGCTGAAGCAGCAAGGGGAGGCCCGGTTCAAAAGGCAGCGGATTCTTGTCAAAGACTGAGATGCCGATATGGCCGCCCGGCGTGCAGACGCGGTGCATCTCGCGGAGCGAAGCGTCCATATTGGGAAAGAGAAAAATCCCCAAAGCGCACATAACCACGTCGAAGGTGTTGTCGGCGAACTCGAGGTGCCCGGCGTCCATCTTGAGCAGTTCGACGTTGGTCAAGCATTCGCTGCGGACGGCGTTTTCTGCTTCCTTGAGAATTCCGCCGGAGAGGTCGATGCCCGTAACGTGTCCGTCCTGCCCAACCCGCCGCGCGGCAGGAAGCAGCGCCGCTCCGGTGCCCGTGGCGACATCGAGAACACGTGCGCCCCGCTCCATTGGAACCTGCTCGACCAGGCGCTCGCCGAACTCGGTAAAGATACTCGGTCCGGAACGGTTATAGGACGCCGCGGCACTGTCGAATAACTGCTCGATCGTCTCCTTGGAAGCGATCTTGGGCTCAAACACCGTTCTTCTCCTGCTGCAATGTAGGATTCGCCGATGAGGCTGGGATAGGGTTATGCTTGCTCCGGACCTCCGGAACGCTTTCGAGGTCAGCCTTTGCCCCGCGAACCGCCGGCGCCGTGCACAAGTCAGCATATGAACATCGCACAAAGCGTAAAAAGAAGAATCCTTTTGATTGACCTCATCGACGAACCTCCTTGCCCAAAGTATACGAACGGGGATATCGTCTAGGCAAATGAGAGAGAAAGCGAGAGAGCTGGCTGCCAAGTTCCTACTTGTAGCCGCAACTTTTGTTGCGGTTATGGGATACAACTTCACGGGAAACTACGCATTCGTGGCGCTTCCGTTCCTCTCCGGGGTGGCCCTTGGCGTTCTTACCCTTAGGAGGCCGGTCGAGGTACAGGCCTCCCAGGAGCAGAACATCTTGAGATTGCGGCGGCATGCCCTGATACAGCTCGTGACATCAAGCCTCATGGCTGCGAGCATGGGTATCTATTATTGGTTGGTAATCGGGAACAATGACAAGGCGCTCGGCTATGCGATAATGCTTGGAGCGCTTGCTCCGCTCGGCATAATGGCCTTTATCACGAAGGCCTTCGCCCCTGTTGGAAGGCCGCAGCGGAGAAGGGTGGGCGGATAGTACTCCGTCAGACTGAAAGGTGGTAATCAACAAAGCGGGAAAGAGCCTTTATCGCCGCGCTTATGGTGAGGAAAGCAGGGACTCCCGCCCGATGGAGCTCGAGAGAGTAAGGACCCATCTGGATGCTGGGTAGCATTACTACCACCAGGGGTTTCCTGAGCTCGTCTTTCACCTCGATTATCTCCTCGGTGAAGTACTTGAACATGAGGGTGTCGTCTTCCCTGGAGGAAGGCGCGCCGCCCAGGGCGACTATCACGTCGATCGTCGGGTCCTCATCCAATATCCTGAGGGCTTTCTTGTAAATACCCGGCGTCAGCGCTCCGAAGCCCAGGTCGACCGGGTTGGCGGTGCTGATACCCTGCAGCGGAAGTATCTCGTCCAGCCTGGAGGAGCAGGATTCCGAAAGTAGGGGTATCTCAAGCCCGTACATCTCCGCCTGGTCGGCGGCTATCACGGCAAGGCCGCCCGGGGAGCTCAAAATGGCCACATTTCGGCCCGTAGGCTTGGGAAGATGAGTGAACAGGGAGGCCAGGTCGATCAGCTCGCCCAGGTCGTCCGCCACCACGATATGGGACTGCGCGGCGGCTCCGCGCCACAGCTTCAAAGAGCCGCCCAGCGCGCCGGTGTGGCTCATCGCTGCCCTGCCGCCCGATTCAGTCAGCCCGGACTTGCAGGCTATTATGGGTTTTTTCCCGTGGGCAGCCTTGGCCAGACTGAGAAAACGGTGCGGTTCCCTCAGTTCCTCCAGGTAAGCCAGGATCACGGAGGTGCCAGGATCAGCTATGAAATACTCCAGCAGTTCAGCACAGTTGAGATCCAGCTCGTTGCCGCTGCTGACTATGGTGGAGAAATGTACGTTCCTCTCTTCCGCCAGGAAGTAGGAGAAAGTGGAGACAGAGCCGCTCTGCGATATCATGCTCGCCCCGCCGCCGCCCGGCCTCATATTGTCGAAGAAAGCCACCCTCCCGCGCGACGAATAGATGCCCAGGCAGTTCGGTCCGATTATCCTGGTGGAGGAGCCCCTGAAAGACCTCGTTATCTCCTCCTCGAGGCTCAGGCCCTCGTCACCCCCCGTTTCGGAGAACCCCGCGCTGTTTATCACGCACCCGGGTATCCCCAGGCCGACGCACTCGCGCACTACGGAGGGGACCCCACGCGGGGGAATCGCCAGGAACACCAGGTCGACCTTCTCCGGGATATCGCTCAGGGTGCTGAAGCACTGCACCCCGTTCAAGCAGGGGCTTCTCCTGTTGACAGGATAGAGGCGCCCCTCGAAGCCCATCCCCTTTATCGCTCTGTATATGAGCGAGCCGGGGCTCATCTCGTTCTCGGACACCCCCACTACAGCTATCGAGCGAGGATTGAGTATCTCCTCGAGGTCGTGTTTATTTGTCTTGGCTGAAGAGACTCTGCCCACAGCTTATCCACCGAGGCACCAGGTCAGGGCATCAGTCATTGAAAGTCCGGGGCGGAGTGAGCTCCCCACGGAGCACCTGCTTGTAGCGATACAGGTAGTCGGCCGAGGTAACGGCTTTGATGGCTCCCTGCTCGCAGATCGCCATGCAGTCGTTGCAGGCAACGCAATAGCAGTTTGCCTCACCGGTTTCCCGACCTCCAGTGGGGCGATTTCTATTTATCAGGACCTTCCTGTCTTTTCCTTTACCCTCCATGTAGATGACCTTGGGCAGGCATGCTTTTACGCAGAGACCGCAGCGGTCACATTTATCATGGTCTATGCTCACCTCGGCCATCATGCAGTGGTCAGAGTTATCGTAGGATGGAATGCGCATTTTATCCCGGAAGCTTATCAGAGCCATATCATCCCCCTTGATCAGACCACTACCTTCATGGTGCCGTTCTCAAACCATCTCGTATGATAGGCCTCCCTGGCTATCATCCCATCAGGTTTTCCCACCGGATAGCCGAGCGAGATACCCTCACAGAGCTCGTATGGGTACTCTATTCCCAGGCGCTTCTTCCAGATGGGGTTCTGCCGCAGCAGCTCCACGAAACCCACCCAGCAGGTGCCCAGCCCGTGGCTGTGAGCCGTCAGGACTATGTTCTGCCCGCAGCACCCCAGGTCCACCTGGGGCTTGCCCGCGCCGCGCTTGTCCATGAGGAGGAGTATCAGAGTCGGGGGTCCGTGAAAGACTCCGACTTCGCCGTCTGCGATCGCGTTTATCGCTCCATAAGGCTCGTGGTGAAGCTTGTTGGGGAGAAACCAGGTGAGCGTCTTCGACATCAGCTTTGCGACTGGACCAAGGGGACTGCTCTCCCAGGCCAATATCGGCTTGAGCATCTTACACATCATGCGGATGTCTCTTTCCATGGCATCGATGATGTCCCGGTCGCGGATGACGATGAACCTCCACGGCTGGTAGTTCCCGGCGGAGGGGGCGAACCTCCCCGCTTCGAGTATCCTGCGCACCAGGTTCTCGGGGACCTGCTTGGGCTTGTAGTAGCGCACGCTCCTCCGCTCGAGGATCACCTTTTCCACAGGGTTCCAGTCATCGTCCACAGATGGCTCAGCGCCCTTTTCGAGTTCCTTTTCTTCCATCGCGCTCATCACCTCACCTCTTCTCGCTCCAAATTCAACCTCTGGGGTCTGACCCCACAAGGTTGAATTTTCTCTAGTACTTTTCGGCCTCCAGGACCATATTGAGATAAGCGAGCTTCCGCATCGGTAGCATGCCGAGCAGAGACTGCACGGTCTGGGCGTCGCGGAACCGTTTCTCCTGACCGTATTCGTGCATGTATCCGTTACCGCCCAGCAGCTGTATACCCTCGTTCGCCACGTCGCAGGCGATGGGGCAGATGTGGAGCGCGGCCGCTCTCGAGGCGTGCTGCCACCCTTCCTCGGCTTCGTCGACCGACGTGCCGGCGGCATCCACTATGAGGTCCGCGCACTTGATCTTGATGGCGATGTCGGCGAGCGACATGCGCATCTGTGACCAGTCCAGTATGAGGCGGCCGCCCTGCATGCGCTCGCGGGCGTAATCCAGCGCGGTCACAAAAGAGCCGAGCATTATTCCCGACGACATTGACGCGCAGGCGACGCTCAGGCGGTCCGCCGCCTGGCCGAGGTAATCACCGCCCTTCCCTTCTTCTCCCACGAGTGTCGCCGGGGCTTCGCGGAACTTGATATCGACAGCCGGGCAGGCATGGAGCCCGAGGCTTATAACCGGCTCGCTTACCCGGACCTCCGGCAGGCCGGCCTCGACCAGGAAGAAGGAGATGTCTTTCTGACCTTCCATAACGGCGGGTACAAGCACGCGATCGGCCAGTCCGCCGAGCATCACGTACTCCATGCCTCCGTCCAGGAAGTACTCCCCGTCTACGGCCTTAGCACGCGCGCGGTTCTTGGTTTCAACAGGGTTATCGAACGGGGCGAAGGCGAGAAGGGCTTTCTGCGGATCTCCTCCAGCCTCTTCGGGGTTGGGGATCATCTCCGAGGCGCCGGCGTTTATCATCACTTCCTGCGCCAGGGCATTGGTGAAGATGACCCCTCCCAGGCTGGCGTCCGCCCGGCAGGTCTCGCGGAGGACCGTGCAGAGGGCTTTCATGCTGCGGTTGGCTCCGCCCACATCCTCGGGGAGCATCAGGCTGAAGAAGCCCACCTCACTCGCTTTCTTGAGGGCGCCGTCGAAGAGGGGTTTGAAGGGAAATTCGTCGAAATCCTCGCGCCCGGGGACCAGTTCGCTCTCCGCGAACTCCTTCGCCATGGAGTCCAGCATCTGCAGTTCTTGGCTTATGGAAGCGCACATATATCCTCACCTCCCGGCTATTCGTCGAACATGGTCGTGTTGGGCACCAGGTTGGAGATCATGCTCTTGAAGATGATGAGCTTGTTTATCTCGTTGGGTCCCTCGTATATCTGGAGAAGCTTTGAGTCCCTCAGGTGTTTCTCTGCCTTGCAGTCGTGGCGGAGCCCAGCCTGGCCCATCAACTGCAGGGCCAGCTGGCAGTTCTTCAAGCCTAGGTCCGTGGCCCCCACCTTGGCGATGGAGGTGTAGCCGTCCGCGATACACTGGTGCTCCTTTTTCCACAGGTCGTAGTTGAGTGTCCGGAACATCCAGGTCGACAGCGGCATGTTCAGTATCGGTGACATGAAGATATCGAGTATGGGCTTGGGGGTGTACTTCGTGGCGTAGAATATGGGCTTTGCCTGGAGCATCTTGAACATCCCGTAGAGGCCGTTGGCGTAATTGCCCTCCTGGTAGGTGAGCCGGGCCATGACCACGTTCGTGTACATCTCCGCCAGCTGCATCTGCGCCCATTCGTGGTCGATGAGCTGCTTTCCGCCAACCTCGGTGTCCCTGGCGAACTCGAGCGCCACCTCGTACGCGCCGCGCGCGACACCGGTGGCGAAAGATGCGACTCCTGGACGTGACGCGGTGCTCAGGTAGTCGACCAGCTGCTGGTTGCTCTCGATCAGGGGACATCTCAGCTTCCTGGCCTGGTCGGGGCTGTAGCAGACGTACTCATCGGGCACGAAACAGTCGTCGAACAGCAGTTCGCTCGCGGGGCACGCCTTCTGCCCCATCTTCCGCTCCTGCCTGCCGAGCGAGAAACCCTTGGTCCCGGACTTTATGGCCAGGATGACCACACTCTCGGCGGGCTTACTGAGGTCCTCGTACCCGAAGACGATCTGCCATTTCGAGAAGTGACCGTTGGAGATGAAGTGCTTCATCCCGTTCACCAGGTAGCCGCCGTCGACCTTGTCGATGCGGAACGCCGCGTCGGACTTGTTGAGGAGCTTTGTCTCGCAGACGTCCGTGCCCACGGCCGGCTCGGTGATGGCCATGGACATGATCCTCGGCTCACCGAGCCGCTCGCCCTCGGCGGCATCCCTCATCAGCTCGTTAATGAGCCTTATGTTCCAGGTCGCCACCAGGGTGGCGACCCCGAGGTAGTGGACGGCAACCACGTTGGCTATGCCGACGCATTTCGAGGCCAGCTCTTCGCAGAAATAAGACATCGCGGGGAGGTTCACCCCTTTACCCCCGAATATCTTGGGCTCGAAATGGGTGAAGAACCCCCGCCGGTTGGCTTCCTCCACGAGGTCCCACGGAAGGTAATCGGGATCCTCCATCTTCTTGAGGTCCAGTTCCAGGGCCCGGGGTTCGACCACCTCCTCGTTGAACTTCCTGGCCATGGCTATGGCCTGCTTGGTCTCCCTGATCATGGCGTTCGGCAGTCTTTTGCCTGCGATCAGGCTGCACAGGGTGACCCCGGGCTTCGGGTCCCGTTTGAGAAAGTCCTTCGTTCCCTTCATGGCCGTCGCGCTCATAACCGATGCACCCCCTAGCCTTCCAGTATATGGACACACATCGCCGCTTCCTCCATGCCTATGAAACCTCCGCCGTTCTCCGAAAGCGCTACCCTCGCCCCCTCCACCTGCCGGGCCCCCGCGTCTCCCCTGAGCTGGGTCACCAGTTCGTGTATCTGCGCAAGCCCGGAAGCCCCTATGGGATGGCCTCTACATTCTAATCCCCCACTGGTGTTGATGGGCAATTTACCGCCGAGGGCGGTGTCCCCGGATTCGGCCAGGACGCCGCCTTCCCCCTCGGGGCAGAAGCCCAGCTCCTCAGACTGCAGCAGTTCTCCGAACGCTGTGGCGTCGTGGACTTCAGCGAGGTCCACGTCTTCAGGGTCTATCCCCGCCTGCTCGTACGCTCGCTTGCTCAATCTCCTCCCAATGCCCTCCAGTCCACTGTCGGGCAGCGCGCCGGACGCGAGGACCGAGGCGCGAATCCGCACCGGCCTGGCGCCTGGATACTTCTTGAGCAGCCTGTCGGAACACAGAAGCGCTGCCGCAGCGCCGTCGCCTATAGGGGCGCACATCGGCCTGGTCAGTGGATATGCTACGACCTTGTCCGCGAGGACCTCCTCCACGCTCATCGGCTTCTGGTACTGTGCGAGAGGGTTCAGCGAGCCGTGGTGATGGTTCTTGGAAGATATGACCGCGAGCTGCCTCTGGGTTGAGCCGTAGCGCTCCATGTGCAGGCGGGCCCCCATGCCGTAGACGTCCATGAACGGGGAATACGACCCTCCATCACCACCTCCACTAACACCACTCTTCACAGATGCTGCATGCTCGCGAAAGCCCTCGATCATGGCACGGCCGAACTCCACGTCCATCCCCGACATGAACCAGCTGTACATCTTGGCCTTATCCTCAGGGAACCATACCTTTTCGACCCCCATGGCCAGCACGAGGTCATGTACACCGGCCTTGATGCTCATCCAGGCGCCGTGCAGAGCGCTGGTGGCGCCCGCGCACCCGTTCTCCACATTCATGATGGGCAGTCCCTGAATGCCCAGAGGGGCCAGGGCGACCTGCCCCCTGATGGAGTGCTGACCCGTGGTCTGCCCCCAGAGGGTGTTGCTGAACCAGACCGCCTCTATGTCGCCGGCGTCGTCTATCGGCGCGTCCTCGAGAAGTGACCCTATGGTATCGGCGGTCATCTGTTTCACGGACCTCTCCGGGTACTTGCCGAAGCGGATCATTCCGACCCCTAACACGTAGACATCGTCACCCATGTATCCTCCTACGAACGATAAGTTGATTCCTGTTGGCTAAAGCATGCCGTAGCGGACCAGCACCTTGATAACGGGACGCCATATCCCTGTGCGGACCAGGAACGCGAGAATCCTGTGAAAGAGACCGGGATTCATGCGCTTCACCCTCCAGAGCATCCTGTCCGGCAGTTGGGGAACGATATATAGCTTCTGCCGCTCCGCGGCCTTGACCACACTCCGGGCTACCCCGTCCGCGGACATACGGGCATACTCGAAGGCGGTAGAAGTGACCTCGAACCAGAACTCGTCCTCGAAGTACACACCTTCGAGGAAGTTCGTCTTGGTAAATCCGGGGCACGCGACCGTTACACCTATGCCGTAAGGGGCCAGCTCCATCCGCAGAGTCTCGCTCAAGGATACGACCGCTGCCTTGGTGGTGTTGTAAGGGGACATGTTCCAGAGGCCCATGAGCCCGAGCCCGGAGGCCATGTTGATAATGTAGCCGCCGCCCTGTGACTTCAAGCGGGGGATGAAGGTGTGACAGCCGTTCAACACACCCCAGAAATTGATGTCAACGATCCGCTCCCAGTTCTCCATGGGGAGTTCCCCGACGCTGCCAACGACCGTTACCCCGGCGTTGTTGATGAGCACGTCCACGCCTCCCCAACTGCTGAAGAAGTATTCGGTCATGGTCTCCCAGTCCGCCAGCGACCGAACGTCCAGCTCGTACGTCTCCCCACTGCCGCCGGCCTCTTCCACCATGCGGAGAGTCTTCTCGGAGCCCTCCGTGTTGATGTCCACAACGCCGATACGGCAGCCTTTGCGGGCCAGCTCCAGGGAAAGAGCCCTCCCGAACCCGGAAGCCGCCCCCGTGATAACGACTTTCTTGCCATCGAGTTTCTTCACGCGTTTCCCCTTCTATTGTTCGTACAGCTTCTCGAAGGTCTGACCTTTGTAGGTGGAACGCTCCAGCTCACCGGCGTCTATCCAGATTATCTCAGGGGTGAACTTGGCCCTAGTGTGGAACTCCGCCTTCATCTCTTTTTCGAGCTCTGGAAGTTTGTCCGCGGGGAAGCCCTCCCCGCGCTCGATCTTTATCTTCAGGGGTGGTACGACCCGAGGTGGCTTCTCGGTGAGCACGATGCGGAACTGGCCTGTTACCTTCGGGACGAAGCCACCCACCACGCCCTCCACCATGGTGGGATAGACGATGGCCCCCTTGACCTTTAGCATGTCGTCGGTGCGGCCTACCACCTTGTAGCGGAACCCGGTGCGGCCGCAGAGGCACGGTGAGGTGAAGACCTGTTGGATGTCGCCCATGCTGGTCCTGAGCCAGGACATGCCGTCGCCTTCCATCACAGTGAGCACGGCCTCTCCCTCGGCTCCGTCCTCCAGTGGTATGGACTCCTTGGTCTCCGGGTCGACCAGCTCCAGGAGGGCCAGGTCGTCGCCGGTCCAGTGCATACCCTGGTACTCCTCGTGGTCGCAGGAGACACCGAAACCGGCGCCCGCGTCAAAGATGCGCGCTCCGTACGCTTCCTCCAGCCGATTGCGCACCTCAGGTACCCCGGCCCCCGGCTCGCCTCCGCAGAACAGGGTGCGCAGACCCAGATCCCTGGGGTCCCTTCCCTGTTCCTTGCACTTCTCCACGAGGTAATCGGCCAGCGATGGTGTGCCGCAGTAGACCGTGCCCTTGAAGAGGCTCTGCATGAGGAGGATGCGGTCCGTCCCTGCTTCAGCGCCTACCGGTATCGCCATTGCCCCCAGCTTGTGCATGCCCATCATGCTGGGTATGCCGGCGATGACCATGGAGAGCGCGAAACAGAACAGCACGCGGTCGGTGGAGCGCAAACCCGCCCGCCAGCTCCCCCGCACCATCGCCTCACCCCAGACGTTTTCCATGTCGTGCCACGACATCGGGTAGGGCGTGGGGATGCCGGTGGTGCCGGTTGTGGTAGCCATCATGGCCAGGTCGTCCACGCCTACAGGCATTATCTGGTCGAGCACCGCGAGGATATCCCCGTTGAGCTCCACCACCATCGCCCGCAAGCCCTCCTTGTCGAAGAGGGGCACCGCGCTGGCGAAATCATTCAGGCTGTTGATCTTCTCCGGCACCACGCCCAGCTCGTCGAACTTCTTCTTGTAGAAAGGCGCGCCGTCGTAGAGCCGCCGTAGGAACACCTTCAGCTTCTTGATCTGTATCTCACGCATCTCGGGGGTGTTCAGGATGGGTTCCATCTCCATGTTCCAGTAGGGGCGTTCATCGTCCATGGCTTCTCTCCCTTTCGCGCCGGTACCGTGGTAGCTGTGAACTTACATAATGCATTCGGCGAATCGGTTATGTTAATATATTACCGCCATATCCCCGCAGTCAAGCGCGGGGCCTTCTGGCACCCGAGAACATATCTGTCTTCAGGAGACTGTTGATGGCGAAGAGCACGATGACGCCGAGGAAAGAGCAGGCGGCGAAGACCCACCAGGAGATCTTCGATACCGCCATGGAGCTCTTCGACAGCAAGGGCTACGAAAACGTCTCCGTCAACGAGATATGCGAGAGGGTAGGGGTCTCCACCGGGGCTTTTTACCACCACTTCACCGCCAAAGACCAGATCCTCATGGAGGATTTCCTCAAAGCCGATGACTTCTACGGTGAGCTGCTCGAGGAGTTGACCGGCATAGAGGACTACCGCGAGAAACTGCGAGCGTTCACATCCGCAACGATGAGATTCCTGGTTGATATGGGCTTGAAAAGGACGAAGGTCACATACCATACCCAGATCGGCCCGGACAAGAAAGCCTCGTATCTCGGAAACCCGAACAGGGCCCTCTACTCCATAATCGAAAGCCTGTACCGAGAAGGCCAGGAGAAAGGCCAGGTCCGCATGGACCTGAGCGCCGAGGAACTGGCGAAGCTGACCATACACTGCTACCGTGGCATCGTTTACGACTGGTGCCTGGCGAACGGCAAGTTCGACCTCGTCAAGACCGGCGAGGAGATGGCTGACCTCCTCACTGCCGGTGTGCTCACAACGGATTGACCTCATATCCGCATCGCTAACGGTATACTGCTCCTAATCGCTGTTTTTCAATCTATGGAAATCGGGAGACATCCATGGCGGACCAGTTCGCCGAGATAGCGCGTGACTACGACAGGATGTTTCTGAGAGACGTCGAGACAGACCGCCGCATGCTGGTGACCCTCCTCGAGCGGTGTGGGGCGAAGACGGCACTCGACTGCGCGTGCGGCACGGGGGTTCATACCGAGATTCTCGCGCGGGAGGGTTATCGAGTGGTCGGGTCCGACGCCTCGGAGAGTATGCTTGAGATCGCACGCACGAAACTGTCGGCGGCGGGATTCGCGGTCGACTTCTACTGGTCGTCCTGGCGGGATCTGCCCGAGGCGGTACCGGGGAGGTACGACGCCGTTATCTGCATGGGGAACTCACTGGCGCTCGAGCCGGACGGCCCTGCTGTCACTGATTCGCTGAAGGGCATGTACGCCATGTTGAACGAAGGCGGGGACCTTATCGTCAGCAATACCAACGCCGACAGACAGCTCGCTGATAAGGTGGACATCGAGGTGGTCGAGCCCGAACCCGACTGCTTCCTCATGCTCGTGCGAGACTTCGGAAAAGAGAAGACTGCTCACAGATATTTTTTCATCGACGCCGCGAGCGGCGAGCCGTCGATGCGTTACTTCAGGTTCGAACTCTTGAACCTCACGGCGGCCAGGATGGAGTCGTTCACGCGGGGTGCAGGCATCGAGGAGTTCACTATGTACGGGGAGAAAGACCTCACCCCGTTTTCCCAACACGAGAGTGAAAGGTTTATAATGGTCGCCGGGAAGAGGGCCGGGCCGCAAGGGACGTGGGCAGGAGGTAGAAAGTGGATTCAACTTCCGGAAAGAGCATGACCGATGTGATGACAGACCTGAAAGCAATCCCCTTCAACCCCAAGCCCCTGGGCGGGCGGACAAGCACCGTGCTGCTGGGAACCCTGGACGTGCTGCCGATGGTACTGGATACGCAGAGCAGGACCGCGGGCAAATGCTACCCGTATCCCAGGCAGTTCAAGTCGGTCACCTTCCCTTCATTGGATGACACCCCGCTCGCGGGCAAGCTGGCTCTACACGGGGACGGTAAGCAGAGGCCCGGAATCGTCTTCTGTCACGGCCTTCTGGGCAACAAGAACCAGACCCTGGTCCGTAACGTGGCAATCAAGGCCTTCCGCGACTGGGGCTTCAACGTGCTGGCGCTCGACCTTCGAATATTCGGTGAGAGCCGGCTCCTGAGTGAAGCCCTCCCCACCGGCGGATGGAAGGAGGCGGAGGATATCATCGGAGCGGCGCGGCTGCTGGGCTCCTTCCCTGAAGTTTCGACTGTAGGGGTGTCCGGCTACAGCATGGGCGCGGGCTCGTCCATGGTCGCGGCGGGACTCGACGGAGGAGAATACATAACGGGAGGGGTCATAGCCTGGAACGGCTTTTCCGACACGCGCCGCATGGTGGACCATATCTCCAAAATCCCCATGCCGTGGGAACCGTTCGCTGTCGCATACCCTTTGTTCCAGATCCTCTTCCTGCTGAAAAGATATGACCTGGGCGACAACTACTCTCACATCAAGAACTTCGGGCAGATCTACTCGCACGCCTGCAGCGAGCAGTACTGCCTGACCGAGGACGAGGTCTTCAGGCGGTCGTCTCCCATGACCTACCTGGCGGAAGTGCAGATCCCGACTCTTCACGTGCACGCGGCTGACGACCCCATTGTCCCCGTGCTCGAGGCGGAAGACAACGAGCGGATCACGAGAGATAACCCTAGCGCCGAGGTCTGGATACTGAAACGCGGCGGCCACTGCGCGTGGGCGCTCGTCGAGGGCGCATGGTACAACCGGGTCATTCAAGAATTCTTCAAGGCTTGGGCCGAGGGAAATTGAACTCCTCAAGGGATTGCCGCGTCCACTGTACCACCGGAGCTGTTGGCTACCGCGTCTGCGATAGTTCCGTGCGTCTGTGACCGATACAATAATCGTATCGGCATACGGATCGCGCGAGTTGTCCGTTCAGTAGCCCCGCTACGAGGAGGCGTATCATGGCACTCCGGCGTGTGATTGCAGCATCACTCACCATCACCCTTTCTCTCTCGGCGTTTCTCCTTGTCAGCGTGTGCGCGGCGGGTTATTCCTACAAGTGGTCCGTGGAGCCGATAGGCCCCGCCGCGGAATATCTCGGTATTGACTGCTTCGACTCGAGCCCCGTATGGGTGACCGACGGAGGCGGCCACGCCTACCGTTACGACGGTTCGAGTTGGACCCAGCACGACACGGGTTACGCAGGCCCTCTCCACGATGTCGCCGCCGCAAGCGCATCACAAGTCTGGGTCGCCGGGAACGGCGGGACCATCAGAATGTACACAGGTGGACTATGGTTCCTTAACAACAGCGGTACCGCGCAGAATCTCTACGCCATAGACGCGATCTCTACCACGAAGGCGTGGGCAGTCGGCGGGGGTGGCATGTTGTGCACCTATCCAGGCGCCGGCAACAACTGGAACTCCGCCTGGCTAGATCCCGTCAACGACCTTTACGGTATATCGTCCCTGACTGCGAGCAAGATATGGGTAGTAGGACAGAGCGGCAGGATATGGTTCTTCAACGGCGTGGCATGGGATACCCAGGCGAGCGGGACCGTCAAGAACCTCTGGGACGTTTACGCACTCGACTCGAACCACGTCTGGGCGGTCGGTGAGACCGGCACCATCCGGGTCTTCGATGGGACCTCCTGGACCGGGCAGGAGAGCGGCACTACCTTCGGCTTGACAGGCGTGTATGCTGCCGATGCAACCCATGTATGGGCAGTGGGTGACGGTGGAACCATCCTGTTTTTCGATGGGACCTCCTGGGAGATTCAGGAGAGCGGAACCACTGAGAATTTCGGGCCGGTGAGCGGACTGGGAAGCTCTCTGCTGTTCGCTGGGGGCGCACCCCATCTGTTCCGCGGCGCGCCCGTCCGTATTCTTTCCTGCTCCCCTGACTCCGCCCAGCGAGGCCAGGTGCTCGATGTCACGATCACAGGAGAGAACACCGGCTTCGAGTCCGGGGTGAGCGAGGCGGACTTAGGGCCGGGTATCAACGTGGAGTCTCTCGAGGTGCTTGACAGTTCCACCGCAGTGGCACGCCTCAAGATTGCGAAGAACGCTCCACCAGGCCCGCACGACGTCAACGTGACCACCGGGACCGAAACACCGGAGCCGCTCTTCGATGGGTTCACCGTGGAGCCCACACACACGTTCTACTTCGCTGAAGGCACCTGCCGCCCCGGCTTCGACCCCTACATCTGCATACAGAACCCCGGCGGGGCGGATGCGGACGTGAAGATAACCTACATG
>JAGUWJ010000171.1 GCA_020062425.1 Actinomycetota bacterium
CAGCAGGCGGCGGCCGGGACGCGGGCCCATATACTTCAGTGCTATCAATATATCGATCACTTCGTCCACGCCTGACGCCTCAACGGCGCCGCACTGCCTGAGGAGCCCGCTCCAGATCTCGGACGAGCCCGCCAGCGATCCCGTGTGGGATACCACCGCACGACGCGAGGACTCGCTCCGGCCGACCTTCCAGAGTATGACCGGCTTTACCGCAGCCGCTTCTGTGAGAGCCCCGGCAAAGGCCTCGCCGTCCTGCGCACCCTCGAGGTACCCCGCGATATACGACGTCTTCGGGTCCCGCGCGAAGTACCTGAGCAGGTCCGATTCGTCCACGTCCGACGCGTTGCCGTAGCTCACCACAGCGCTCATCTCAAGTCCGAGGCTGAGGGCATGGCGGGCCAGGTGCACCGAGTAACCGCCGCTCTGTGAGATAAAAGCTATGTCGCCTGCCGCTTTCGGGAAGTCGTACCCCGGCAGGAGGGTGAGCCCGGTGCGGGGGTTGTAGATACCGAAGCAGTTGGGCCCGATGATACGGAAGCCGCCAGCGCGTGCCAGCCCCAGGGCCTCCTCCTCCAGCTCCCTGCCCTCGCTACCCGCCTCACGGAAGCCGGAGGCTATGATGATGACCCCGCGGACCCCGACATCGGCGCAGTCCTTCATCACCTGCATCGAGCGGTGCGCGGGGACCATCAGGCAGACCAGGTCGGGGGCTTCAGGCAGCGAACGCAGGTCTGGGTAGCAGGGCAGGCCCATTATCTGGGCCTCTTTCGGGTTCACCAGGTAGACCGACCCTTCGAAACCTACGTTGAGCTGACTCATGGTGAACAGCGAACCGAACTTCATGGGGTTGGCGGACGCGCCGACGATGGCCATGGAGCGCGCGTTTACCACCCGGTCCATCTCGTCGAAGTCGAACTCTCGCTCACCCAACCTGCATACAACCTTTCCGAGTTTCGTCACCACGCAAAAGCGTGCGAATTATAACATTACCTGGCGGGGGGTCCCGGGCGCGGGCTGGTGGGGAGAACGAGCTTCAGTCTAGAATCAGAATCAGATTCGCCTTATGGGGTCCGACCCCTCGAGGTGAATAATTCAACTGGCGTGGTCAGGCCCCGAAATGTGAAAATTCAACTCGGGGGTCAGACCCCGGGGTTGCATGACTTTGGGGTTGAATCCGATACAGGGGGTGCCTTGCATGTCTCGACCGATGTGGTTCGTCCGGATGCTGAGGGTCGCCTTCCCGTACCGCAAGGGCTACGCGGTAGCGACCAGGGTGCCTCTCATAGGCGGGGTCGTTGAGAAGATGCTCTTCGAGGGGGACGACCTTATAGCGCTCCCCATCGAGAAAGTCATATCGGTAGGCGAGGACATTCGCGACCCAGGCGCGGTCGTCGCCCCCTCGGAAGTCGTTCGGCACTTCGTGAACAAGGCCGGCTTTATCTGGATAATGGACAACTGCATCTGCAGGCAGTCCACCAGGTGCGCGGACTATCCCGTAGACCTGGGGTGCGTCTTCCTGGGGGAGGCGGCGAAGGACATCAACCCCCGCCTGGGGCGCCCCGCGACCAGGGAGGAAGCCCTGGACCACCTCAGGCGTTGCCGCGAGGCGGGGCTGTTCCACCTGGTCGGCAGGAACAAGCTCGACACCTTCTGGCTCAAGGTCGGCCCGGGCGACCGCCTGCTCACCATATGCAACTGCTGCACCTGCTGCTGCCTTTGGAGCATCCTGCCCGACGTCGCGGAAAGGATCGGCTCCAAGTACACCAGGATGCCCGGGGTGAGCGTGATCGTGACCGACAGGTGCACGGGGTGCGGCACCTGCGCGGATACCGCCCGCTGCCTGGCCAGAGCCATCGAGGTCCGCGACGGGCGGGCTTACATAAGCGAAGACTGCAGGGGTTGTGGCCACTGCGCCGAAGTGTGCCCGCAGGGGGCGCTGGAGGTGGTGGTGGACGATTCGGAGTTCATAAAGAGAGCGATAGAGAGGATCGAGTCGAAAGTAGACGTACGCTGACCAGATCGGGAGGTAGGGCTTTATGGATGCTGAGCTCATGGTAAAGATGGTGGAGGGGGCGTGCCCGTTCGCGCAGCGCAGCCACATGAGGGTGACCAGGGTGGGGGGCGAAGGCTACGTCACCATGATACTGGAAGACGATTCCTCGAACCTCAACGCGTTCGGCCTCGTGCACGCCGGGGCCATCTGCGGCCTGGTGGAGACGGCGGGCGGGACGGCGATATTCAGCTACCTGGACCCCGCCGAGTTCCTGGTTTTGAACTCGATCCTGAACATCCGCTTCATAGCGATGCCGAGGGGCGAACTGCGTTGCTCGGCCCTGGTGACGCGCCCGGAGGTCGACGCGCTGGTCGAGGAGTTCAGGATAAACGGTAAGGCCGACAAGGCGATGGACCTCAAGGTTCTGGACACCAGCGGCACCCCGGTGGCGCAAGCACAGGCGACGTTCCGCCTCATGGCGACGCCGGACGAGTTCAAGCAGTACTTCGCGACCATGCAGGTCCCCGAGTGAGAGGTTGACGACGGTCATTTGACCCCGGGGCCCACGGCGTCAGTATTATCGAGGCGATCATGTCCCGGGGAAGTGAAGAAGGACAGGGTTGCCCCCCCCGATAGAGCGTGGACAGGAGGCATCCGTGGGTCTGAACGACGAACAGAAAGCTTACCTCGAAGGCAGGTTCGAGGGCAGGGTCACCTTCGACCGGGTAGAGCGCAAGCTGTACGGCCACGACATCGCGGCGATACCCAAACTGGTAAAGCCCCTGGTAGGCAGGACCGTGCCCGACGCCGTGGTCCAGCCTGCGGGGGAGGATGAACTCCGTGACCTCCTGAACTGGGCGCGCGGGCAGGGCATTCCCTTGGTCCCGCGGGGCAAGGCTTCCTCTGGCTACGGGGGCGCGGTACCGGTCCACGGGGGCATCGTGGTAGATTTCTACCGCATGCGCGGCGTCCTGGACGTCGATCCCGAGAACGAGGAAGTCACCGTACAGCCCGGCATCACCTGGGAGCAGCTCGACCGCGAGCTGGCTCCTCACGGCCTCACTTTAAGGCTGTATCCCAGCAGCTACCCTTCCTCCACGGCGGGCGGATGGCTGGCCCAGGGTGGAGCCGGGTTCGGGAGCTACCAGTACGGCTATTTCAGCGAGAACGTGACATCGGCCCGCGTGATGACGCCGGGCGGCGAGGTCCAAGAGTTCTCAGGAGAGGACCTGGACCTCATCGCCGACGCCGAGGGCATCACCGGATTCATCGTCGAGGTTAGGCTGAAGGTCCAGTCCGTTTCCGACCTCGAGGTCCGCGCGTTCGCTTTTGATTCCGCCTCCGGGCTGCAGTCGTTCGTGGAGTCCCTCACCTCTTCCGATGTGCCCATCTGGTCAGTGATGTTCATCAACGCCAGGATGGCCGAGATGCGCAACAGGGCACCGGCCGGGGTGCACGAGGCCGGGGAGACCCGGGTGATGCTGCCCGAAAAGTATATCGCTGTGGTCAACTTCCGCGCCGAGGACGCCGGAGCCGCAGGCCGCGGCCTCGATGACGCGGCGCGCGTTTCCGGGGGCGAAGCGCTCGCCGATGAGATAGCGCGACACGAGTGGGACAACCGCTTCCAGATAATGCTGGTGAAGAGGCTGGGGCCGTCACTGGTCCCGGCGGAGGTCATCGTACCGGTCTCAGAGCTGGGCGTGGCCATGGACGAGATCGAGTCCAAGGTGCGGCACCCGGTGCTGAAGGAGGGCATCATCATCAAGGAGGGACGCGGCGGCAAGCCCGAAGCGGTACTGCTTGGGTTCATCCCCGCGGACGAGCGCATCTTTGGCTATAACCTCATGTTCGCCCTGTCTCTCTCGGTGATGAGGATCGCCGAGAAGCACGGGGGGAGGGCCTACGCCACGGGCCTTTACTTCACCAGCAAGGCGGCAAAGATCTTCGGCGCCGAAAGGGCGCGCAGGCTGCGCGACTACAAGAACCGCATCGACCCGCTGGGGATGATGAACCCCGGGAAGGTGGTGGGCATGAGCCCGCTGTCCGCTTTCATCTCCCTGGGAGAGCTGTTCGAGCCGCTGGCGAGGCCGCTGGGCAACGTCGTAGCCTCGCGCGTGGGAGAGAGGACCGGCGCCGAGGTGAAGGGCATTCCCGGCGATGTAGCCTGGTACGCCTACAGCTGCTCCCAGTGCGGGTACTGCGTGGACGCCTGCGACCAGTTCTACGGAAGAGGTTGGGAGAGCCAGAGCCCGCGCGGGAAGTGGTACTGGCTGCGGGAGTACCTGGAGGGGAGGGAGAAGTGGGACCAGCGGATGGTCGACACCTTCTTGGTCTGCACCACCTGCGAGATATGCGACCTGCGCTGCAGTGCCGCCCTGCCGATCGAGGGTTCATGGATGAAGCTCAGGGGTGCTCTCATAGAACGCGACCGGCGTATGACCTTCCCGCCGTTCGAGATGATGGCCGCGGCGCTGCGCGCAGAGGGCGACATCTGGGCCGGCTACCGGAAGGACCGCGGCGCCTGGTTCCCTGAGGACCTGCTCGACAGGCACGGCCCCGGGCGCGAATCGAAGAACGTCTACTTCGCCGGC
>JAGUWJ010000151.1 GCA_020062425.1 Actinomycetota bacterium
ATTCAGGGACGACAACAGTAGTTAACAGTTTCAACAATATTTTCTTCGCATTTTTTTCGGAAAACCCCTTGACTCCGATGTGTGGCGAGAATAGTATTTGCAGGTATAGCCGATAAACGGTTGTATTAGAGGGTTGAACGGTCGAAAATAAACCGTTAACGGAGGGATGGTGTGAGATGGGCAAGGTAGCGCAGCTCAGCGAAAAGATACACAGTCCTTACGAGAGTATGAGCGATGCGGAGCTTGTGAAGCTAGCGCAGAAAGAGGACACCAAAGCGCTGGTCACGATGCTCGAGCGACACGAGGAGTTCGTACGCATAAAGTCCAGGAGCTATTTCCTCATCGGCGCGGATCACGAGGATATTGTCCAGGAGGGGATGATCGGCCTTTACAAGGCGATACGAGACTACCGCGAGGACAAGGAGACATCGTTCAAGGCGTTCGCGGAGATATGCGTGACCAGGCAGATAATAACCGCCATCAAGACAGCGACCAGGCAGAAGCACGCGCCTCTCAACTCGTATGTATCTCTGAACAATCCGATAACCGAGTCGGAGGACCCGGACCGACTGTACATGGACTTCCTCTCGGACAAGACGGTGGACCCCGGCGAGTTCGTAATAAGCGTTGAAGAGGCCGAGAGCATAAGGGAGAACTTCCGACAGATGCTCTCTGAACTCGAGACCCAGGTGCTCAGGCTATACATCGACGGTAAGTCGTACCAGGAGATAGCCGTCCAGCTTGACCGTCATGTCAAATCAATCGATAATGCGCTGCAGAGGATCAAGCGGAAGGTCGAGCAGCACCTCGAATACCGGGAGATGCTCGCCGAGGGCATAGTGCCCAAGATGAGGGGCCGCGCCCGCCCGCTTACGAGCTAGCCGGCGTAGCTCAACTGGTAGAGCAGCGCACTTGTAATGCGCAGGTTGGGGGTTCAAGTCCCTCCGTCGGCTCCAACTTGCGCATCACTTGAACCCCCAACCTAGGGGGGTTTTGTAATTCCGGGGGGAGAATCCACCCGAAATCAAACGATTGAAGAGAGGCAAGAACAAGATTGCCTGCGGCAGGTCTCAGGCGTCCGACAGGCCGGGACCTTCGTCGCCCGCGCCGCCGGCACTCCTGTAGAAGAGGCCTATGTTCCAGGCCAGCCATTCGCTGAAGCTGTAGGGGGTCCGGTCGTCGTTCGAGACCTCACCGGTCAGGCTGTTGCCGTGAGAGTGCACGGGGTTGAGCTTCAGTGACACCTGCTTCTTCCTGTGTGCTGCAAGCCAGCCGGTGCTCTCCAGCAGCGGCCCGCTCGAATGGCTCTCGAGTCCCAGCGTCCGACCTCCAATATCTTTCAGCAAACCTAGCGGCTCGACATTTGACAGTTAGTTCTCTCTTCCTGCGGAGTATTCCTTCGAACAAAAATCCCGATTCCTTTAGCCCACGTCCATCACCTCTTGGCGGTGCCACTCCTGTTATACTTTCAAGTTGTGTCTTGAAGGCCCGCCGGGGGAGGCGGCGGCGGGCGATATATCACAAGGGGGAACGAAGCGTGAGCCAGCGAAGAGTCATCATCATATGCCTGCTTGCCGCGCTGCTGGCATTTGCCATGGCCGGAGGCGGTTGCGGAAAGACCGAGGAGAAAGCGGAAGAACCAGGAGAGGAGAGCGTCAGCATGAGCACAACACCCGGGCCGACCCCTGGGCGAGAGGTGGGGCCCGACGGACAGCCGGTCAAAGAACTCGTAGATTTCCCGGACGGTCAGGACGGGGCGGATGTCGAGGCCGTCATCAGGACCGACAAGGGAGAGATAGTCCTGAACTTCTACCCCGATGTCGCGCCGGTTACCGTGGCGAGCTTTATTCACCTGGCGAGGAGCGGCTTCTATAACGGGCTTCGTTTCCACAGGGTGGAGCCAGGGTTCGTCATCCAGGGCGGCGACCCCAAGAGCATAGACCCCAACGCGCCGGACGTGGGGACGGGCGGCCCCGGCTACAACCTGCCGGCAGAGTTCAACGAGCGGCCCCACAACAAGGGCACGCTCTCCATGGCGAGGTCGCAGGACCCCAACTCGGGCGGAAGCCAGTTCTTCATCTGCCTGGAGGCTCAGCCGTCGCTGGACGGGCAGTACACTGTGTTCGGCGAGACCGTCTCGGGGATGGAGGTCGTCGGGGCCATCACGCCTGGTGACGTGATGAACGAGGTCATAATACGGCCCAAGGGCGGCTCCTAGTCTTTCCCGCCGGGAGCCCTGTGGCAAAGCGGCCGTGAAGGAGGCATCTAGGTGAAACGCACCTGCCGGGTCGCAGCCTTCTTCGAGGGCGGCGGCGGGCCTCGAACGCTCATAGAGCTCGAGCACGTATGGGTGGATCTCGACGGTCGCACCGTGCTCGAGGACATCAACTTCTCGCTTGCGGCGGGCATGTTCCTGGGCATAATAGGCCCGAACGGCGCCGGGAAGACCACTCTGCTACGCGTTATCCTCGGGCTGGTCAGACCTGCGAGGGGCGGGGTCCGGGTCATGGGCATGAACCCCGATGAGCTCAAGCACGAGCTCCACCACATCGGCTACGTGCCGCAGAACGTGCTCTTCGACCCCATGTTCCCCGTCTCGGTTTTCGACGTGGTGATGATGGGGCGCGCCTGCTGCATAGGGCCCATGAGGTTCGGCAGGAAGGACGACCGGGAAGCGGTGGAGGAGAGCATCCGCATGGTTGGGCTGGAGGGGTTGGAGCACCGGCTCATCGGCGAGCTCTCCGGCGGCCAGCAGAAGAGGGCGTTCCTGGCCCGCGCGCTCTGCATAGAGACCCGGATACTGCTGCTGGACGAGCCCCTCTCAGGGCTCGACCTCCCCGCGCAGGACCGTTTCATGGACCTCCTCACCGATCTGAAGCGAAGGCTGGGCCTCTCTGTGCTGTTCGTGTCGCACGACGTCAACGTCCTGGCGCGCTACGCGGACGAGATGGTCTGCATCAACCGCACCATGCACTTTCACGGTAAGCCCGCCGACGCGCTCGGCTCGGAGAGGCTCAAGGAGGCTTACCGCTGCGAGTTCGATTTCCTCGTCGGAGCGGGCGGCTCAGGCCATACCGGGACGGGTGATTGAGCATGCTCGCCTACGGTTTCGCGCAGAGAGCGCTCGTAGGAGGCCTGCTCATCGCGGCTACCTGCTCCATCATGTCCTTCTTCATAATCGTAAGGCGTCTCGCTTTCGCGGGGGTGGGGGTCTCGCACGCGGCGTTCGGGGGTGTGGCCATAGGCGTGGCCGCGGGAGTGAATCCCATCCTCACCGCGGGGGGTTTCTGCGTATTGGTGGCCGGAGGCATCGGCTGGTTCTCCCGTAAGGGCCGCCTGCACGAGGACACGGTCATCGGGATACTGTTCGCCGCCTCGATGGCGCTGGGCGTGCTGTTGATGAGTTTTGCGGACGCGTACAACCAGGACCTGCTGAGCTACCTCTTCGGGAGCATACTGGCCATGAGCTGGACGGACGTGGTGGTCATCGCTGTGCTGACGGTGCTCTCTATCGGCTTCCTGGTGCTGTTCTTCAAGGAGCTGCTGTTCCTCTCGTTCGACGAGGAGACTGCCACCGCGAGCGGCATCCCGGTGCGGTTCGTCTATTACGGACTCCTGGTCACAATGGCACTGACCATAGTCGTATCGATCAAGCTGGTGGGGATAGTGCTGGTCTCCGCCCTGCTGGTGATACCGGGAGCGATAGGGCTGCAGCTATGCAGGAACTACCGTGGCGTGCTGGTCACGGCCCTTATCGCGAGCCTGGCGTCGGTCGCTGCGGGGCTTTACCTCTCTTTCCACTTCGACGTGGCCTCCGGAGCGACCATGGTGATGGTCCAGTTCGTGCTGTTCGTCCTGTCGTTCGCGCTATCGCCCAGGCGGACCTACATGAGCCGGTTGAGGCGCGGGGCAGCGGAGGAGCCAGGTGAGGGGGCCGGTCAGCGGGATGACCGTTTACCTATGGGGACAGACACCGTAAGGTAAGTGGAGCGACTGACCCACGCCGGGCGGGTCGAAAGGGGAAGCACGTTTGCGCATACTGCTCTGTCACGGGTATTTGCTCAAGGGCACCGGGAGCAACCAGTACGTCCAGTCGCTCGCACGCGCGCTCTGCGCCGAGGGGCATCACCTGGTGGTCATGTCCCAGGAGGACGACCCCCGCCTCGACTTTGTCACCACCTTCCTGCGCGAGGACAAAGAGGGCGCCGCGCCCCAGGTGGTCTGGGAGAAGGAGACCGGCTACCCCGGCAACTGCATGGCTTATAAACCGTTCATCGGCGGTCTTCTGCCGGTGTACGTGCTCGACAGCTACGCGGGGTTCGAGGTGAAGGAGTTCACCGCGCTCACCGGCGATGAGCTGGCTGCTTACGTGGAAGGGAACCGCCGCGCGCTGGACAGGATGGTGCGTCAGTTCGTCCCCGACGTCATACATGCGAACCACGCTGTGATGCTGCCGTACATCGTAAGGACCGTTGCGGAAGAGCAGGGAGTTCCCTACTTCGTGAGCATCCACGGCTCCGCCATCGATTTCACGGTGAGGAAAGATGAAAGGTACCTGGCGTACGGTCTCGAGGGGATGCGCGGCGCACGCCGAGTGCTGGTGCCGAGCGAACACACCCGCGAGCAGGTCCTGGAGGTCTTCGGCGACGGCGTGGAAGGGCTGGAGCGGCGGATGACGCTCCTGCCCCCCGGGGTGGATACTGAGGTGTTCCATCCGGCCGAAACCGATTTCCCCCAGTCGGTTGAGCGCATGCTCTCGAGCCTCGCTGAGCGGGAATCGGGCGTTACGGTCGGCGACTTCGTGGGAAGACGCGGGGAAAGGGCGCCCGCTGAGCCGGAGGGTGAGGCGCGCATCGAGTACGAGGTTGCGCGGATTAACGGCCTTCACCCGGATTGGCTGCCCGAGCCTGACCTGGCCGAGAGCCTGAGGCGGCTCGCGGAGGCAGCGGGCCCGTTCATCATGTTCCTGGGAAAGCTGCTGGAGACCAAGGGCATCCAGTGCGCTATACCGGCCCTCCCGCTGGTCCTGCGTGACCACCCGGAGGTGAGCCTGGTCGTAGTGGGCTTCGGCGAGTTGCGGGGCATCCTCGAACTCATGCTCGAGGCGCTGGGCGAAGGGGACATACGGTTCCTGAAGGAGCTGTGCGACTACGGGAACAGGGCTAACTCGTCCCGTATAAATGAGCCGTTCGGCCCGGTGCTGGCGTTCCTGGACGATCTCGCCGGAGAGGGGACTCTCGACGAATACCTTGGGCTTTGCATGGGGCTGGACCTCGATGACGCGGTGCTGTTCACGGGGTACCTCACGCCCGAAGAGCACTCGGAGATACTCCCTTACGCCAAAGCCCTGCTGGTGCCTTCACTCGGCGGTGAGGCGTTCGGAATGGTGGCGACGGAGGCGATGGCGTGCGGAGTGGTGCCGATAGCCTCCTGCCACTCGGGACTGGCGGCCACGCTCGAACCCGTCAGGTCGATATGGGGAAGCGACGCCGGCGCGCTCTTGTTGGACGACCCCACGAGGATAGTATCCGGCATCTCAGCCGCGTGCAGGGCTGTGCTGGAAACGCCGCAAGAGACCCTGCGCCTTAGAGGTGCAGAGATGCGCGGGGTGGTGCGGCAGAGGTTCAGCTGGGAGTCGATAGCGGAGCGGCTCTCGGTGTTATACGAGGAGAACTCCACATAGGGCCCTTCTGACTTCATGAAAAAGCAGCCTCCCGTGTTACGCTCTTGATTGGAAAGTCGAGAGGCAACAGGAAGGAGGCTGGTTTCAATGCTACACGCGGGC
>JAGUWJ010000012.1 GCA_020062425.1 Actinomycetota bacterium
GACGTGGTCCGCCGCGCCGCCATCTCCCGCAACCACAGTGCCACCCACCTCCTGCACTGGGCTCTCCGCGAGGTGCTGGGCACTCACGCCAAGCAGTCCGGCTCCCTGGTCACACCCCAGAGGCTGCGGTTCGACTTCACCCACTTCCAGGCGGTGACCCCGGAAGAGCTGGAGCGCATCGAGGCGCTCGCCAACGCCCGCGTGCTGGACGACGTTCCCGTGGCCACTTCCGTCAGCTCGAAGGAGGAAGCCACCAGCGAAGGCGCCATAGCGCTCTTCGGTGAGAAGTACGGCGAGACCGTGCGCGTGGTCCGCATGGGCGACTTCTCCATGGAGCTCTGCGGGGGCATACACGTCGAGCGCTCGGGAGCCATCGGCCCCATCAGGATAATCAGCGAGAGCGGCATCGGAGCGGGCTTGCGCCGCATCGAGGCCACAAGCGGGTTCGAGACGCTCAGGCACTTCAAGGGAGTGCAGGGCCTCGTCCAGCGCACCTCGCGGGCCTTGAAGGTCCCCGAGGACCAGGTGCCCGAACGCGTGGAAGAGCTGCTGGCCCGGCTCAAGGAGTACGAACGGACCTCCGCCCGCGAGTCGGCGCAGTCCGTCGAGGCGGTCGCGGCCGAGCTCTCCCAGAAGGGTAAGCCCGTAGAGATCGAGGGCGTGAGCGTCCTCACCGCCCGTGTGCCGGGCCAGGGCCAGAAAACCCTGCGCGACCTCGCAGACGTCATAATCAACAAGGGAAAGACCGCCGTGGTGGCGCTGGCCGGCGACGAGGGGGGCAAAGCCCAGCTCGTGGTCAAGGTGGCGCCCGAGGCTTCCGCAAGAGGACTGGACGCCCGGGAGATTGCGCGCGCAGGCGGCGAGATCCTCGGTGGAGGGGGAGGAGGACGCGCCGACATGGCGGTCGCAGGCGGCTCCAACGTTGAAGGGCTCAATGAGGCCCTCGCCGCCTCGGAGAGCGCCGTGAGAAAAACCCTCGAGGGCAGCATTTGATAGTAATCGGCTTGGACGTCGGTGAAAAGCGAGTAGGCATAGCGGTCACCGACCCCCTCGGAAAGACCGCCCAGCCGCTCGACACCATAGACAGGGACGAATCCACCCTGAACAGGCTTGCGGAGATCTCGAAAGACACCGCCGCCGAGCGCCTGGTGGTCGGCCTGCCGCTCAACATGGACGGCACAGAGGGCGACCAGGCTGACCGCGTCCGGCGCTTCGCTGCCGAAGCGGAGCACGCGCTGGGCATCCCCCTCTTCTTCGTTGACGAGAGGCTTACTACCAGGGAAGCCGAAGCCGTGCTTGCCGAGGGCAAAGCCAGGCGCCGCGACAGGAAGCGGGCTTCCGACAAGATGGCCGCCTCTATCATCCTGCGCGCCTACCTGGACACCCTCCCGGAGGAGTGAGTGTTGAACCCGGAGCAACCAAGGAGCAGCAGGGCCGAGGCAGGCCGCCAGCGCGCGAAAGAGAAGGCGCGGGCCCGCAACAGGGCCATACTCGCGGTGACGGCCCTGCTGATACTCGCCGCGGGGGGCGCGCTGGGAGGGGTCTTCATCTACAGGAAGGTCCGCGCGAACCGCGTGCCGCCGCTCGAGACTTACTCGGTCACCATACCCGAGGGCTTCACAGTCGAGCAGATCGCGGAGAAGGTCGAGGAGGACACCGAAGGCGCCGTGACCGAAGAGGAGTTCCTGGACGCCGCCCGCTCGGGAGGCTACAAATATGACTTCCTGGCCGGTACCGAAGGCAACCTGGAGGGGTTTCTCTTCCCCAAGACCTACGAGATGACCTCCCGGACCACCGCTCGCGGGGTGGTGAAAAAGCTGCTCGACCAGTACGGGCTCGAGACCGCGGACCTGGACTGGTCCAGGGCGCAGCAGCTCGGCGTGAAACCTTACGAGGTGCTCATAATCGCGTCTCTCATCGAGGAGGAGGCCAAAGTGGCCGAGGACAGGCCGCTCATAGCGTCGGTCGTCTACAACCGACTGCGCAACAACATGAAGCTGGGCATATGCGCCACGGTGCAGTACGCCCTCGGTGAGTGGAAGGAGGAGCTGAGCTACAGCGACCTGGAGGTAGACTCCCCCTACAACACCTACAAGATAGAGGGATTGCCCCCCGCGCCCATCTGCAGCCCGGGCTTCGAGTCGATCAGGGCCGCCCTGTACCCCGCCCAGACCGACTTCATCTACTACATCCTCACCGGCGCCGACGGGAAACACAGTTTTACCGCCGATTACAACCAGTTCCTCCGCTGGAAAGAGGAACAGAACAGCAAGAAGACGGGGTAGTCGGGCCGGGCGCCGTCGGTGCGAAAAATTTCTTGAAAATTTCTGCCGGATTTACCTCATAAACCTCACATCCGGTTCCGATAACAATGGTGTCGGGTTACCGATTGACTGTGGGGTGCATTGGGCCGGGAATACGCGAGCACTTGCTGCCGTGCATCTTGGAACGCTTTCACCCTCGTATCAACGGATTCCCGTCGTACCGCCGCTACAGCGGCGCGTGAAGATACGAGTCAGGGATAGGGGAAGGAGACCTGGTGTATCGATGAGCGAGTTCAGCGACAACGTCAGTCCGCTCAAGGAGGAGACCGGGGCAGGGGCCGGCGGGCAGGCCGCGGGCGCTCCGACCAGCGGGGATAACGGCCATGGTGAAGCAGCCGGTATCCCTACCCCGACTCCTCAGACCGTGCCCGCGGGTGATGGAAAAGGCCCGAGCGTGGACCTGGAGACGACCCTTGAGACGCTTGTCGAGGCGACCGACGATATCGACGCCGCGGCGGTGGTGGGCATGGACGGCGGGGTGATGGCGTCGGTACTTCCCGCGGGCCTCAAAGCCGGGCGCATGGGTGCGATGTCAGCCGCCCTGCTCAGCCTGGGCGAAAAGACCGCGAAGGAGCTCGGAAGGGGAAAGCTGGCGCAGGTGTTCATCGAGGGCACCGACGGCTACGTCTTCCTGCTTGCCGCCGGCAATGGAGCGGTTCTATGTGCACTGGTGAAGCGCGCGTGCAAGCTCGGCCCTGTACTCGGCGAGATAAGGGAGGCGGCGAAAAGTGTCGCGACCATGCTCTCCGCCGATTGAGATAAAAGGCAGTTGGCCGACGGGGGCAAGATGCCGTTAAAAGGAGGATTGGACGACTTCAGCCTCCCGGATCTGTTTCAACTGATCCACTTCGGGAGGAAGAGCGGCACGCTGAACGTCACGCACGGTGACGCCAGGGGTTACGTGTGCTTCCGTAACGGGGACGTTTACTTCGCTTCCCACAACTGGAAAAGGCGGCTGCTGGGTCAGCGGCTGGTGGAGGCTGGCGAGCTCGAACAGACAAAGCTGGACGAGGCTCTCGAGCTCCAGGAGAAGTCGGGGGGAGAGCAGCGCATAGGGCAGATCCTCATCGACCTCGGCTGCATCGACCGGGACACCCTCGAGGAGTTCGTAGAGGAGCAGATACGCGACTCGGTCTTCAACATGATCCGCTGGACCGAGGGCGAGTTCGATTTTGATCCCAAGGAGCTGTGTCACAACGAGGACATCGGTCTCTCGATGAGCACCGACGCTCTGATCGAGGAGGTCTACCGGCGCCTGAGCGAGTGGCACAGGATAGAGAAGAAGATCCCCTCACTCGAAGCGGTGTTCAAGGTCGTCGACAGCCCGCCCGACGACACCGGCGGGCTGGACATGACCCGCGAAGAGTGGCTGGTGCTCTTCGAGGTGGATGGGAAGCGTTCGGTCAAGGAGATCATCGAGAAGGTAGGTCGCACAGCGACGTTCACTTGCAGGGCCATCTACAGCCTTGCCGCCGCGGGCCTGATCACTATGGCCGGCGCGGGAATATCCGCGCCGGTTGATGCTCCGGTCCTGCTGGAGGCGCAGGGCGAAGAGTCAGACGGGCGCGGCGCCTTGGAGCCTGTCCAGACTATGGATACGGGTAGTGACGAGGAACATGGAGAGGGGCAGCTTCCGGACAGTGCTCCGCGCGCCGCGCCGGTCGTCGAAAAGGAGAAGGAAGACGAGCTCGACCTGCCCGAGGCCTCCGCGGAGGCGCAGGTCGCTGACGGTGAACCCCCGCCGGACCCCGCAGTCATCGAGAGCGCGCCCGCGGCAAGAAAGCGGCGCCGCGAAGTCCACCGGGAGCAGGTCTGGAGCGAGCCCGAGGACGAAGACGACGGGCTCGAGGAAGATACCGATGCCGGGGGCACCCCCGCTCCGGGGCAGAGCCTGGTCGATTATTACAAGTCCCTTGCGCTGAGAGATATGGGTGACAGCGAGACATTCAGGCAGACAGAGGAGAAGCGGGCCTCCATCGAAGAAGTCGAAGACTTGAGCGGCCCGGCCGTAGGCAAGGGAACCGCACCTGATGAAGAGACCGGTGCCGAGACACAGGAAAGCGAGCCCGATACGGGGCAGGAGATGCCCATCGAATGGGCCGGCCACCTGACCCGCATGATGGGAAGAACTGCCAGCCCGCCCGATTCGGTTATGAAGCACGACGAGATGGACGAGACCTCGTCTGAAGACGAAGCTCAGGCCGGGGAAGTCCACGCAGAGACGGTGGGCGCACCCGATGACGGGACGCCCGAGCCTGCCGACGGGGAGCTGGAGGAGACCTTCGCACTGGAAGAGCCCTCAGCCTTTCTAGACGAACCAGATGATGTGTTTGCCGATGATGAGGAGGAGTACCCCTCCGGCGACGACATGGAGAAGATGCTCCAGGCCACACCCCAGCCGAGGGATGAACTCAGCCGCGAAGAACTGCTCGCCTTCGACCGTCCGACCTATCCGGTCATCGAGGCCCCCGACGCGCCGAAAGAGCATGCCTTGAAGGCATCGGCGAGCGCGCTGGAGACCGTGGTCGAGGTCATAAGCCCTGAGCCGGTCCTGGACAGCGTCTCCACCGGAGAGGTTGCGGTGGCCGAGGTCCTGGCAGTGCCGGTTGCGGAGCCCGGGCCCGAGCAGGTACCGGCGGAGGTGTCGACCCCGAGCGAGCCCGAATTCGTGCTTGACGAGATCCCACTGGTACTCGGAGAGGATGAAGAGCCAGAGCCCGCGGGCGCCGGCGGCAACGGACAACAGGAGAGCGCAGGGCTAGAGATAATCGGCCTCGAGGCGCCCGACAGCCTGGTGGAGCCGGAATCGCTCCGCCCGGCGGTGGCCGAGGAGCTCGATTTCGGTGAACTGACCAGAACCGCTGACAGGCTGGCCGAGGTCGAGGCGGAACGGGTGATGGAGGAAGGGCGCACCAAGGCCGAGATCGAAGCCGCGGCGCTCGAGGAGATGGCCGGAGCGGAGGCCGGTTTTCCCGCTGACGACACCGAGATAGCCGGTGAAGGCATCATCTACGCAGAGCGGGACCACCTCGACGCCCTGAGGGAGATCTCCGGCGGTGCGGGTTCCGCCCTGGATGAGAAGCCGTTCGAGGCTCCCGCGAGCCTGGAGCCGTTGAACGGTGACCTCGAGTCCCTCCCTGCACAGGAGGGCGAGCAGCTCTCCGGCGATACCGGTGCCGGAAAGGACGATTCGTACCTCGACAACATGAAGGTCAGGGGCAAGAGAGGCGCGGGCACTAGCCTGGTGGACCTCGAGACGTTCGAGCTCGAGGAGGAACTGCTTGAGCTCGCGAGAGGCTCCCAGGAGAAGAAGACGAGGCCACCCATCCCGGACAATGCCGAACAGCGCAAGCACGGACCCGTGAAGGAAAAGAAGAAAGAGAGGAAGAAGACTCGCGGTTTCGGACGGTCCAAGCGCTGAAAAGAGGAGGAGGGGGCTCCCGCTGAGAAGTTTATTCATGACCGGATGTTCTGGCGTATCTTAGGGAGAATCCTGGAGAAGTAACATGCAGATCGATGGGAATACGAGGCTGGTGGGGATAATAGGAAGCCCGCTCGACCACACCCTGTCCCCGGCGGTTCACAACGCGGCTTTCGACTACCTGGGCTTGAACTGGTGCTACGTCCCGCTGCCGGTCGAGGAGGTACGCCTGGAACAGGCCGTCGAGGGCATCAAGGCCCTTCACTTCGCCGGCGTCAACGTGACCATGCCGTTCAAGACCGGGGTGATAGGGCTGCTGGACGAGGTGGCCATGTTCGCGGAATCGGTCGGAGCCGTCAATACCATACTCATAGACAAGGGTAAGCTCATCGGTTACAACACAGACGGAAGGGGCTTCTACACCGCCCTCGTCCGGGACCTCGGCTACGACGTGAAGGGGCGGAGCGTGCTGGTGCTAGGGGCGGGCGGCGCCTCGCGCAGCGTCACGGTCTCACTCGCGCTCGCGGGCTGCGGGTCCATAACCATAGTCAACAGGTCGCCCGGGCGCAGCGAGCAGCTCGCGGAGATAATCAGAAAGAGCGCTCCCGAGATACAGGTCTCCTGGCTGACACCCGAGGACAACTACGACATCGTGGTGGCGGAGTCCGACGTGATAATAAACGCGACACCGCTCACCACCTTCAACGGCGTACTGCGGGTGCCGGTTTCCCTGCTCAACAAGAACCAGCTCGTCTGCGATCTGAACTACTCGCTCTACCAGCCGCCGCTTCTTCAGGAGGCGGAGGCGCGCGGCGCGCAGGTGATGGACGGCAAAGGGATGCTGCTCTACCAGGCCGCTGCAGCCTTCGAGATATGGACCGGGCTGGAAGCACCGGTCGAGGTGATGAGGGCCGCCCTCGTGCGAGCCCTCGAGGAAGCACGTATATGAGACCCGGAAGAGACCGGGGCGGGAGCAGGCGCTAGATGGAGAAACCGCGGCAGGACCGCCTGGGACGGCTCCTCATCGACAACAAGCTCATAACGGAGGAACAGCTCGAAGAGGCGCTGGCCGAGCATTCGGGCTCCGGCAAGTCGCTGGGGCGCGTCCTTATCGAGCGCGGTGCCATAACCGAGGGTCAGCTCACCAGCGTACTCGCGGAGCAGGTAGGCATACGCTACGTGGACCTGGGCTCTTACGCAATCGACCCCGAGGCGACCAACTCCATAGATATCACCATGGCCCGTAGGTATACGGTGATGCCCATCGATTTCAAGGACAGCAAGGTCCTGGTGGCCATGGCCGACCCGACCAACGTCTTCGCCCTCGACGACCTGCGCATCAAGACCGGGATGGAGGTGCTCCCTGTCGTCAGCACCGCCGACGACATCAACAACACAATCGACCGTTACATGCACGAGACCATGGACATGGGCGACGGCATGGACGAGATCTCCACCCTCGAGGAGGGGGAGGAAGAGGAGCCGGAGGACGAGCGCGGCCTCAAGGAGGCCGGCGAGGACGCACCCATCGTCAAGTACGTGAACCTGCTCATCGGCGAGGCCGTGCAGGAGCACGCGAGCGACATACACATCGAACCCGGGGAGAAGGACGTCCGCATCCGCTACCGCATCGACGGTGTCCTGCAGGAGATACGGCGCTCACCCCGCAAGATACACCCCGGGCTGGTCTCAAGGATAAAGATAATGGCCGGCATGAACATAGCCGAGAGGCGCGTCCCGCAGGACGGGCGTTTCAACCTGCAGGTGAGCGACCAGGAGGTCGACTTGAGGGTGGCGTCCCTGCCGACGGTGTTCGGGGAGAAGATGGTGCTCCGCATCCTCGACAGGTCTTCCATCCTCATAAGCCTGAGCCAACTTGGCATGGAGCCGGATCCCCTGGGATCCTTCAGCAAGTCGTTCAAGAAGCCTTACGGTACGGTCATCGTAACCGGGCCCACGGGGTCCGGCAAGACCACCACGCTCTACGCGGCGCTGGCCGAGCTGAACCGCCGAGAGGTCAACGTCATAACGGTGGAGGACCCGGTCGAGTACCAGATGAAAGGCCTCAACCAGGTCCAGGTCAACACGGCCGTAGGCCTCACCTTCGCGGCCAGCCTGAGGTCGATACTGCGAAGCGACCCCGACATCGTGATGATAGGTGAGATACGCGACCCCGAGAGCGCCAAGATGGCTATCGAGTCCGCGCTCACCGGCCACATGGTCCTCTGCACCATGCATACCAACGATGCTCCTTCCGCCGTAACCCGCATGACAGAGATGGGAATCGAGCCGTTCCTGATAGCCAGCGCGGTAGACAGCGTGGTCAGCCAGAGGCTGGCCAGGAAGCTCTGCACGAGGTGCAAGGAGGAGGCGACATACGAGGCCGGTTATCTCGAGAAGATCGGGTTCCCCATGGACGGCCCGGAGGTAGCAAAGCTCTTCAAGGCCAAGCAGGGCGGCTGCGCTTTCTGCAACAGCACCGGTTTCCGCGGGCGCATAGGGCTCTACGAGGTGCTCGAGGTGGACGAGGACGTCGAGAAGCTGGTGGTGGGCCAGGCGACGGCCCATGCCATCGGCAACCTGGCCCGGGAGAAGGGCATGAAGCCGCTCAGGCAGGACGGCTTCGTCAAGGTCAATAGGGGCATCACCTCAATAGAGGAAGTGCTCAGGGTAGTGATGTAATATCAGTTGGTTTATTTGTGGCACTAGGTCCCTGGAGGTGTGGTAATGGCCACTCAGGATGTCAAGCTCGATATCAACGAGCTTCTGGAAGAGGTTATCAAGAGGGGAGCGTCCGACCTGCACATCACAGTCGGCGTCCCGCCAGTCCTTCGCATCAACGGCGTGCTCCAGAGGATGGACCTGCCCAAGCTGATGAGCAACGACACCAGGGAGATGGTCTACAGCATACTCACCGCCCGCCAGAGGGAGGCCCTGGAGACCAACCTGGAGTTCGACCTGTCGTACTCCGTGCCGGGAAGCGCCCGCTTCAGGGTCAACGCATACTTCCAGCGGAACAGCGTCGGGGCGGCTTTCAGGATCATCCCTTACCGCATAAAGACCGTCGAGGAGCTCCAGCTCCCGCTGGTCATCAAGGAGTTCGCCAGGCTACCCAGAGGGTTCATACTTGTCACCGGGCCTACCGGCCAGGGGAAGTCGACCACCCTCGCCTCGGTGATCGACCTCATCAACTCGACGCGCGAAGAGCACATCATGACCATCGAGGACCCCATCGAGTTCCTGCACCTGCACAAGAAGTGCATAGTGAACCAGCGAGAGGTAGGCTCCGACACCCACTCGTTCGCGAACGCGCTCAAATACGCCCTGCGCCAGGACCCCGACGTCATACTGGTCGGAGAGATGAGGGACCTGGAGACCATACAGACCGCCCTGACCGCGGCCGAGACGGGGCACCTGGTCTTCGCGACCCTTCACACACAGGATGCCCCCAAGAGCATCGACCGCATAATCGACGTCTTTCCCACCTACCAGCAGCAACAGGTGAGGCTCCAACTGGCGTCCACCGTTCAGGCCATCGTCACCCAGCAGCTTGTGCCCACTAAAGACCGCCGCTCTAGGATACCTGCCGTGGAGATAATGATAGCGACGTCCGCAATCCGAAACATGATCAGAGACGCCAAGGTCCACCAGATCTACTCAGCGATGCAGGCAGGAGGCCAGCTCCGCATGCAGACCATGGACGCGTCGCTCGCCGCGCTGTACAGGGCGGGGCAGATAACCTACGAGACGGGCCTGGCGAGATCGCACAACAAGGAAGATTTCCGGAGGCTGGTAGGTCGATAGGGCCCCGCCGGCCGGCACGGCACGGGAGGTTTGAGAGGTGCCCAAGCAGTTCAACTACACGGTAAAGGACAAGGCCGGCCGCGAGATAACCGGCTCGCTCGAGGCCGACAACGCCGACGTCCTGACCGGCAAACTGCGGCAGATGGGCTATTTCGTAGTGTCCGTAGACGAAGTCCGGGTCTCCATGGCCAAGAAGGAGATCCATATCTTCGGCGCCAAGGTCAAGGTCCACGAGATAACCATCTTCACACGACAGTTCGCCACCATGATCAACGCCGGCCTGCCGCTCATCAAATGCCTGAGCATCCTCGCTCAGCAGACCGAGTCCGCCACGCTCGCCGATACCATCGCCGACTGCCAGAAGGAGGTTGAGGCGGGCCGCTCTCTCTCGGAGGCGCTCGGAAAGCATCCCGAGGCGTTCAACTCGCTGTACGTGAGCATGGTAAGGGCGGGAGAGCTCGGAGGTATGCTGGACGACGTCCTCCTTAGGGTGGCGAACCAGCTCGAGCGCGAAGAGGAGATAAGGGCCAAGGTCAAGTCAGCGATGACCTACCCGATCGCCGTGCTGGGAATTACGCTGTTCCTGCTGGCGGCAATGATCATCTTCGTCGTCCCCCGCTTCGCGAAGATGTTCGAGTCACTGGGTGGGGCGCTTCCCACATTTACCCAGGTGCTCGTCAACATAAGCCACTTTGTGGGTGGATGGGGCGGCCTCGTGATAGTGGCGTCGATAATCGGGTTCGTAATAGCCTACCGTCGCTTCAAGGCTACCGAGAAAGGGCGCCTGATAATCGACAAGACCAAGCTCAAGATGCCTGTTCTGGGGGTGCTCTTCCACAAGACGTCGATGTCCAAGTTCTCGAGGACCCTCGGTACACTCCTCTCGTCGGGTGTGCCTATACTGGGGGCGCTCGAGATAACCGGAGAGACTACGGGGAACGCGGTGGTCACTAGGGCGCTCGAAGATGTGCGCTTGAGCGTCAAGGAAGGGGAGACCATAGCCAGGCCTCTCGAGCAGTCCAAGGTTTTCCCTCCCATGGTCACGCAGATGATAGCCATTGGCGAGGAGACCGGTGCCCTCGACGTCATGCTGGCCAAGGTGAGCGACTTCTACGACAGCGAGGTCAATTCGACGGTCGACAGCTTGACCTCGCTCCTCGAGCCTCTGCTGATACTGCTCCTGGGCGGTAGCGTAGGCTTGATCGTGGTAGCCCTCTACCTGCCGATATTCCGAGTCATAACGCTGATAAAGTGATTCGTTCCGTTTCTGGATGCTGCTAAAGTATCAAGCCGCTTATGTCGAAGCATCTCTTGAGGCTGGGTGTATCTTCATAGAGGGGGGAGGTGAACAGAACATGAAGAAGTTTTTCAGCCGGTCGGAGGGTTTCACGCTCATCGAATTGATGATCGTCATCCTGATTATCGCAATTCTCGTAGCTATCGCCGTTCCGGTGTTCCTGAGCCAGCAGAGCAAGGCAAGGCAGAGGACTTGCCAGGCGAACCAGAGGACAGTCGACTCTGCGGTCCTGGCATATCAGGCTGCTCGAGAGGACGGTTCATATCCTACTCAGTTGTCAGACATGCTCGCTGGAAGCGACAAGACGCTTAAGACCACACCGAGTTGTCCGGTTGGTCCTACAGCGTACACGTGGGTTGCATCAACGCCACCGTACATCTCCTGTCCGACGACAACTAATCACGCTATATAGCGGTGGCTGCAATTGCGAAGGAACCGGCCCGAAAGGGCCGGTTTTTTCGTAGGGAGGGCGACGACTATTCTTGGAGTAGTTCTAACTGCTCGCGCGCCATGCGCCCTACCTCTCCCAACGGATCGAGCTCGATAGCACGCTCGAGCTTCGCCCTGGCCTCGGAACCCCTGGCCTGGAGGAGTAATAATCTGCCGTACAGCAGGAATGCTCTCGCGTTCTCCCTTTCGAGCCGGACGGCTTCTTCCAGCTCCTGCTCCGCAAGCTCATAGTTCTCGAGCCTGATGAACACATCAGCAAGGTCGATCCGGGTGGATGCGTCATCCGGGTGGAAGGCAAGGTAACGGTCGTACTGCTCGACCGCCTCGGACCACTTCCCCGAACGTGCGTAGGCACTGGCGAGCGACAAAGAGTAGAAGTCCGGATCGATGACAAGTGCACGAGGGAGCTTTTGAGTGGTTTCGCGGAACTTCGATTGAAGGTTAAGTGTCTGACCCCATACAGTGTGGAGTTGGGAAATAGCGGCGCAGCTATATAGTGTAGGAACGTATATCCCGTGCTGGAAGGATGGGATTATCCGACTGTAGGAATCCTCGGCGGCGGGAAAGTCCTTCCTGGAATAATAGACACCGGCCTTAAGAGCCTGTGGAAGAAGAACCGACCAACGCGCGTCACAGTCGTATATGTCCGATACTGACCTGGCAGACCTTTCGAGGGTTTCGGCCCAGCGGCTATTTCCTTCAGGCGCAGCAGCGCTGTCCGCGGGGTACAGGCGCACGAGCCATCCCAGCCATTCCTGACCCCACCTGAAGTTCAAAGAACCAGTGATTGTCGAATATACAGGAACTCTTGCGAAGTTGCGCTCCACCAACTGGGCGTACATGTCGTCTGATTTTTCATCGGGAGCGGTTGCCAGGGGCCGTGCCAACAAGTCGATGCCCGGGAAGCCGGGTACTCCTGTGGAGAGAGTGCTTACCACCCTGACATCCGGGCGCATCTTCTCGACCACCTGCATATAAAGGCAAGGGAATATCACGTTATCGTCGTCAGTAAGGATTATTGAATCGCGACCGGCTGTTGACAGCATCCCACGCGCCATGTCCCGGCCGTATTCGTAGCTGCTCTTATCGACCCACTTGTAGTGTGAAGTAACTGAAGCGAGCGGGCAAGCAAGGGCCAGAACAAGCACCAGGGCGAACGCAGTGTATTTGAGCAGTGGACCGGTCCTCTGCTCGAGCCGGGCAAGAACTCTCACTATAGCCGCAGCGCCAAACCCGATAAAAAGAGCGACCACCAGGTAACTCTCGTAGTAGAAATGCGCTCGCAGCACCGATTCAAACTGCTTGTACGTCATGGCCGGCAGTACTGAGAACAGGAACAGCAGGATAAGGAAGAGCGAGTATTTCCTGCTCTTTTTCTCGAAAGACGCTAGAAGGCCCACTCCTCCCAGCCACCAGAAGTAAGGGAACTCTGTCGTGAGAGTGCCGAAGTACCTGATGAACCTGCCCGGCAGATAACTGTACGGGTACTTGAAGAGACCTCCCCGCTGGTAATAGACGGTTACGTGACGGAACCAGCGAAGCGGGGTCGAAGGGTCGCCGTAGTTGTAGGCCGGTCCCCTGAACGCCGCTGCTGGCTCATAGAGGTAAGGAAGCAGGCCTAGAGCTGCGAAAGCGGCCATACGGAGCAGGTTCCGGGGGGCGAGCGCCAGCCTCCAGTCGGTGTCCAGCGCGAAGAAGAGGAACGCCGGCAGGAGGATCGCGATGCTGAAGTGGTTGGTGAGCGCGAGCCCGAACACGAAGGCGAACGCGCACATCGTCGCGTCCGCCTGCTTCTTGTGGCCTTCACCCGCCTGCCGCTCCCAGCGGAGGGCAAGCACGATGAGAAGGCTTATGAAGAAGGTATTCAGGCTGTACGTCTCGGGTATCACCGACTGGTACCAGAAGGTGTAAGAGAAGCAGTAGGCCAGGCCCGCGAGCGCTCCCGCGGCCCTGCTCGAGGTCATGCGGAAGATTATCCAGTAGATGAGGCAGGTGGTTACGGAGGCGAAAATGGCCGAATAGAGGGAGGCCTTGAACGCCGGAGAGCCGAACGGGACCAGCCAGCCGAAGACCTTTGCCGTCATGAGGAAAAAGGGGTAGCCCGGGCCGTGGATATTGCCTGCCATAGATACGCCCATCAGAAAATCGCCGGCGTCCGAGAAGGTTATGGCCTTCGCGGCGGTCGAGACGAGGACCGCAAAACTTATTACCGCCAGCGCGGCGAGCGCCGGTGCGTGTCTGCTCGTCCTGAATCTGGCCAGCGCGTTTGATGCGGCGTTCCTGACAGGTATTCCTTTTTGCATGGGATTGATTATAAACTCGAGCGGGCCCTGTTTGAATCGATACGCACGTGGAGGAACACCGGATGACATGGTTCTACTACCTGGCTGCTGTACTGCTCGGCCTTGCTTTCGGGAGCTTCTTCAACGTCGCTATCTACCGGCTGCCCATCGACGACTCCCTGGGCAAGCGCTCGCGGTGCCCTTCGTGCGGGTCGCTGATCAAGTGGTACGACAACGTCCCTGTGTTGAGCTTTGTTGTGCTGAGGGGCAGGTGCAGGAACTGCGGCGACCCCATCTCCTGGCGATACCCTGTGGTGGAAGCGGCTACGGCGCTTCTGTTCGCCCTTATCTACTGGTGGAGCATCAGCGTAGTCCCGGAGATTCTCGACATCCCCGCAGGCTCGGCCTTTCAGCCGGAACTGATCCTGGGTCTGGTGCTGGTGTCGGTACTTGTCATCATAAGCGGCGTGGATATCATGCGCGGAATAATCCCCAACAAGGCGATACTGGCGGGATTGGTCCTGCTGACGCCCACGGTGGTGGCGCTGGGCATCTACCGGGGTGAGCCGTGGCGCATAGGCGCGGCCGCGGCGACGGCGATGGCGGGTGGCGCTTTCTTCCTCCTGATGGGCTTGCTCTACGGGTACCTCTTCATGAGGACTGAGGGGGAAAGGGAGGACGACGCCGTGCCAACAGGTATCGGCATGGGCGACGTCAAGCTGATGCTCGTCACAGGGCTCGCTCTCGGTTACTTCCGCTGGTACTTCCTGATAGTGCACGTATTCCTCGCCGCTCTGCTGGGTTCTCTCGCGCTGATCCCGCTGAAGGTGCTTTCAGGCAAAGGCAGGAAGGACCGGATACCGTTCGGGCCGTTCCTCGCCGCCGGAGCCGTCGTAGCCCTCGTCGGGGGTCAGCAGCTCGCAGATTTTTATCTTCGTTTGGTAAGGTGAAAACCTGCCCGAGGTCGTATTCTTTATTGAGATTGGAATCGGGAGTCTGGCAGGCCGATTACTATTGATAAATATTGATAATATTGTTACTAATTGATACATGTTGCTAAAGGATGTGGAATAATTAGACGAAAGAGGATATTGACTATAAGATTTAGATTGGTTTACAATTTGATATCTCTCGTTAAGACAGATGGCAACTGTTCTGAGTAGTAAAGAAGACTTCTTGTTGAGGCCTCTTGACGAAAGTGAGCAGAAGTGAGCAGTAAGCTCCTCACGGTCAACGAAG
Organism: Actinomycetota bacterium; assembly: GCA_020062425.1. Taxonomy (GTDB): domain Bacteria; phylum Actinomycetota; class Geothermincolia; order Fen-727; family Anoxymicrobiaceae; genus JAGUWJ01. Next base: position 14,818 of record JAGUWJ010000012.1, read on the forward strand.
TGGCACGCATACTCAGGGTGTCCAACATGACCGTGTACCGGCTGGTGAAGAGCAGGCAGCTTCCAGCGATCCGTGTGGGCAAGAACTACCGGATCAAAGAAATCGACGTAGATCGATACCTCAACAGGGGCTCGGAATAGACCTGCCCGCTCACATGGGCTAATCTATTCCGATAGCGAACCGGGGAGATGGGCGTGGCCAAAGGTGGAGTTGCTATCGGCCTTGACATAAGCTCAGGGTCGATCAAGGTTGCCGAGATCAACATTTCCAAGCGCGAGCCGGTGCTCACCAACCTTGGCATCATCATGCTGCCTGAAGGCCTGATGCGCGAGGGTGAGATAGACGACCCCGGCTCCATCTCTCCATATATCAAAGAGCTCTGGAAGCAGAGCGGCATAAGCAAGAAGCGCGTGGTGGTGGGGGTCAGCAACCAGAAGGTCATCGTCCGGCCGATGGACCTTCCTTTCATGCCCGAGGACGAGCTGGAGAACGCGGTCAAATACCAGGTCCAGGAGTTCATCCCCATCCCCATCGACGACGCCATCGTCGGCTACGAGGTAGTGGACGAGTACATGGCCGGCGAGGAAGAGCGGATGCAGACGATCCTGCTGGCGGCCGCCCACAAGGACATGATCAGCTCGTTCCTGGATGCGGTCCTCGGCGCCGGGCTCAACCCCATCGCGGTGGAGCTCAAGGCTTTCGCCATGGTCAGGTCCCTGATAAAGAAGGAGTACCAGTTCCTGGAGGAGGAAGGTGCCGAACCGCCCGGTAGCGTATGTCTAGTAAACATCGGAGCGGGCATATGCAACATATGCGTGGTGAAGGAGGGAACCCCCCGTTTCGTACGAATGCTTATGCGGGGTGGCGACTTCTTCACCAAGGTGCTGTGCGACAGCCTGAACCTTCCGCCGGCGGAAGCCGAGGAGATAAAGGCCGGACGCAGCACGGAGGCCAACGCGAACGCTCTCCTGCAGAGGGAGATACAGGCATTCGTGGGAGAGATACGCAGGTCGCTCGAGTACTATATTTCGCAGACCCAGGAACGTGACCTGAACAAGGTCATCCTGGCGGGGAGCGGCTCGAAGATGATCAACCTGCCCCTCGAACTGAACAGGGGCTTGAGGCTTCCCATCGAGATAGGGCACCCGCTGCAGAACGTCCTGCTCGGAAAGTTGCCGTTCACCCCGGAGGAACTGGCGGAGATCGAGGCTTCTGTGGCGGTGAGCGTGGGGCTGGCGCTTCGCGAAACGGAGGAATGACTTGACCAAGATCAACCTTCTGCCCCCCGAGCGGGTGAAGGAGAGGGGGGTCCGCCAGGAGCGGAACTTCCTCTGGCTGGTCTTGGTCCTCCCACTTATCGTCCTCCTGGCCATGGGATTCTGGTGGTATTCCCTCGGCTCTGACGTGGACAGCAAGAAGAGCGAGCTCGACACTGCGAAGAAAGAGCTGGCGGACCTCCAGGCGAAGACCGCTTCCCTCAAACAGTACAAGGACCGGCAGGACCAGATAACCCAGATCGAGCAGACCGTGGTCCAGGCCCTTTCGGGGCGGGTCTACTGGGCGAGGATACTGAACAACATCGCCATCCTGTGCCCTTTGAACGTCTGGCTCAATTCGATCACGGGCACTTCCAGCAAGACTGCCGGGACAGTCAGCTTCGAGGGGTACGCGACACAGTGTAACAACCGGCTTCTGGGGGGTTTCTACCCCGGGACCCCGGACTATCATCCCGACTTCAGGCCCATTGCCGGCTGGCTGGACAGGATGGCGCAGGTGGAGCAGTTCCAGAGGGTTTGGCTCGCCAGCGCAGACCCGACATTTCTCGGAAGCCCCCCGCTGGAGCCGGTCGAGGAGTGGCAGATAGTCAACGGAGCACCGCTTCCCGGCGCCTCGATACCCTCGGGTGGTTGGGTCATAAGGTTTAGCTCCAACGCCAACCTGGACATGGCAAAGGCGGCGCTGGGAACCCCGGTCCAGGTTCAGCCGGCGGGCGGGGGTGAGCAGAAGTGAAGCTGTTCAAGCGCCCCGAGGTTGCCCTGCTCCTGGCGATCCTGGCCGCGGTCGTCGTGGGGGCCGCCTGTTATTTCCTTCTAATAGGACCAAGAAAGGGAGAAGTGGACAAGATTCAGAAAGAGATCGACTCAACCGAGCAGAAGAAACAGGCGGAGATGGCGACGTACAAGGAACTGCTTGACATCAAGAACCGTTCCGCGGAGTACGAGGCCAAGCTGGCCTACCTGCAGTCGGTCATACCGCAGGAACCGGAACTCCCATCGCTCATCAGGCAACTACAGGCTGCCGCCGACCCGGGCAGCGGCGCAGGACTGCCGTGGCTCTCGTTCACGCCCGGTGACGTGGCCCAGGGTGAGGGATCATATTCTACCTACACCTTTTCCATGAGCGTAGGTGGATTCTACGATCAGGTTGTGGACCTGGTGTACAGGATGGAGCGTTTCCCCAGGGCGGTGACCATAAACGATATCAGCATCACGGCGAGTACGGGTTTCTTGAACAGGGAATTCAGCGCAAACCTCGGTGTAGTACAGGCGGAGATCCAGGCTCAGACGTTTACCTTCGCCGCGCCCGCATCGACCGCGGCTCCTTCGGGAACCACAACGACTCCGACACCGCAGACACAGCCGACTCCGGGACCGACACCTACACAGCCTTCGTCAACACCCTGACGCAGGTGGCTGACCGAGGAGCGATCGAGTGCCTCGACAACTGAAGAAGATGAAACCTAAGAGGGCGGTCGATTCGAACGAGGCGCGCCTTCGAACGATAGCCATAGTCATGGTGGCCTGCCTTGTCCTGGCGGTAGGGATACTGCTCGCCACCAGCCCGGGTGGAAGCAGGGGCCCCGGCATCACGGCGCAATCAAGTGAACCGACGGATGCAGAGTCGGCACCCGCTTCTCAGCCGGTGCAGACTCAGAAGCTCGAGGAAGTGCAGGCGCCTCCGCTTTCCATCTACCGCCGCAGGAACATATTCAAGCCCCTGGTAAGTATTGAGGGGGCACAGGAAACCGGGCAGACCACGACGACTACGACCGGCACTGCCGGAGCTGCCGCCCCTTCGTACATAACCCTTCCCCCGGAGCTGGATCCCGGCGGTGCGAGCGCCGGAACGGTGCTTTCAACAGCTATAACCCTCGAGGGGGTCTTCGAGCAGGAGGGGAAGCTCTTCGCTCGCATCCGGGTGGGTGACGCGTTGTTCGAAAAGGTCGCCGTCGGTGAGGTGTTCGGAGGCAACTACAAGCTGCTGGCGCTTGGTCGTGATTCCAGCGCCGAGGTCCTCTACGGTGACGAGCGCTTCACCATCTTCACCGGGCAATCGCTATACTGGTGAGGTGGTGTGCGGCGTCGATGGGCTAGCCTGCCGGGCTCAAACGTGAAGTCGAAACAGTTGGCGGCACCACGCGCGCGAGGTGCCGTTTTGATTTAGGATGGTCTCATGAGGTTGAGAGTACTGACAGCGGGAGAGTCACACGGACCGGCCCTGGTCGCCGTTGTCGATGGCGTCCCCTCGGGGCTTTCGATAACGCCCGAGCAGATAGACCGCGATCTGGCAAGGAGGCAGCGAGGTTACGGGCGCGGCGGGCGGATGGGTATCGAGTCCGACAGCGTACGGATAACCTCCGGGGTGAGGCTGGGTCGGACGCTCGGCAGTCCGATTGCAATGGTCATCGAGAACCGCGATCACTCGAACTGGTCCACGGTGATGTCGGTGACGGCGACAGATTCGCAGGACCTGCCGCGGGAGACGCGTCCTCGACCGGGCCATGGAGACCTCGCGGGGATGCTGAAGCACGACACGACCGACGCCCGGGACGTGCTAGAGCGCGCCAGCGCTCGCGATACCGCGGCGCGCACCGCCGCAGGCGCGGTGGCGAGGAGGTTCCTGGAGGAGCTCAGGGTTGATGTGTTCAGCAGGGTGGTGAGAATAGGCAGCGTCGCTCTCGAGCGGGAAGACGAGGAGCTCTCGGTAGCCTCGTTCGTGAGTGCCGAAGACGACCCTGTCAGGTGCTCCGACCCGGAAGAGGGAAGGAGGATGATCGAGGAGATAGAACGCGCAACCACGGATGGAGACTCCCTGGGAGGTGTCTTCGAAGTGGCCGCCTTCGGTCTCATTCCCGGCCTGGGGTCCACATCTCAGGCGGACAGGCGCATGGACGCCAGGCTCACCGGCGCTATTGCCTCCATCCCCGGCATCAAGGGTGTCGAAGTGGGACACGGATTCGGTCTGGCTTCGCTACGAGGATCGGAAGCGCACGACGAGATCTTCTTCCACTCCGAGCGGGGTGTGGTGCGAGGCAGCAACCGGGCGGGGGGCCTCGAGGCCGGTATGACCAACGGGGAGCCTCTCGTCCTCCGGGCCGCCATGAAGCCGATACCCACCCTGTCCAGCCCGCTCGCGACCATCGACGTCGAGACCAGGGAGCCGACGGTGGCGTTCAAGGAGAGAGCGGACGCCTGCGCCGTGCCTGCGGCTGCAGTGGTCGGGGAGGCGGTGGTTGCGACGGTGCTCGCGGATGCGGTTCTCGAGAAGTTCGGCGGCGACACCATGGACGACGTGGTCAGGAGCCTGGGCGCGTACCTGGACCGGTTAAGCCCTCTCTGGCGACGCGAGGCGTGAGCCTGTTGGACAAGACCAGCGTCGCGCTATGCGGATTCATGGCGTCCGGGAAGACAACGGTCGGAGCGCTGCTCGCCGAAATCCTTGTTTACGAGTTGGTGGACGCCGATGAGGTTATAGAGAGACGCACCGGACAGTCCGTCAGTGAAATCTTCCATGACCGGGGCGAAGCGGCGTTTCGCGAGCTTGAGCGAGAGGTGATAAAGACCGAGTCGCTCAGGGAAGGGCTGGTCCTCGCCGTTGGAGGCGGCGCGGTCCTCGACAGTAGAAACGTGAGCGCTCTCAAGAGAAAGTGCGTGGTCTATTACCTGGAGGTATCACCCGAGGAAGTGCTCGAGCGCGCAGGCGGCGGCGGCGGCGGCGGGGAAAGGCCCCTTCTCGGCGAAGACGCCGAAGCGGTACGCCAGATGATGGACGATAGGGAGCGGGCTTACCGCGATGCAGCCGACCTCGCGGTAGATACCGTGGGACGCAACCCGGCTGAGATCGCAGGCACAATAGCGGAGGACTTCGAACGTAGAAAGAAGCACGGCTGAGGCGTGGCATGAACAAAGAGACGGTGAGAGTGGAACTCGGTGAGCGCAGCTACGACGTGGTGGTGGGCGCCGGCCTGCTGACAGGCCTTCCTGATGTTCTCGAGCCCGTCGCCGGTAGCAGGGGTTGGAAGCGTGCTTTCGTCGTTACTGACTCAAACGTGGCCCCCCTCTACCTGGACGCCGCCGGCAAGGGCCTTGGCGTCCTGGGGCTCGAAGTATCGTCGACGGCCGTTGAAGCGGGTGAGCGCTCCAAGAGCACCGGATGGTTGTTGGGGCTGCTCGAGTCTTTCGCCGGCTCTTCCCTCGAGCGGACGGACCTCGTGGTAGCCCTGGGTGGTGGCGTTGTAGGAGATCTGGCAGGATTCGCCGCCTCGGTCTTCAAGCGCGGCCTGGATGTAGTCCAGCTCCCCACCACGCTGATGGCACAGGTCGATTCGGCAATCGGAGGCAAGACCGCCGTCGATCTCGAGGCGGGCAAGAACCTCGCCGGAACCTTCCACCAGCCGGCGGCTGTTCTCTGTGACGTCGGCGCGCTGGGATCACTTCCGGACAGGGAGTACACTTCTGGGCTCGCGGAGGTCGCCAAGTACCGGTTCATTGAGCCGTCGTCGTTTCCACAGTCGTATGAGGGCTCGTTGACCATGCTCAAGAGCCGTGACGAGGTCAGCCTCGTACAGGTGGTGGCGCGCTGTGCGGCTGTCAAGGCCCGCGTGGTATCCCTGGACGAGTTCGACCGCGGCCCGCGGGCCGTGCTCAACTACGGCCACACCCTTGGCCATGCCCTTGAGGCCGCCTCGGGTTACGGAGAGATGTACACTCACGGGGAGGCTGTGGCGGTGGGCATGGTGTTCGCGGCTCATGTAGCGGAGGAACGCGGGGTAGCCCCCGTTGGAACGGTCGGAGCCCACAGGGAGTTCCTGGAGGGCCTGGGGCTGCCCACCCGGCTCCGCCCACCCGAGGCGCCGTTTGACGACCTCGCCTTCCATATGGCCCAGGATAAGAAAAACCGCGGGAGCCTCGCGATGGTGCTGATTGGGAGGGACGGCCCGTACGTCGAAAGGGATCTCAAGATCGATACGCTCAGGCTATGCTACGAGCGCATCCTGGGAGGTGATTGACCTGGAGAGGATACTCGTTCTGAACGGCCCGAACCTCAACCTGCTGGGAGAGCGCGACCCCGGGCAATACGGTACCAGATCGCTTGACGAGATAAACGCGGAGATGTTCGCAATGGCTTCCAGGTTGGGGGTGGAGCTCGAGTTTCTCCAGTCGAACCATGAAGGCGACCTCATCGACAAGATACACGCGGAGCGGAAGACCTGCCGGGGGATAGTCATCAACCCCGGCGCCCTGACGCACTACAGCTACGCCCTTCACGACGCGCTGGAAGCGGTGGGGCTGCCGTGTGTGGAGGTGCACCTGTCCGACATCGAATCCCGGGAGGAGTGGCGGCGCGTGTCAGTCATCGCCCCTGTCGCCTGGAAGCGCATCGCCGGCAAAGGCCCCGACGGCTACCTCGAAGCCCTCGAATCCCTCGTCAACCACCTGCGCACTTAACAGTGGGGACGGACCCCTTAAGTTAAGTCACGACCTCTAATGATTCAAAACGATATTGACTTAACTTAAGCTCATCTTCTACAGTTGATTTTCACAAATCCCTTTAAACCGGGGTTTTCTGGACCTCAAAAACGGTCCTGGCACTACACCGGGGCCAACCTGGCCGA
>JAGUWJ010000101.1 GCA_020062425.1 Actinomycetota bacterium
CTCCCACGCGTTCTCGGCGCCGATGTCCGCGCCGGGAGTACCGCCGTACTGACCGCTGTTGTTGAGCCCCCACTGGTACGGGAACCCGGGATCGGTCGGCGTGTAAGAGGCCGCTCTGGTGTAGTTCGGTTCCGCGAACGCGACTGAAGGCTCGGCGGAAAGCGACTCAACCGCTTTCCTGACGTCCGTTCCGGGTTCGAGCTCGAGGAGCAGGGTGTCCCTGGCGTCCCTCGGCCCCATGGCGCTGATCACCGAAGAGACGCCTGCTCTGCTGAAGGCCGACTTCATTCCGGCCGCATCGGTTCCGCGTTCGAACCTCGCTATCACCTGCCCTGGAGCGCAGGTCACCGCCTCGGGGCATCCGTCGCCCTCCCCGTAAGGGTAAGCCCTCTCACCGTCGAAGACGGCGGCAAGGGAAAAGACCAGTATTAAACATGTCGCTGCGGCACCAGCTCTGCGCGCGGCGTCACTGAAGCACATTACACCTCACTACCTGCCCGAGTCGGCATCCTCTCATTGTCTCGACACGCGGCAATGGGCTCTTTACATAGTTGATAACGCTTGAACCCCCGCCAGGGGACGGCCTTGTGAGCCTTTCCGCATCCCCCCGTTGTGCCTGCCAGTAAAGGTAAGCTGCCGGAGGCACCCGCGTCAAGAGGCCTGTCCGGACAGGCCCGGCGCGAGCGTTTGACCGTGCACCCTCTAAATGCTACCGTGTTGCAGATGACAGACTCCAAGAACTGCTGGGAAATCAAGAAGTGCTCCGCCGGACAGTACCTTAACTGCAAGGCTTACCTCGAGCAGAAGAAGTGCTGGGAGATCTCCAATCCCCGAGGCTCGAGGAGCATGCTGTTGTGCCTGCAGATGGGTTGCCCGGTATATGAAGAGTACATGGACGAGATCGACAAAGAGATCGAGTACCGACTTCGGATGATGTTCCCCTTCCTCAGCAGCGCCGGTGATTCCGAGGAGCCGGAAGGCGACTGAGCTATCCTTTCGCCCCCGCCTTTGAAGCGATAACGGACCAGGCTTCCTTCACGCGCTCGAAGAGCTCCTCCAGCGTACCGTTGTTCACTATCACCAGGTCGGCACCTGCCACCCTGGTCTCGTCGGGGACCTGGCAGTCGATGCGTTCCTCCGCTTCCGCGCGTTCCATCCCACGGTTCCCGACCAGCCTGAAGATCCTGGCTCGGCGATCGGCCGAGACCACCACGAGCATATCGAACATCGCAGACGCGCCCACGTCCACGATCAGGGCCGCGTCTATTATTACGGCAGGTACATCGCCGGCGCGCAAGTGGACCGCGTGATCCACAACGCCATCCGTTATCCGCTGGAATATCGCGGGATGAGTCAGCTCGTTGAGCCGCTTCAGCCTGGCATCGTCCCCGAAGCAGACGCCGCCCAGCTTTACCCGGTCAATAGCCCCCGAATCATCGAGGATGCCGTCGCCGAACTCGGAGACGAGGCTTTGGAATACGGGACTTCCGGGAAGCACGACCTCACGGGCCACCACGTCCGCGTCGATCACTTTCGCGCCGAGCTTCTGGAAGCAGCCGGCCACTTCGCTCTTACCCGAAGCGATTCCTCCGGTGAGCCCGACGATGAGGAGTCTACCGCCGTCTTTCCCCCAGATCTCAGGATGTCCCACGGGGTGCCCCCGCCTACTCCTGGTTTCCCTTCTTCCTCATGTCGGCAAGTATGGATTCAAGGGAGCCTTCTCCTGACGCCTCGGTCTTTTCAGATATGGCTTCCGCGGAAGGCTCTTCAGGGGCTTGCTCTTCGTCCTCGGCAGGCTCTGCCTCGATCTCAGGCTGGGGTTCCTCCACTTCCTCCGGAACCTTCTCCGCCGTCGCTTCCGTGGCGGCCTCGGCAGGGGCCTCCTGGGGAGGTTCCTCTGCGGGCGGTGGAGTTTCGGCCTCCGCTTCTTCGACAGAAGGTTCGGGGGCGGGCTGAAGCTCAGGTCCCACCGCCGGGGCCTCGACGTCAGCGACCTCGACCTCTTCGTGGAAGGTCTCCTGAGTGGCGCTCGCTTCGACGTCCTCGACCTCGACCTGGACCTCTTCGTGGAAGGTCTCCTGAGTGGCGCTCGCTTCGACGTCCTCGACCTCGGCTGATATCATTGCTGCTTCACTGGCAATCTCGGCCCTGTCTACCGGCTCAGGCACTTCAACGGATGAAGCTTCCTCCACAGCGCTCTCGATGAAGTCCTCTGCCTCGACGAGCTGTGGCTCGGATTCCTCCTCGGTTTCAGGCTCGTGATACTCACCCTCGGCGGGCACCGCAAGCTGCTTCAGGCTGAGTGAGATGCGCCTGCGGCCGAGGTCGATGTCTATTATCTTCGCGTCCACCTCGTCACCAACGGATACGACCTCCTCGGGGAACTCGATATGCTCCCAGGCCATCTCCGAGATGTGGACCAGGCCCTCCACCCCGGGAGCGATCTCGACAAAGGCTCCGAAGGGGACCAGCTTGGTGACCTTTCCATGAACCGTGGATCCGGCCGGCTTGTCCTTGGCCAGCTTCTCCCAGGGGTCCTCCTGGGCCTTCTTGAGTGAGAGCGATACCCGTTCACGTTCCAGGTCGACGTCGAGGATCTCCACGTTGACCTCCTGGCCCACAGCCAGCACCTCGGAAGGATGGTCCACGTGGCTCCAGGAGAGCTCGGATATATGTATGAGACCGTCCACGCCGCCGAGGTCTACGAAGGCTCCGAAATTGACGATGCTGCTGACGCTCCCGGCGCACTTGGTGCCCTTCTGGAGGTTCTCCAGGAACTCCTTGCGCTCGGTCGATTTCTGCTTCTCCAGGTAGGCCCTGCGGCTCAGGACGACGTTGTTGCGGTTCTTGTCCAGCTCGATTATCTTGGCCTCCAGTTTCTGTCCCAGGAAGCTGTTCAGGTCCTTGACCCTTCGGAGGTCGACCAGGGAAGCGGGAAGGAACCCTCTGAGCCCTATATCGAGGATGAGGCCCCCCTTCACCACTTCGATGACCTCACCCTCTACTATCCCGTCTTCTTCCTTGAGCCTTTCGATGTTGCCCCAGGCCCTCTCGTACTGGGCACGCTTCTTGGAGAGGATGAGCCTGCCCTCCTTATCCTCCTTCTGGAGCACGAGGGCCTCGAGCTCCTCCCCGGTGGAGACGAGGTCTGAGGGCTTGGCGTCGTATCTTATTGAGAGTTCTCGGGCGGGGATCACACCTTCAGACTTGTAGCCTATGTCAAGGAGGACTTCCTCCTTATCAACCTTAACCACGGTGCCGGTGACTATGTCACCCTCGTTGAAGATCTTTATGGTGCCGTCATAATCGGGCACCACCTGGCTTTCTTCCGGACTCAGCCCCAGGCTCGCTAATGACTCCCTTGCAGTGGCTCCCGTCAGCGGATTTTCGTCCTCTTCCTCAGTCGTCGCTTCCTGTCCGATCTCCTCGTCGCCCATGGTTTTCTTTCCTTCCGATAGCCGGTGATTACCAAGATATGAAAGCACATACTCGTGTCAAGCCGCAAGAAGCGCGGTGTCATTCGACCGCGGCGCTCGTACGCGCTTTGAGAACGGGCGCCCACCGGCTATGAAAACGGGCACGTGTCAGCAAGAAGGTAAGGCCTTGACCGGAGTGTCTGGACCCACGCGCTCACTGCTTCGCCTCGCCCCAGTCATGATATACGCCCAGGTCGACCTTGAGAGGCACGATGAGCTCCGCGGCGCCGCTCATGCAGCGGGTGACGATCCCTTTCAGGTCTTCGATCTCGGACTCGGGTGCCTCCAGCACCAGCTCGTCGTGTATCTGGAGAAGCATCGCGGAATCCATCGACCCGCGCTCCAGCTCCGCGGAGGTTGTGACCATCGCTTTCTTGATAATGTCGGCGGCCGTGCCCTGGATGGGCGTGTTCACCGCGAGGCGCTCGCCGAACTCTTTCTGCTGACGGCTTCCACTCTCGAGCTCCGGAATGTACCTGCGCCTGCCGAAGAGCGTCTCAGAGTAGCCGCGCGACCTGCACTGCTCGATGCAGCGCGCCCGGTACTCCCTGACACCGCTGTAGGTCTCGAAGTAAGTGTCGATATAGTGGGTCGCATCTTCCATCGATATCCCCAGCCGGGAGGACAGGCCGAAGTAGCCCATTCCGTAGACGACGCCGAAGTTGACCACCTTGGCCATCCTTCGCATCTCAGGTGTAACGTCCTCGATGCCGACCCCGAAGACCTTTGCCGCCGTCTCGCTGTGGATATCCACGTCGCTCGCGAAAGCGTCGAGAAGAAGGGGATCCCGGGAGAGGTGGGCAAGCACACGGAGCTCGATCTGTGAGTAATCCGCGACGACGAGCTTCCACCCCGGGTGTCCCGCTACGAAGGCCGCCCTTATGCGCCTTCCGGCCTCGGACCTGACCGGGATGTTCTGCAGATTGGGATTGCTGGAGGAGATCCTTCCCGTCGCGGTGGCGGTCTGGTTGAAGCTGCAGTGCAACCTGCCGGTCCTCTCGCAAATGAGTTCGGGCAGCACGTCGAAGTAGGTCGATTTCAGCTTGGAGTTCTCACGGTACTCCAGGATCTTCTCCGCTATGGGGTGCTCCTCACGGAGGGTTTCCAGCACCGAGGAGTCCGTGGAGTACCCGGTCTTGGTCTTCTTTAGGGGCGTCAGCCCCAGGTCGCCGAACAGCACCTCGGCCATCTGTTTTGTCGAGGCGACGTTGAACTCCCGTCCGGCGAGAGAGCATATCTGGGCCTCCAGCTCGGCCAGCCTGAGGCCGGCTTCCTCGGAGAGGCGCACCAGGACCTCATGGTCCAGGGCGATGCCCGCACGCTCCATCTTCTCCAGGACCAGCACCAGCGGCATCTCGATCTCGCGGAAAAGTGAAGCCATGCCGGAAGAGCCCAGCCTCACCTCCATAGCGTCTCTCAGGTGGTAAACGCGCCCCGCCTCGAGCGCGAGACCGGGGTCGTCGCCGTCCTGGGCCTCCACGAGGAGCGACGGCTGTTCGTCCTGCACGACGTCCTTCCCTTCGACCTTGATGCGGCCGCCGCGCTCCCTTTCCCAGATGACCACTGTCTCGTACGCACCGAGTGAAGGGTTCAGCAGGTACGCCGCGACTGCGGTGTCGAACAATTCTCCTCCCACCTCCAGCTCCAGCTTACCCAGGGCGCCAAGCGCGGACTTCGCGTTGTGCAGGACCTTCTCTACCTCGCATGACGCAAGAAGCTCCCGCGCAAGCCGCGCCGCGCGGGAGTTGCCGGTCAAGTCGCCAGTCACCAGCGCCCTACAGCCGGTGGCCAGAGCAAGGCCTCGCAGCTCGATGTCGCAGAACCCGGAGCCGGACAGGTCCGCCGCGACGGAGACGCGCCCGTCCTCCCTCGCCTCATCGGCGAAAGAGCCCAGGGACTCCTGGTCATTCTGGTCGACGATGGAATATAGGATCTCATCTCCGCCGGAAGCACATTCCTCACCCTCGCCGAAAATCTCCAGGAATCTCCTCGCCAGGGTCCGGAAGTCGAGCGACATCAGGTACTCCACGACCTCCTGGATGTTCCACCTGCCGAGTTCAGCCTCAGAGAGGTCTAGCTCTATGGAAAGATCGTCGTGAATTGTGGCGAGGCGCCTGGAGAGGTACGCAAGGTCCCTGTTCTGCTCAAGGGCGCTCTTGCGCCTGGCGCCGGTCACCGAATCGAGGTTCTCGTAGAGACCGTCAAGGGAACCGAACCTTCCAATGAGGTCCTTCGCCCCTTTCTCGCCTATACCGGGCACGCCCGGGATGTTGTCAGACGAATCCCCGGTGAGCGCCTTGATGTCTGGGATGCTGGCCGGCGGTACGCCGTATTTCTCTTCGACCGACGCCCGATCGTAGGTGACCGTCTCCGATATGCCTTTACCGGTCATCAGTACGCGCACATCGTCATCCACGAGCTGCAGGGCGTCCCTGTCACCGGTGACTATCAGGGCGCTTTCACCAGAGTCTGCGACCATCCTGGCTACGGTCCCTATCACGTCGTCCGCCTCGTAACCGGCAACCCTGAACACAGGCACCTTCATGAGCTTCAGCAGCTCCTCTATCTCGCCCATCTGCTGGCGCATGCCCTCCGGCATCGGGGGTCGATGCGCCTTATACTCGGGGTATTCCTGTGTCCTGTGAAGCTCGGCGCGCGGGCCGTCGAGCGCGACCACGAGCGCACGGGGGCGTTCCTCCGAGAGTACCTTCAATAGCATGCTGGTGAACCCGTAGATTGCATTGGTAGGCCGTCCGTCCGCGGTGGTCATAGTGTCAGGAAGCGCGAAAAAGGCGCGGTACGCTACGCTGTGCCCATCGAGGATGAGGACTTTCGGCCTGTCCGCCATGATTTCGATCCCAATCCGTCAGAGTTCCGGTTCGCTCAAACGGCCGGGAGCCCTCTCGGGGTGCACCGGCTGCCACCTGCTATAATATCCCAAGCGGCCGCTCATGCGGTCACCGACCGGGCGGCGTGATATGCCGAAGTGGCGGAATGGTAGACGCGCTGGTCTCAAAAACCAGTGGGGGAAACCCCGTGCCGGTTCAACTCCGGCCTTCGGCACCACCGAACTTACCGTCCGACCGATGCGCGTTCTCGATCAGCGTCGTCTGTTCGATCACTCATGGAAAAACTTGAAGTAAGGGCACGTCCCTGGAGAGTACGGCTATTCCGCTTTGGGGGCTGCCGGCTTCATCAGGTAGATGATCGCTAGCCCGAGTACGGGAAGGAAAAATCCGATCAGGAACCACCACTGCATGCTGCGACCTTTTCCGGTCGCGACCGCACCCGTACAGGTCCCCATGATTATCATGAGTATCAGGGCGCCGAACATCACGTAAGTCCAGCCACTCGACCACTCTACCAGCTGGGCGGTCATCTCACTGAGCAAAGAGACGAACATCAGTGACCTCCGAGTCGCTCACAACACGCCTACAATCATATCAGAACCGTCTTCAAAGCAAACACCATCGAGCGTCAAAGGCTGAGCCCGGTGGTGGCCCTCTTTTCCCCCAGCCAGCCCAGAAAGGCGCCTGCGGGAAGGAAAAGGCCCAGCGTAAAGGCGATACTGCTCCTGCTGAAAAGGTAGGTGAACCCGAACCGGTCAGTAAGCAACCAGGACAGGAACGCGAAGTAGACAGGCCTGAAGATGAACGCCCACAGAGCTACCGATATAAGGCCGACCACCCACCCGTACGCCTCGGCGCGATAGCCGGATGCGAAACCGGCGAAAGCTACCGGTATCATGAGGGCCAGAAAGACGATTATGAGACCCCCGGTGATGGCACCGGAGGTCATCATCCCAACCCCTATGAAACTGAAGAACAGCTCGAGGGCCACCGACATCGCTGCAGCGGTCATGGCGATGAACACGCAGTCGATTATCGCTTTCCCCCACTCGAACGTCCGGACTGCCACCGCAACCGGAGGGTAGGACATCGGAGGTGCCTCCATGACGGGAGCACCGGACAGAACGCCGTACTCGCCGATATCTAGCGGTGTATCCAGAGGCTCGCCGCGCGGGATAAGGCCGCCGTCATCCTGGGAGGCGCTCCCCGGAGAAGTGAAACTGGAGGGGTAGTCCGGGGTGAAGCCCTCCCCGACCGGTGACGGCTCGGTGTACTCAGGGCTCTCGAAACCCGTGGCGGCGAAGCACAGGTTGCAGTATTGTGCGGAGTCAGGGTTTTCCGCACCGCAAGACGGACACTTCAAGGCTTGGAGCCCACCCCTTCCTCAAGATCCAGGCCCCCGTGTCGTTTCGGGGACTCATAAGGACGAATCGGGACGGTCAATATTTCTAAAGACCGCCCCGACTCACCTTCCTCATCAATCCATGAGGTTACCGGCTATGAACTCCTCGTAGCCCTTGAGGTCCAGGAGGCCGTGACCGCTGAGGTTGAACAGTATGTTCTTGCCCTCGCCACTCTCTTTGCACTTGAGCGCTTCGTCCATGGCGCATTTGACGGCGTGCGCGGTCTCCGGGGCGATAATGCGGCCTTCGGTGCGTGCGAAGAGCATGGCCGCATCGAAGATCTCGGTCTGCGGGTATGCCATCGCTTCGATGTACCCTTCGTTCACCAGCAGTGAGAGTATCGGTGCGTCTCCATGGTACCTCAACCCCCCGGCGTGTATCGGCGAGGGGACGAACTTGTGTCCCAGCGTGTACATCTTCACGATGGGGGCCAGCCCCGCCTCGTCGCCGTAATCGTACTCGTATTTCCCACCTGTGAGCGTAGGGCAGACCGTGGGCTCTACTCCTATGGCGCGCACCTCTTTGCCCTCCAGCTTGTCCTTTACGAACGGGAAGCTGATGCCGGAGAAGTTGCTGCCCCCACCGACGCAGCCTATGACTACGTCAGGATACTCTCCCAGCTTTTCCATCTGGGCTTTGGCCTCGAGCCCGACGATGGTCTGATGGAGGCAGACATGGTTCAGCACGCTCCCCAGGGCGTACTTTGTGTCGTCGGCTCCCGCGGCCATCTCCACGGCCTCGCTGATCGCGATCCCGAGACTGCCGGGGCAGTCCGGGTCCTCGGCCAGGACCGCCCTTCCGGAGTTCGTCTTGTCGGTGGGGCTCGCGAAGACTTGCGCGCCCCAGATCTCCATCATGGTCCGCCGGTACGGCTTCTGGGTAAAACTGATCTTCACCATGAAGACCCGGAGGTCGATGCCGAAAAGCTTGCAGCCCAGGGCCAGCGCGCTTCCCCACTGGCCGGCGCCGGTCTCGGTGGTTATCTTCTTGACGCCCTCTTTCTTGTTGTAATACGCCTGGGCTATGGCCGTGTTGGGCTTGTGGCTGCCTGCCATGCTGACGCTCTCGTCCTTGAAGAATATCTTCGCGGGCGTATCGAGCTCCTTTTCCAGGCGCCGGGCCCTGCAGAGCGGACTGGGCCGGTACAGCCTGTATATCTGCTGGACCTCCTCCGGGATCTCGATGTATCGCTCCTCGCTGACCTCCTGCTTGATCAACTCCATCGGAAAGAGCGGGGCCAGGTCCTCGGGGCCGCACGGCTCCTTGGTGACCGGGTGCAGCGGCGGAGGAAGAGGCACCGGCAGGTCCGGCAGGATGTTGTACCAGGACGTCGGCATCTCGCTCTCATCCAGAAGCACCTTTACCTGGTCGTCTTTGCTGCCCATCACTTACTCCTTTCATCCTTGCCATCGATCTCGAAAAAAAGCCCCTGTCCGCGACGTGGGGCTAAAACAACGCCGCGGGAATCTTTCTCGAGTCCCACGGCCTATGTGTCGGTGAAAAGGCGTCGCGGAACCCCTTTAGGAGCTCCACCACCAGTTATTAAGCTCGAGTGTCAACGCCTTTTCCATCATGATGGAAAGATGATACGACAAAGGGTAAGTTAAATGCAACACCGGCAGGGTTCCCGCTTTGACGCCGCGAAGCTTATCCGAGTCGACGATGTCGGCGCGTTCAAGGAAGGTTACCTGGGCGATTTCGTGCTCTACGAGAAGGACCCGCTCGAGGACATCGAGGTCGTGCGTGAGCCGTCCCTGGTCATCAGGGACGGTGTCCCCCAGGTGGCACAGGGCTGGGACCCGGTGAAAGAGGGATCTCCCGCGAGTAAAAGACCGAGCTGCGATGAAAATAGACGCTCCTCGGCTCTACTCGAAACTGAATCCCCTCTTTTTGACCTCCGTGATCACGGCATCGACCACCTCGTCCACGGACATGCGAGTGGTGTCGACGCGGAAAGCGTCGCCTGAGGGAGAAAGCGGGCTGACCTCGCGGGACGAATCGAGAGAATCGCGGTGCTCCAGCTCTTTCCTGACCCTGTCCGCGCTCAAATCCTTGCCCGCCTCGGATATCTCCCGGTGTCTTCTCCTCACTCGTTCATCAGGGGAGGCGTCCAGGAACACCTTCAGCGGCGCGTCGGGGAACACAGTGGTCCCGATATCACGGCCTTCGACGACCGAGGGTCGGCCGAGAACGAAGGCTCGCTGCAGCTTCACCATCACGCCGCGGACGGCAGCGTGGCTGGAGACCTCGGAGACCGCTTTTCCTACCAGGGGACTCCGTATGTCCCCGGTCACCTCGCGCTCGCCGAGGAATATCCTGGGAGGTCCTTCGGCTGGTAGCACCATCCTGAACGAGCGGGATACCTCCTCCGCCAGCGGCAGCAGCGCTTCCTCACTTTCGAGCTCCACTTCTCTCTCCACCGCGAGGAGGGCGACCGCGCGGTACATGGAGCCGCTGTCGAGAAGGCCGATGCCGAGTTGGCGGGCTAGCCCGATGGAGACGGTGCTCTTGCCTGAAGCTGCGGGACCGTCGATGGCGATGACCTGCACGGGAGGCTGCGTCATCAGGTTCCTCCACCGGCAAGCTTCCGCAGGACGTCATCGAACCCGGGGAAAGATACACGGGTCCACTCGAAGCCCTCCACGACGGTGCATCCCCCGGCTATCGACCCAGCAAGGGCGAACAGCATGGCGAGCCTGTGATCCCCGGCGGAGCTCACCCGGGCGCCCGCGAGCATGGAGGGGCCCTCGATGACCATCCCGTCGTCAGTCTGCTCGATGCTCGCTCCCATTGACGAGAGGCCGGCAACGGTCGCGCTTATCCTGTCCGATTCCTTGGCTCGGAGCTCCTCCGCGCCGGTTATCCTGGTAACACCTTCTGCCTGGGTGGCGAGCAGGGCGATGAGCGTGACCTCGTCGATGGCCTCGGTGACTTCTTCAGCGCATAGTTCGATGCCGCGAAGCTGGCCGTGCACCGCGGTGATGCTTCCTCTCGGCTCCCATTCTCCGTCATCGTGGATGGTTTCTATTTCGGCTCCCATACGCTCCATCAGCTGAAGGAAGCCTGTCCTGGTGGGGTTGAGGCCGACGTCGGTCAAGGTGACCTTTGAGCCAGGGCAAAGGAGAGCGCCGGCGATGAGGAAGGCGGCGGAAGACACGTCCCCAGGCACTGCCAGATCGGCCGCCGCCAACGTCCCTGGCTCCATGCTTACACTGAGGCCTACTCTAGCCACGGGCACGCCCATGGCCTCGAAAAGGCGCTCCGTGTGATCCCTGGTCTGGGCCAGCTCGTTCACGGAGCTGGGCCCACGGGCGCCAAGCGCGGCGAACAGCACTGCCGACTTTACCTGGGCGCTCGCGACACGCGGTGTGAAATCGATACCCTTGAGATCGCCGCCCTCCAGGCGCAGCGGAGGATGACCCCCGTCATCGGAGGCGGAAATGCTCGCGCCCATGAGCGTGAGAGGCTCGATCACCCTCTGCATGGGGCGCTTCCTCAAGCTCTCATCGCCGGTGAGTATGACCTTCAGCGGGTGGGAAGCCAGAGCCCCGGCCAAGAGGCGCATGGTGGTGCCTGAGTTACCGGCGTCGAGCTCCCCTTCCGGCTGGGCAAAGCCTTTACCGGCTCTTCCCTCAACTCTCAGAGTACCGGCGGACGTCTCCTCGATGAGGACACCAAGTCGCCTCAAGGCGTCCAGGGTGCTCGCGCAGTCGGAGGAGGGGCTGAAACCGGAGATAGCGCTCTTACCCTCAGCCAGCGCAGCGGCGATAGCAGCACGGTGGGATATGGATTTGTCTCCCGGGACACTGACTGCGCCGCGTAGCGGACCGGAGCGCTGGAACCTCGCTTCCATGTCACGCCTTTCGGAAGCTCGCCCGGTATCCCAGAGAGGCAAGGCCGACGGCGACTTTACCGGCCTGCTCGTGCCCGAGTATCTTCAACGTCAGTATGCCCGTCTCCCCTTCCAGGGGGTGGGCGATCGAGACATCCTCGATGTTGATGCCGAGCTCACCGACGGCGGTGGATATCTTGCTTATGACGCCGGGCTCGTCCGGTACCGGAAGAGTGACATCGAAGAGTTCCTCCAGCTCCAGCCCGGACTTCCTGGAGAGCTCGTTCCTGGCTCGCCTTGCTTCCCGGAACAACTCGGTCAACATCTCGCTGTCGCCGCTCTCGAGCATCTCCTGAAGACCCACCAGGCGTGAGCGGTAATCCTCGAGCCGCTCGATGATGCGCTCGCGGTTCTCGATGCAGATGTCGGTCCACATCTCGGGGCTGCTCGCCGCGATGCGGGTCATGTCCCTGAAACCACCAGCGGCAAGCGTGTAGAGGTCACCCATCCGCGTGTGATGGTCCTCGGCCATGCCCATGAGCGTGAGAGAGAGCAGGTGCGGCACGTGGCTGATGGTCGCGGTAGCCTCGTCGTGCGCCCAGGGGTCCATGGTGATGAGCCTTGCGCCTATCCCGGTCAGCAGTGCGCGCAGCTTCTCAAGCGAAACCAAATCCGTGTTTCCGGTCGGTGTAAGGATGTAGCTGGCGTTGCGAAACAGGTCCGGGCGCGCGGATTCGACCCCGGACTGCTCGGAACCGGTCATAGGATGCCCACCGACGTAGTGGACGTTCGGGGGAGCCGCCGTCTCCATCAACTCGACCAGGTTCCCCTTTACCGAGCCCACGTCGCTGACGACAGCCCCGTCGGCCAGGACGTCCCGGATCTTCTCGAAAGCATGGAGTATGGCGCCGGCGGGAGTTGCTATGAACACGAGGTCCGCCCCGGACGCGGCTTCGACGTCGCTTCCGGCTATCTCATCTGCTATGCCCAGAGCCCTTGCCGCGCGCCTGGTATCGTCTGAGATGTCAAAACCGACCACCCGGCCCACCGAGCCGCTGGCGGAAAGGGACATGCAGAGCGAACCTCCCATGAGGCCTGTGCCGATGACGGCTGCTGACTCGAAGATGTGTGACAAGGCTTCCCCGTCTTCCTTCCGAAGGACGGCGTGTGCCGCCCTAGAGGGTCCGGCCGAGCGGCGGCGCCACTGCCCGCAGCTCGTCCATGAGAGTCCTGAATTCTTCCAGGCCAAGCGACTGCGGTCCGTCGCAGAGCGCAGCCTGAGGGTCGGGATGTATCTCTATCATCACTCCGTCGGCGCCGACCGCTAGCGCGCCCCTGGACAGCGCGGGTATGGCTTCGCGCTTACCCGTGGCGTGGCTGGGGTCTACGATTATCGGCAGGTGGCTGTACTTCTTGACCAGAGGGACCGCCGAGAGATCGAGGGTGTTGCGCGTCGCGGTCTCGAAGGTCCTGATGCCGCGCTCGCAGAGGACCACGTTCTTGTTGCCGCCGCGCACTATGTACTCGGCAGCCATGAGGAGCTCCTCCAGGGTGCTGGAGAGCCCCCTTTTCAGCATCACCGGCTTGCTCTGCATTCCGACCTCCCGCAGCAGAAGAAAGTTCTGCATGTTGCGGGCGCCGATCTGCAGCATGTCAGCGTAGTTGGAGACCATCACCACGTGCCTGACGTCTACTACCTCCGTGACGATGGGAAGACCGGTGATGTCGCGTGCCCGGTCCAGCAGGCGCAGCCCCTCTTCACCGAGACCCTGGAAGGAGTATGGGCTCGAGCGGGGTTTGAACGCACCGCCCCTGAGCATATGGGCCCCGGCCTCTTTCGCGGCTTTGGCCGCGGCGAGCATCTGGCTCTCGCTCTCCACCGCGCACGGTCCGGCTATGACCACGAACTGGTCCTCTCCCAGCCGGACCCCTCCGACGTTCACCACCGTCCCTTCCGGGTGGAATTCCCGGCTCACGAGCTTGTAAGGCTTCATGATGGGGATTACTTCCTCCACCCCGGGCATGGCGGCGAACGGGATCTCGAATATCTTCTCGCGGTCCCCGATGGCACCTATTATGGTCTTGAACTGGCCGCGCGATAGATGGGCTTCAGCTCCCACAGAACGAAGCTTTTCGATGACCTCGGTGATCTGGTCCTCACCAGCTCCGTCTTTCATTACTATCATCATGTCTGTCACCTCGCCCCGGCGGGGCGAAAAGAATCCTTTGCTTCTACTCGGGCAGGTCGGTCCTCAACTGCCTGGCCTCCTTGAGATACACGTGGCGGAGCTGCTCACGCGCCTTCTCGGTGTAGACCAGGATCATGGTCCTGATGGTGAGAGGAAGAGAACCCTCGACGTCGAGCTCACGCGCGCAGAGGACCGGTATATGCGACAGTCCGAGTTTCCTCACAGCGGCGGCAGGGAACTCCGCGGTCACGTCGTCGGTCGCGGTGAAAATGATGAACACCACGTCGTCGGTCCCCACATCGTTGCGGTCGAGCATCTCCTCGAGGAGTTCTGTGGTGACTGCGATTATCTCCTCCTTGGTGTTGGAGTCCGCAGTTACCGCTCCTCTCAAAGCCCTGACCCTCATCTCTCCTCCTTTGTGCTAGATCGTCTGTTCCCAGTCTGTAACCCGGTACAGTTCTGTCACCTCATCGGGCCTGAGCTTCCTGTAGCGCCCCGGTTTAAGCCTGCCCAGCTTCAGCGGTCCGAAGCGGACCCTGTTGAGCGATACCACCGAACAGCCTACGGCTTCAAAGGAGCGCCTTAACTGCCGCTTTCGTCGGGTATGTATCTCGACGCGGACCTGGCTGCGGTTACCGTGCGAAGCAAGCAGCGACACTTTCGCCGGCCCGGTATCACCGTCTTCGAGCTCGACGCCTTTTCTCAACCGCGAGAGACCCAGCAGGGTCGGTTCAGGCTCGACCTCGACCAGGTACTCCCGCGTCACCTCGTAACTCGGGTGCGCGAGCCTGTTAGCCAGGAAGCCGTCGTTGGTTAAGAGTATAAGCCCGCCCGAATCCATGTCCAGCCTTCCCACGGGGAAAAGACGCTCGGTCATGTCGTCCTCGTCCAGCAGGTCGAGCACGGTAGCGCGTCCCTGTGGGTCGGAGACCGAGGAGACCACGCCCACGGGCTTGTTCAGAGCGAAATACACGGGCTTGACGGAACATTCCACGACCAGGCCGTCGACCGCTATCTCGTCCTCGCCCGGTACAGCCCTGTCCCCGAGGGTAGCCGCGCGGCCGTTAACCGTCACCCTCCCCCGGACTATCAGATCCTCTGCGGCTCTCCGTGAGGCTACGCCCGCGTTCGACAGTATCTTCTGTATTCTCACGGCCTTTGGTGATTCGGCCTTCAACGGACTCACCCTCCAGGAGCTCCCAGGAAAGACTGCGTTTTATCTTCTCGACGGTGGCGTCGTCCGGAGCGAACTTCTCCAGCGAAGGCAGGTCGTCGATGCTGTTGAGTCCGAACCGCTCCAGGAACCGCACGGTGGTCCCGAAGAGCGCCGGGTATCCCGGCGGCCCACCCTTTCCCACCTCTCTTACCAGCCCACGCTCCTCGAGCGTCTTCATCACGCCTTCGGACTGGACACCCCGGATCTCAGCGACCAGGCCCCTGGACACGGGCTGAAGGTATGCCACGATGGCAAGCGTCTCCAGCGCAGCCCGGGTGAGTCTGGGATTGAACTGTGAGCGGATGAGCCTGGAGATGTAAGGTGCCGCGGGCGGCGTAGCGAAGAAGCCGAAGCCCCCGCCAACCTCGCGTATCACCAGGCCGCCGCCTCGCTCCAGGTACGAATCCATCAGGTCGTTCACCATCTCCCTCACCGCGCCCTGGTCGAAGCCGGTCACCTCGGAGATCATCGCCACCGAGAGCGGCTCGGGTGATACGAAGAGCAGAGCCTCGACCACGCTCAGCTTGTCCACCGACGGGTCGGGCGGTAGTTCCTCCTCCGCGATCTCCCGGTCCGACTCGTCCTGGATATCCTGCTCCGTCTCTTCCGGTTCGACGGGCGCGTCAGGCTCGTCCTGCGCCCCTTGTTCAGGCTCCTCGGAGACGGGCGGCGCCTTCCTGCGCTTCCTGCGCTTTTCGGTTCCCTCAGGCGGCACTGCTCTTCTCACCTTCCCTCGCTTTGACGGTTATCTCTCCGAAGATCTTCCTCTGCGCCAGGGTCGCCTCGCCCCGCTTGCAGAGCTCGAGTATGGCAAGGAAGGTCGCGATGATCTCCATCTTGGATCCGCAGTCGGCGATGAGGTCGCTGAAGGTCACGGCTTCCTCGACGGCCAGCTTCGCTTTTACGGCTTCTATGCGCTCACCCACCGAGATTCTTATGGGGGCGATGTAGGAGATATCAACCCCCTCACGCGCCCACTCCACCAGCAGGTCCATCAGCGCCTCCGCCATCGCGCCGGCCTCGGTCTCCTCGAACGGGTCGGGATAGAGCTCAGAGTAGTCGGCCTCGAGCTCTCTCAATCTCGGTATGTACCACCCGTGCTCGGCGTGCCTCTTCTCGAGCATGTCCGCTACGTTCGAGAACTTCTTGTACTCGATGAGGCGCTCCACCAGGAAGGTCCTGGCCGACTCTGACTCCTCGGCCATCTCCAGCTCTTCTTCGGGTCGCGGCAAAAGAGAGCGCGCCTTGATGAGGAGCAGGGTGGCGGCTATGAGTATGAACTCTGTGGCACTGTCCAGGTCCAGCTCGACCGAGCCCTCTATGTTCTCCAGGTAAGAGGCGGTGATCTGTGAGATCGGAACTACGTGGATGTCAAGCTCCTGCTTCATTATCAGCTGTAGCAGGAGATCGAACGGCCCCTCGTATACGTCTATCTTGACCTCGAAGCTCATCAGGTTCCAGAGACCTCCCCTATGCCGACCGCTCTCCTGACGGTGGCGAGGCACCCGTCGGCGATAAGCCGTACTTTTTCCGCGCCCCTCGAGAGCACCTCCTCGACGATACCCGGTTCGGCGGCCAGCTTCGACCTTCGTTCCCTGAAACCGGCGAGGTCTTCGGATATGCGCTCGGAGAGCCTGTCCTTGCAGTCCGTGCACCCGATCAGCGCCAGAGAGCACTCCCGGGCGATACTTACAAGGGTATCTGGGAAGTAGACCTTGCAGAGCTGGTAGACAGTGCACACTTCCGGGTGCCCCTTGTCCTCCCTGCGCTTGCGGGCAGGGTCCGTCACCATCTTCCTTACCTTCTTCTTTATCACTTCCGGCGAGTCGTCGAGGCCGATGGCGTTGTCGTAACTCTTGGACATCTTTCGGGCGTCGGTCCCGGGTATCCTGGGCGCGCTGGAGAGTATCGGCTGGGGCTCCGGGAACACCCGGCCGTAATAGGAGTTGAAAGTCCTTGCTATCTCCCGGGTGAGCTCGAGGTGGGGTAGCTGGTCTTCCCCGACAGGGACCAGCTCGGCGTCCACGATGAGGATGTCGGCAGCCATCAGGACGGGGTACCCCAGGAACCCGTAGGTGTTGACCACCCGCGCGTCCAGCTCCCTCAACTGCTCCTTGTATGTGGGGCAGCGCTCCAGCTCACCCAGCGTGGTTATCATGCCGAAGTACAGTACCAGCTCGGGTATCGCCGGGATGTCGGACTGCCTGTAGATGGTGCACTTCTCGGGGTCCAGGCCGGCCGCCAGCCAGTCCAGGACCATCTCGTTCACGTACTCGCCGAGCCTGGAGGTATCCTTGTAGTC
>JAGUWJ010000074.1 GCA_020062425.1 Actinomycetota bacterium
CTCCCGCGGCCATGGAGAAGCCCCCCAGGCGGCCGCGCGTGAGAGTTGCCCGGGGCACCGTGCTGGGCTGGGTGGCGGTCATGGTGATCCTAGCGCTTGTAGCGGGAATCGCCATAGTTCTCTGGAACGAGCCGAAACGCAACGCCGAAGCAAAGACCAAGGCGCAGCAGCTCTATGACGATGCCGTCGCCGCCGGCATCAGGCTCCCGGACGAAGAGAGGTCGGTCAAGGCGTTCGAGAGCCTGTTCGGGACCGACGGAGGAGCGGCGGTGGAGACCGCCGCCAGCAACCTGTCCCAAGCGCAGCTTCTGTATGACACCGGCCGGCCAAGCGGCGAGGTCAGCCAGAGGCCGGGCCCGATAGACACGCAACTCCTTGAGTTCCAGTACCTGGTGCTGGGCGTCTACGCTCCTGAGAAGCAGGCGGAGTTCGAAGAGTTCGTAAACGGAATTGAGGATCAGGATACGCTCTGAGACGACGTGATTGCTCTTCATGAACCGTGACAGCCCCTGTGGCGCGAAGCCCCGGGGCGGCCGATCCCCGGATGGGACCACGACCGGCAGCCAGGCGGTTGTCATCGTGGGGGGTGCCACGGTCAAACGCGGCGCTGCCGAGAGTGGCTTTTTGATCCCGCTATCCTCCCTCATGTTAATATCCTGTTATCCGGATAAAGGTTGGACTCATGGAACCTGATGTCGCTTCCATAAAGGAATTCGTCTCTTCTGAGGGCATCGACATGGTGGGCATAGCTGATGCGCGAAACATCATGCTCTCTTACCCGCCAAGGCCTCCAGTCGATCTGATGCCTAACGCTCGAAGCGTGATAGTAATGGCCGTCGGACACAGCCGCGGCGCAGTGGAATCCCCGTATCTGAAGCTCTGGACCCGCAACAAGATGGAGACGTCCCGATTGCTGGACCGCACCGCGGAGAAGGTCGCGCGCATGCTCGAGAGGCAGGGCATCCTATCGCTGCCCATCTCCGCGGACAAGCCCGTGGAGATGTTCAAGCGCGACCCCGTGACCGGCAGGAAGTTGCGCTTTACCCGGGTCGCGGGACACCTGTCGCTGAAGCACGCAGCCGCCAGCGCCGGCTTGGGCGAGATCGGGCGCTCCAACCTTCTTCTGTCAGAGGAGTTCGGCCCGCACCAGCGCCTGGGGGCGATAGTCACCGAAGCGGAACTGGATACGGACGAACCGAAGGTGCTGGACCTCTGCAAGGACTGCTCGAAATGCGAGGAAGCTTGCCCCGTCGGGGCTCTGAGAGGTGGCTCACATGACGTGGACCGCTGTTTCAACTACTGGGCGTACGGGCTGGAGCTGCTGCGACCTGTCAATCCCGTACGCTGGCCGGCTTTCCTGGTGATGTTGATGCGCGAAGCGCGCAGCCGCGCGCTTTTCGTCGAGGTGAGCCAGAACTACATCACCGACGTCGACTACTGCATCGAGTGCATGAAGGCGTGTCCTGTTGGCGGCGCGATAGGGAAGAACAATCCCTGGACGGTCTGACGCTTGACTCTCTTGTCAGAGCATATCGCGGTTTGCTCTTGCTGACCCACTAGCGCGATAGTACGGACCTGAGCATGCCCGGTGCCTGGGCCGCATCCCGGGCGAATCCATCGGCGTTCATCTCAAATACGAGATCCTCCGACAGCGGCGCTCCGCCGACGATGGTCACCGGCTTCGGTTGAAGGTTGCCCGCGAGCTCAACGGTCTTGCGCATGTTGGGAAGCGTTGTTGTCATCATGGTGGAAAGAGCCAGCACGCGCGCGCCCGAGCCGGAGACCTCTTCGAGGAACTTCTCCGCGGGAACGTCGAAACCGAGGTCGAGGACCTCGAACCCGTCGGCCTCCAGCATCACCTTGACCAGGTTCTTACCGATCCCGTGGACGTCACCTTCGACGACACCGATGACCACCTTCTCCTTTTTACGGTCATCCGCCCCCTTCAAGGACGGAAGCAGAACGGATATCCCAGCGTTCATGGCCTCGGCCGCGACCAGCAGTTCGGGCACGAACATCTCGCCTGACCCGAAGAGTTCGCCCACCTCGTGCATTCCCCTGGAAAGCCCCTTTTGTATTATCTCTCGGGGGTCCACGCCAGCCTGGAGAGCGCTCTCGCACAGCGAGCGGGCCTTTTCGTCGTCTCCATCCTTTACCGCTGCGGCGATCGGTTCGAGCTGCGAGTTCCGGTCCATGCTTCCACTCCCTCTACCTGATGGGGTATTTCCCGTATATCCGGGCGGCACGTGTCATCGCCATCGCGTTTAGAAACTCCGCATTTGGCGGGTACTCGCAACCGGGGGCCAGTATGAACCCGCCGCCAGGCGCCAGCGCCTTTATCTGCTCGCGGGCGACCTCCATTATCTCGCCCGCGTCCTTGCTGCATATCTCGTGGGTGTGCACGAATCCGACCAGGGCTACTTTCCCCCCGTACTTCTCCTTGAGCTCTCTCATGGAATCGCAGTCGTCAGGCAGGTCCGCGAAAGATATCGCGTCCGGTCTCATGTACTCTATCTGCAGGTCGAAGTACGGCCGGTTGCCGCAGTTATGAAGGGTTACGAGTGCTCCCCAGCGCCTTATCTCATCAGCTATCCGCCGGGCGTACTTGCCTTCCATCTCCTCCCACATATCCCTGGAGATGCCCGACTGCGCGGCGAAGAGCGTGTCCAGCATCACCCCGTCTACCCCGGTGTCGCACTGAGCCCGGACGAAGTCGATGAGAACTTCGGTGATGACGTCCAGCGCCACCTTGACCTTCTCCGGAAAGCGGACGCAGTCGATGAAAAGGGCCTGCGCTCCCCTCATCATGGCCAGAACCCCGAGCGGCCCGAAGCAGAAACCGAGCACGGGGTACTTGATGCCGGCCTTGCGCGAGAGCATCCTTCCCACCTTGATGACCATGCCCATTCGTGGGGTTGTCCTGGGGTCGAAAGTCTCCAGCCGGTTGTAGTCGTCGGGTGTCTTGATGAGGGGGTTCATGTAGTTGGGGTGCGCGGTGCTGTAAGACGGATATACCATCTCCTGGCCGAAGTCCGCCGCTTCCACGGAGAGGTCTATAACGTTGTAGTACGCGTCAGACCCGAGCATCTCCGTCATCGCTGCATAGGCTTCGACCGCCGCATCGGGGTTCCGTGAGAACTCTTCGTAGCTTATCCCGGTAAGTCTTCTGGCCCCGCCCAGGAGGAAATGGACCACGGGCACCCGGTCCGGTTCCTTGTGATACAAGGCTGCAAGGACACGTTCCAGCGGCAGCAGCGGCAGCGCCTTCGCCTGGAGAGCGAACAGTCCGGCCCCGAGCTTCAACATCCCCGGGGTGGGTCGTACCAGCCTTCCCGCTATCCTGGGGTATACCGACATACGCTCCTCCCTGGTCGCATCACCTCAAGCATTCTATCAGGGACGAGGTGCGCAGTAAGAATGACACCTTGACATTTAGTAGATGTTATGGTACATATATATGTGAATGTACATTTAGTAACACACGGGGACAGGGGGTTGAGGATGCCGGGAAAGAAATCCGACACGCCGGATGAGGCCGCGAGAGGACCAGAGGCCGAGGGGTTCGATCACCGGAGGTTCTTCAGTGAGGGGCCGCGCAAGAGGTTCACCGAGCCCAGGCTGCTATTCCTCATAAGGAAACATCCGAGTTACGGCTATCAACTGGCTGAAGAGATAGGGGACATACCCTTCCCCGGGCCGGTACCGGATTCGGCTGCTGTTTACAGGATGCTGCGGGACCTGGAGAAGAACGGCATGGTGCGCTCGGAGTGGCAGCACGGCGAGTCCGGCCCCTCCAAGCGCGTTTACTCGATAACCCCCGGGGGAGAGGAACGTCTGGATGCATGGGTGGAAGCGCTCAAGGAGCGGGTGAAGACCTTGAACCGTTTCATATCCATGTGTGAGAGGGGAGGTCGCTAGCGGTGTCGATGACCGCCATCGTGATAAACGCGTTCGTTGCCGTCTGCCTCCTCGTTTCGCTGGTGAAGAGCAGGGAGAAGACCAGGTACGCACTCATCGTCGCCTGGAACGCGCTCAAGCGCATGGCCCCCAGCGTGCTCGCCATAATCGCGGTCATAGGCCTGATAATAGGGTTCGTCCCACCCCGGTGGATCGCTTCGGTCATAGGCGGGGAGAGCGGAATACTCGGCGTCCTTGCGGCCGCGGCCCTGGGTTCCGTGCTGTTCATACCTGCGATAGTAGCGTTTCCACTGGCGAAGTCGCTTGTCGACATGGGGGCGGGCACCATGGCCATCGCCGCTTTCATCACCACCCTCACCATGATCGGTTTCGTCTTTCTCCCGCTGGAGATAAAAGAGCTCGGAGCGAGGTTCGCGCTGTTGCGTAACGGCTTCAGCTTCCTGGTCGCGATAATCATCGCCCTGCTGATGGGGCTCATCCTTGCCTGACGGTCGGGGGGCATAGTGTGAACACCACTGGAAACGAGAGCGAGAACAACAACGCGGTCGAAGGCGCCGGCGATGGTCCGGGTGAACAGCACCGTACGCCGCTCAGAAAGAGGATACGCTGGGACTGGCTTTTCCTTGCGCTCTCAGCCACCGCACTCATAGTCCTCTCTATGATATTCGAGGGCAAAGGCCGGATAGCGGGTCGCGTGGTATGGGAGTACGCCAAGGAGATGGTATTCATCCTGCCTTCGGTGATGGTGCTCATGGGGCTCTTCGCGGTGTGGGTTAACAGGGAGACCGTGGTGAAGTACCTCGGCGAGGGCTCAGGGATCAAGGGATTTGTGCTCGCCGCCCTGCTCGGCACGCTCCCTACGGGGCCGATGTACGTCGCCTTCCCGCTGGCGGCAGTGCTCCTCAAAAAGGGCGCGCGGGTAGCGAACATAACCATCTTTCTCTCGGCGTGGGCCTGCATCAAGCTCCCCCTGGAGCTGGTGGAGTTCCAGTTCATGGGCTGGAAGTTCGCACTTCTTCGCCTGGGACTTACCGTTGCGCTCGTACTACCCATGGGTATCATGGTCGAGGTGCTCTACAACCGTGGAGGCCGCGCGCAACTCCAGGCGGACGCTTCCGGGCTGGAAGCGGGAGATTGAGAGCGGGGCAGGCCTTACCGTGATCAAGGTGCACTCTAGTATACTCTTCAACATCACACGGGGAGGACGGGATCTCTATTGAGGGCTCCAGGAGAAAGGCACACTGTGACGCGGGCAGCCGCCGGTCTTGCGCTGGTTGCTGTTCTTGCTCTTCCGGCGGCCGGGTGCGGAAGGGAGCCGGAAGCCGGCAAGCTGAAGGTCGCCGCCACCATTGCGCCGATCGCCGACTTCTGCCGGCAGGTGGGAGGCGACCTGGTAGATGTGGAGATGTTCGTTCCCTCCGGCGCGAGCCCCCACACCTACGAGC
Organism: Actinomycetota bacterium; assembly: GCA_020062425.1. Classification (GTDB taxonomy): domain Bacteria; phylum Actinomycetota; class Geothermincolia; order Fen-727; family Anoxymicrobiaceae; genus JAGUWJ01. The sequence goes on from JAGUWJ010000074.1 coordinate 5,364, forward strand.
CCACCAGCAGACAGATGGTTTTCCTGAGCGACGCTGGAGTGTTTGTCCATAACGGCCTGGGACTGGAGGGCTGGGTGACTGACCTGGTCGGGAAGGTCGGCGCCGCCGACATGGTCGTCGTGGATGCCTCGGCTCGCATTCCCGGGAGAGAGCTCATCGAGGCGGCAGGGCATGAACCGGGAGCCGAGCCCGCGGATGCCGTGTACGACCCCCACGTATGGCTGGACCCGAATCTGGCGATACTTCAGGTGGAAGCGATACGCGACGGGCTGGTCGAGGCCGACCCCGCCAACGCGGGCACCTATCGAAAGAACGCCCGGCTCTACATCAGTGAACTCGAAGAGCTGGATGGTTACGTCAAGACCGGGACCAGCGCCTTCACCGCAAGGAAGTTCGTCGCCTTTCACCCCGCGTTCACCTACTTCGCCCGCCGTTACGGCCTGGAGCAGGTGGGGGTCATCGAGGAGCTGCCGGGCCGCGAGCCTGGCGCCGGAGAGATATCCAGGCTCATCGACCTGATGGAGGAGCAGAAAGTCCAGGTGGTGTTCACCGAGCCCCAGTTCAGCCCCAGGGCCGCCGAGGCGATCGCCGCGGAATCCGGCGGCTCGGTGGTCGTACGAGCCCTGGATCCGTTAGGCGACCCGGACGACCCCGAGACTGCCACATATATCGCTCTCATGCGTCACGACGTCGGCGTCATGTCGGAAGTGATGAAGTAGACCGGCAACAACTCACCCGATGCGGCCCTCACCTGAAGGCGACGGGCCCGCGTCCAACGAATATTTCTATGTAAATCCTGACAGCGAAAGGAGATCGCTTTGCCACACGCGCACACCCATGTGGGGATGCACGAGATAGAGCAGGGTCTGGCCAGGGACTGGGTTGAGGTAGTGGCTGCTGTACTCCTGGCGCTGGCGACAGTCGCGTCGGCCTGGAGCGCTTACCAGGCCGCCGCCTGGTCCGGTGTGGAATCGACGAAGTTCTCGCTATCCCAGGCCGCCCGGACCCAGGCAGCCGAGGCCGACGAGAAGGCCGATTCTCAGAACGCAGTGGACATATTCCTGTTCTCGAGCTACGCCGACGCCTTCGCCAGGGGGGATGTGCGCCTGGTGGAGTACTACGAGACCAGTCTTTTCCGCGACGAGATGAAACCGGCGCTCGAAGCGTGGAAGGCAACGCGCCCTCTCACCAATCCCCAGGCTCCGAAGAACCCGTTCGTGATGCCGGAGTACAAGCTCGCTGAAGCCGAAAAGGCGAGTGAGCTGGAGACAAGAGCCAACAAGGAGTCACTGAAGGCGCGCAACGCTATAGAGAAGTCCGACAGGTACGTTCTCTTCACGGTACTTTTCGCGTCCGTCCTCTTTTTCGCCGGCATATCAACCAAGTTCCGGGCGAACGGGATACGGCTCAGCGTCCTCCTTATGGGCACGGTGCTATTCCTGGGGACCTTTGTAGCGGTGATCCTGCAGCCTATCGCCTGACTCGAGACAACGCCGTCTAGAGGTTCATCGTCAGTCCGGTCTGTCCCTGGACGGCACGGTCCTTGAACCGCGTGCTGATCTCCTGCATAACGGCCTGGCCCGTGCAGTGGCAGAGTATCATCTTGCCGGGGAGCACTTCCTCCAGGAAATCCAGAGTGGCGTCGATCCGCTCGCGCCGGGCACCCAGACCCAGGTGCGTCCCACCCACGACCGCCCTTATCCTGCCATGGCTCTCCAGCACGTGTTTGAGGACGTTCACCAGGCCGGAGTGGGCGCAGCCGGTAAGAACCACTGCACCATCAGGAGTGTCCACCACCAGCGACTGGTCGTCGGGAAACGGGTCCGGGACCAGCTCTCCCTCCTTGAGCGCGAAGAGCCCGACCTCGAGCCCCTCGAAGTCGGTGACGCGGGGAATATCGCCGGTCAGGCGCACTCCGGGTAACACCTCGACAGGCTCAACTGACAGTTCCACCCCGAGGCTGAGCGACTCCAGGGCTTCCAGACGGTAGGGGATACCGATGAAAAGACTGTTCTCGCCGAAGGCGAGGTACTTCTCGCCGAGGGCTTCGGGGTGCATGAAGAGAGGCTTCCGTCCCGCGGCCGCCAGGGCCGCCGGCAGCCCTCCGGCATGGTCGTAGTGACCGTGGGAGATGCCGATACCCTCCAGCCGGCGCAGGTCGATCCCCAGCGCCGAGGCGTTGTGGACCGCTACATCGGACTGACCGCAGTCCCACAGGAAGGATTTCCCTTCGACCTCCAGCAGCACGGACAGACCGTGCTCCGCTCTAAAGAGGCGAAGCCCGGCGTAGTTATCGCACAGGACGGATATTTTGATCTCCATATAGGAACCCCTTCCGGCATGATACCCTGCGGCATGGGCAGCGCGGGTCAGATGGCGTTCCTGGCCGTCTCGACCCTTTTCTCCCAGTCAGAACCGGGTCCTCCGGTCTCGCAGTAGCCGGGTAGCTGCATCGCGGTCTGTGCCCTACCCCAGTAGTGGATGATGAAGTCGGCCGCCTGCTGGATGGCCACCTCCCAGTCAGGCCAGGTGCAGTAGCCGTACTGGGCCGGAATGCCCCCCGCGATGCGCGGCTGGGGCCCCTTCATCCCCCAGGCGTTGTGATTGGTCCTCCAGTAGGTCCCGGCTGTTGCGCATGAACTCTCGGCGTGGGCGAGGCCGACCAGGAGCCTCGCGCTCACCCCCGTGCGCTGCTCGGCCATCACGAACACGATGCCGTAACCCGTGAGTGGGCTGCGCCTCTTGGCCAGGTAGGCGTTTATCCTCCTGGAGAGCTCGGTCTGGGGGACCGCCATGACCTTCCCCAGCACAGGGTCTGTGGCTGAGAGCCTGCGCATGCACTCAGATAGCTTCCTCTCCAGCTCGGCCTTTCGCCTGATAGCCCAGTTGCACTTCGACTGCAGCGCACGCCTTTTCTCGATTAAGGACTGCTGCTGTGTTCTGAGCGCCGCCTCAGCGGATTTCACCTCGTCTAAAACCCGGGTGTCCTCCCTGGCTATGCGCTCCGTCCAGGTAATCCTGTCTACGAAATCCAGCACGTCGTTTGAATCGAGGAGCACCGAGAACCACGAGGTACGACCCGATTTGTATAGGGCTACCAGCCTGCCGTTGAGCTCATCGCGCTTGGCTTCGAGGTTCTTCTCCGCCTTTCTGCGCGCTTCTCCCGCTTCCTCCGCCTGAAGGTTGAAGACCGAGAGGTTCGCGATCAGCGCCCCGTAGTCCCTGTCGATAGCGGCTATCTCGGTGGAAAGGGAGTCAATCTCCTCGATCAGCCTCAGGGTCACGCTCGGAGAGGTGGCTGCCCGGGTGGAGCGATCGCCGATAACGCAGAAGAGCAGGATCACGGCGCAAGAAAGGACCAGCGCCGCCCTCGGAACCTTTCCGCTCATTCTACCGATGCCGTTTGTCATACAGTCGAGTACCCCGCGCCGTACGCGCCGGCTCATCGTCGACCGGCGTCGTCGTTTCCTATGAGTTTACCACCAAGGGCGCCGTTCAAAAATGATTTAACGGCGTTCGAATATCAACTCATGCTGTAGCAGGTGTTGTCGCTGGTGCGTTATGCTACTCGGGCAAATGGCAATAAGGGGGGCCAGTCATGGAGAAAGCGCTTGTGACCGGAGCGGCGGGCTTCATCGGCTCGAATCTCGTACGTGTGCTTATGGAGGAAGGCATCTCGGTGAGGGCCATGATCCTTCCCGGGGAGGACGTGCGGAACCTGGAGGGTCTCGATGTAGAGAGGGTGGAAGGCAACGTGCTCGATCCGCCCAGTGTCGACGCCGCGCTCAAGGGTTGCGATACCCTCTTTCACCTTGCTGCGATTTTCTCCATCTGGGCCAGGGACCGCAGCATCTTTTACAAGGTCAACCTCCAGGGATCGCGCAACGTGCTCTGGGCGGCCAGGCGCGCGGAACTAGAGAAGATCGTCTACACCAGCTCCATTGCCGGTCTGGGAATAAGGCCGGGCAAGGAGCTTTCCGACGAGACGGTCCCGTTCAACCAGTACGGGCAGGGTGACTACATAATAACAAAGCACCTTTCCCAGGAGGAGGCGCTCACTTTCGCCAGGGACGGAGGCCTCCCGCTGGTGGTGGTCAACCCGTGCTTCCCGTACGGTGAGGGCGATGTCGCGCCTACCCCGACCGGAAAGATAATCCTGGATACGGCGAACGGGATGCAGATAATGAGCTTCAACGCCGGGTTGAACATAGTCGACGTAAAGGACGTCGCCAGGGGTCATCTGCTCGCCGCGAAGCACGGAGAGATCGGCGAGATGTATATACTCGGCAACCAGAACGTAACGGTCCTGGAGCTCCTGGAGATGGTGGCGGAGGTTGCGGGGCTGGACATACGCTTCATCAAGGTGCCCGTGCCGGTGGCGAGGATAGCGGGCCTGGGGTTCAAGATGTTCGCGGACATCACCGGCGTTCCACCAATAACGACACAGGACGAGGTGGATTACTCCAAACAGTACCTCTTCTTCGACATCTCCAAGGCGCGCGAGAAACTGGGATACGAACCGGGGCCGGTGAGGGATTCGCTGGAGCGGGCTGTCGCGTGGTTCCGACGCGAGGGTTACATCCCCAGGAAGGGGATACTGCCTACGGTCATCAAGAGCACCGGGATGTTTCTGAAGAAGCTCCCGTTCTGAGAGCCAGGAGTGCGGCTGGAGAGCCTTACGCCTTCTGGGCGAGCTCCAGTTCCTTGTCGCGGAGCTTCTTGGAAAGTTCGATAGCGAGTTCGATATCAAGCTCGGGCCGACCCAGTGCCCTGGCGTAGTCATCGACCAACTCGTCGGCCAGCGCGAGGAGATCGATGGGACCCTCAGCTTCAACGATGTGATCCATCACGATGAACACTATCGAACCGACCACCATCGAGGTGACGACCTCCAGGGTGCACGGCCTGAGGAGATCGAGGTCCGCCATCGACTTGAAACCGAGATACAGGCTCTCGTTGGCTTGCTCTGCCATCTCGCCGAAGCGGTCGTGGAAATCCTCGTCCATTCCCATGGCCTCGCGGTAGATTATCCCCGCCAGGTCACGATTCTCGTTGTTGAACTTGAAGATGTAGTATGAGCTCTCGCGAAGGATGGCAAGCGTAAAGACGCCGGTGGGGTCGCGGAGCGACTCCTGCTTCTGCCTGAAGTCGTTGAGGATCCTGCCGTACTCAGTGAAGTAAGACTCTATGAGTTCGACGAAGACGTCCTTCTTGGATTCGAAATAGAGATAGAAGGTGCCACGGGCGATGCCTGCCGCATCGTTGATGTCGCTTACAGAGGCCCCGCGGTAGCCCTTTTCGGCGAACACCTTCGTGGCAGCAGTGAGGATCTCGCTCTTTCTCTGTTCCTTGCTCAAGCGTCTCCGCTTTGGGGACATCCGCTACCCTCCATTCCTGACAGGCCTTGAGTGCTCTGGAGTCTGCTACCAACGGCCGGGAATCTGGACAGATGCGCAACTTATGATATCGGTGGCTTACAGCATTCCCTGAGACGAATACGATGCTACGAAAATGATAAGCGGTGTTCGATGCCAAGGCAACCATCAACGATAAATGTGGGAGGGAGCCAAGGGGCTCCCTCCACTTGATTTAGATTAGATCCGGATTATGCGTTATCCGACCTTTTCCCAGAGGGTGGCGTTCCCGTTGCCGAAGCCGCCGCACATCATGGTCATGCCGAACTTCGCGTCCGGGACCTCGTTTTTCATGATGTTGTTGAGGGTTATGGGGAGCCTCGCTCCGGACTGGCCCAGGGGATGACCGAGGGCCAGCGCTCCTCCCCAGAGGTTCACATTGTCGAACGGCGCGTTCTCGGCGATGCCTAGGTTTCGCACGCATGCCAGTGTGACCACGCTGAAGGCCTCGTGCACCTCGAACACGTCAACGTCGCTGGCGTTCATGCCCTTCCTTTCAAGGAGCTTCTTGGCCGCCTCGTATGCTGAGAGGCCCATCATGGTGGGGTCGTACCCGTGCATGACGCCACCGGCGTACCTGACGTGGTAGGACATCCCCAGCTCATCGGCCTTGTCCCTGCTCATGAGGAGCGCGGCGCAGGCGCCTACGGTCAGCGGTGAGCTGGTGGCGGCGGTCACAATGCCTTCCGGCTTGAAAGCGGGGCGCATACCGGCCATCTGCTCGAGGCTGGGGTCCTCCCTTATCCACTGGTCCTTGTCTATCAGCGTCTCGTTGCCCTCGTCGTCGATGCCCATGACGGGCACAATCTCGTCAGCGTACTTGCCGGCGTCGCGCGCAGCCTTCGCGCGCAGGTGGCTGTGATATGCGACCAGCTCCTGGTCCTCGCGGGTAATACCCAGGACCTCGGACATCTTCTCGGCGTTCGCCCCCATGGGGAGCTCCGCGGGATTCCAGTAATTACCGAGCCGGGGAGGGAAGTCCATGCCCATGCCCATGCTCACGTTCATCATGTCTTCCACGCCCGAGGCGATGTAGACATCTCCCTCATCGGCCATGATGGCGCGGGCGGCGTGCTCGATGGCAGCCATCCCCGATGGGCACTGCTGGCCGATGCCGTTCGTAGGGACGTTTACCGGCAGGCCGGAGGCCAGCCAGGCAAAGCGGGCGACATCGTTCTGCATGCCCGTCTGATTCGCGGAGCCGCAGAACACCGCTTCCACGTCATCGGGCTTGACTTCGGGGTTCCGTTTGAAGAGTTCCTCGTATACGACGCTCAGGAGCTCATCAGGCCTTTGGTTGCGAAGCCAGCCTTTCTCCTTGTGGGCCCTGCCGTTTGGCGTCCTGACGCCGTCGACCAGGACGCACTCTCTGATTTCCGCCATTGTTCCCTCCATTCTTTTTTTACATCTTCCGAGGTTTCCGCCTCCGCGAGGGGAAACGTCCGGTCACTATCCATCCGTTCCGCTTATTACTTGATCAGCTCCAGGACTTTCCTGAACTCGTCCGTACCCGCACGCTCGAGCAGCTCGAAGATGACCATCTCCGTCGAACTGACCGTCACGCCGGCCCGAGCCATGCGGTCGAGCGCCACACGGCGGTTCGCGGGTTCCCTGGAGGACACCGCGTCCGCGACGACATGTACGTTGTATCTCTCGAGCAGATGGAGCGAAGTCTGGGTCACGCATATGTGGCTCTCGATCCCTGACACGATGACCGTCCCCCTGGAGAAGCGCTCGAGGGCTTCATTGAACTCGGGGCGCAGGCAGGCGTCGAACTCGATCTTGCTCACAGGCTCGAAGCCGGGCAGAGCGGAGCGTAGCTCTTCAACCGTGGGCCCCAGTTTCTCCTGCTCTGTAACCAGCACCGGCAGATTGACGATGGAGGCGAATCGGGCGAGCTTTATGGTGTTACGGAGAACCTCGGCGCTTTCATGCATCACCGGGAGCAGCTTCTCCTGCATGTCTATCAACAGAAGGACGCTGCTCTTCCTGTCCAACAGCCGGTCACACGGACCTCCAGCCGGCATAAACACCTCTTTCCTGCTGCGGATCGACGCGCGGCTCACGAGATTTTACCATATGCATTCGTGCCATCCCGGCCGCAGGGCGCCACTGGCGCCCTGGCCATAACCTTCAGGATAATACCTTTGAGTATTGACCTGAGAGGGTCAAAGCGTCTATTATACTGACCGGTCAGTTTCGGATAGTCAAGCAGGGATTCTGCGGGCTTTTCGAGCGGGGTTGTTGCGGTCACCCGAATCAACCAGTGATGTTAACCGTGATGCGGGGATCGAGTGGTTTTTTAGAAACAAGGAGGTAGCAGGATGGTCGATGTTCCAGAGGACGTGAGCGTAAAAGAGTATTTCGAGGAGTACGTTCCAAAGATATTCGGGGAGCAGGTGGCCGGAGGCATCATGGGGATGGAAGGGACCGAGCTGGGAGTGCAGTTCGACATAACCAACGGCTCGACCACCACTTACAGCATCGTCGTCAAGGACGCCAAGGAGCTCGAGGTCAAGGAAGGGCCGATCGACGCCCCGGTGGCGAAGCTCAAGCTTTCCGAGGACGTATGGCGCGCGGCCATCTCTGGCAAGATGGAAGGCGCGACCGACATGTTCACCGATGTCAGCCAGATGAACAAGGCCCGCTACGACCAGCTGAAGGCGGTAAAGGGGACACTCAACCTTCGCCTGGGCATGCCGGACGGCTCCGATGCCGTGATCGAAGCCTCACTCAACGGCGCGGACTCTCCGAGCACTACTTTCATCTGCTCGGTCGAGGACTGGGTCGCCCTGAGCAAGGGTGAGCTGGCTGGTCCCACGGCGTTCATGAGCGGTAAGCTGAAGATCGAGGGAGACATGCCGTTCGCGATGAGCCTGGCCAGCCTGACCGGCTGATTCAGAGACAAGCGATAACCTTAGCACCGCACGGGGGCCACCTCGCTGAAAGGCGAAGGGGCCCTCCGTTTTATCAGGTCAATCGGTGCAGCCGCGGCCTCTGGCGCCGCTGGTGAGCTTCTCGACGATGCGCTTGATATCTACCCCGTCCGGAGCGAGCGCCCGGGAATGGTAGTCGAGCAGCTTATCGGCGAGGGCATGTATGTCCCTCTGCTCCTTCTTGAGTAGAAGGTCCATGATGACGTAGACCACGGAGCCCATCGACACATCGGCGACCAGCTCCAGGTCGAACGGTCTCAACGCGCCGCTGTCGGCCATCATTCGGAACTCCTGTACCACCATCTTGTTGGCGTGCTCCGAGAGTTCGTTCACCCGGTCGGAGAAGTCCTCGTCGCTGCCGATAGCTTCCTGGTACACCACCAGAGCCAGGTTGGGATTGTCCACATGGAACTGGAGCACTCTCAGGATGTTGTCGCGCCAGGTGCCGAGGACCTCATAGGCATTGGTGGTCCGGGCGAAGACTTCCTCGAGCCGCCTGTGGTTCTCTTCCAGCACCGCTGCGAAACCGTTGAAATACGACTCGATGAGCTCTATGAACGCCTGCTTCTTGGAATCGAAGTAGATGTAGAAGAGGCCCTTCGAGACTCCGGCTGCCTCGACCAGCGTCTCGATCGTCGTCGGGCGGTAGCCTTTCTGGGCGAAGACCTCGGCGGCCACGCGGAGTATATCCTGCCGACGGGCCTCTCTTGACATACGCCTTCGTTGCTTCGGCATCTTGCTCCCTGAAGAGGGCATCTGGCGACCGTGCTCCTTGAACAACTGCTCTTATTATACTGACCGGTCATTAAACGGCAAGCGGCAAGGTCGCATAGAACGGCGGGTCTGGAAAACGATATAATGACCTGACGCCGTGTGAATGGGAGTGCGAGTATGTCGCTCGAGCGAGAGGTAGAGGAGTTCCTGCTGGAGCGTGGGGCCCTCAAGGTGGGTTTTGCGAATGCCAAGTCCTTGAGCGGCGGCCCTCCGAGCGCCGACCTTACCTATATCCTGCCCGAAGCCAGATCCGCGGTGAGCTTCGCCCTGCCGCTCGACAGGGACAAGATCCGTGCCTACCTCTCCAAGGAGAGCCACACCGCGCACGAGAGAGATAACTATGACACCAACGTGAAGTCCTCGCGGCTGGCGAAGGCCCTCGCCCTCTTTCTGGAAGAGAAGGGCTACCCTTCAAAGCGGGTGATATCCAACAACGTCTACAGGACCGAGGTGGACGGCTGGGAGCTCTCCATGCCCCCCGACATCTCGCACAGGTACGTCGCCGCTCGCTCCGGGGTGGGCTCGTTCAGCTGGTCGGGGAACATCGGCCTCAAGGGATACGGTTCGGCGGTTATCCTGGGAACTTGCGTGACTTCTGCCGAGCTCGAACCCACGGACCCGGAGAGCCCGGAGGAGTCCTTCTGCGATGAGTGCAAGATGTGTGTCGCCGCGTGTCCCTCCGGAATGTTCGATGCCAAGGCTGAGACTACGGTGACCCTGGGCGGGATCACGTTCTCTTTCAGTGAGAGGAGGTCATATCTGCCCTGCCAGCTCGTCTGCGGCGGGTTCACCGGGCTCGACCCCAGTGGAGAATGGTCCACCTGGTCACCCGGGAGGTACCCCATACCGGACGACATGTCCGAGATGATGGCCGTCTTCGAGAAGGCTGTCGCCAACTACGCCAGGTGGCCCGAGAGGACCGACAGCTCCGACACTTACGTGAACATGGCACTCTCGGACGTCAGCCTTCACCTCACCTGTGGTAACTGCCAGATTGTGTGCTGGGGCGACAGGGAACAGACGCGTGAGAACATGAGGCTGCTCAAGAGCTCGGGCTGCGTCATCCAGCGCGAGAGCGGAGATATCGACGTGCTGCCCTCGAAGGAGGCCGCCCAGGTGCTCGATGACATGCCAGAGGCCCACAAGAAGCTCTACACACTGTAGTCAAACTCCCGCGAATTCACCGTTTGGGTCAGATCCCAGAAGGTGAATTTGTATTGCGCCGCAATACAGTACCCAATATAATACAAACGATAGTTTGTATTATATTGTTATTTCTGCGTGGGGTGCGCTATGAAGAAGACACCAAGTTGCGTTAGCGATCCTCAGCTGGTCGAGCTCTCCCAGGCCTTGAGTACGCTTTCCGACCCGAACCGCCTGAGGATAATGTGTTTTCTCTCCAGGGGTGAGCAGTGCGTCTGTCACGTCGAGCGACAGCTGGGAATATCTCAGCAGCTGGCCAGCCACCACCTGAACGTCTTGAGGGATGCCGGATTCCTCAACGTCAGGAAAAAAGGAACATGGTCGCACTACTCGATAAACGGAGGCGCGCTCAAGCATGTGAACACAATATTTCTCAAGTACCTGAACGCGGAGGGGGTCTCCAACGGCAAAGACGAAGCTGTCTGCTGCCAGAGGTGATAAGGGGATATGGACGACGGCTCAAGACAAGATGAGCGAAAGACCGCAGGTGCGGGCGACCTGCTGACGGGGGACGTTGCGGAGCGGATGGAGCACGAGGGGTCTGTGGACCACGGCTCCGGGAAGCCGAAGCACCTGGACTTCTTCGATCGCTATCTGTTCGTGTGGATATTCGTCTGCATGGGTATAGGTCTTGGACTGGGAAAGCTCTTCCCCAGTCTCGGCACCAGTATCGACAAGGTCAAGGTCGGCTTCGTCTCGATACCCATCGCCGTCGGGCTCTTCATGATGATGTTCCCGATAATGGTCCGCATCCGGCTGGAGGACGCCGTCAAGGCGGCGCGGTCCTGGAAGGAACTGGGCATTGTAGTCTTTTTCAACTGGTTCGTGGCGCCCTTCTACATGTACACCCTCACCAGGATATTCCTTCGTAGTTACCCCGAGTACGCTATAGGGGTCGTGCTTCTCGGCATCGCGCCGTGCATAGCCATGGTTCTCATGTGGACATACCTGGCGGACGGGAACAACGCCCTGGCGATGGTTCTGATGGCCATCAACTCGCTGGTCCAGATGTTCATCTTCTCTTTCTTCGCCTACTTCCTTACCAAGGGGTATGTGGACCAGCTCGGTAGTAAAGCCACGTTTGACATCTCCAGGGTCACCATCCCCAACATCGCCATGACGGTGCTGGTCTTTCTGGGTGCTCCGCTTATCCTGGGGTTTCTCACCCGCAGGAGGCTGCTCGCGACTCGGGGGGAGGAGTGGATCGAGCACAAGCTTTCGCCCTGGATGAGGGTCATGGCGATCGCAGGCCTGCTCTTCACGCTCATCGTCATGTTCGCTCTGAAGGGAGAGGTGATCCTCGAGGAGCCGATGGCGGTCCTTCTGGTCGCCATACCCACCACGATCTTTTTCTTCAGCATGTTCCTGGCGGCGTACTTCACTGCATGGGCGACCAACATCAACTATGAGAACTCCGTGGCTGTCGGGCTCACCGGCGCCAGCAACAACTTCGAGCTTGCCATCGCGGTGGCCGCCGCCGTGTTCGGCATCAGTTCGCGGGTCGCACTGGCCACGGTAATAGGTCCGCTGATAGAGGTCCCGATAATGCTGGCACTGGTCAGGATCGGATTGAGGACCAGGAGTCGTTTCCCGAGAAAGGGCTTGTCTGAGGAGGTCCCAGCGGTCTCACAAGCGGAGTAAGACGTTCTGAAAGTGAAGTTCATTCTTCGAAGGCGAAGGAGGTGTTCTCAAGGTGCTGAAGGTCGATGCCCATCCGGATTACCCACCGGAGGAGGGGTGCTACATACGGGGTAACGACCGCTCGCCGGTAGCGGTGCTGATAATCTTGAAGTGGGACCAGGACAAGGTCCCTCCTGAGATAGAGGCGCTGGTCCGCGCCGGCGCGGAGAGCGGCGCGGCGCTGTCGGGGACGTTGCAGACGGAGAACATCGGTCTTGAAAAAGTGATATGCAACATAGTCTCTAATCCGAATATACGCTACCTTGTGATGGGGGGGCCTGAGTCACCGGGGCACCTGATAGGTGACGCGATGAGAGCGCTCTTCGCGAACGGCGTCGACGAGAAGCAGCGGATCGTGGGGACGGAATCGCCCCACCCGTTCCTGTACAACATCTCGAGAGAAATGATCGAGCGCTTCAGGGACCAGCTGACCCTGGTGGACCTCCAGTTCCAGCAGGACCCCGACAGTGTGAGAAAGGCGGTCTGGTCCTGTTACCAGGAAGAACCTGTCGAGTTCATGGGACAGGAGCTATACGACGCGGGAGCTTATCCGGCGTCTCCTTTGAGCGGGCGAATAACCTGGAAGATACTGCAGCCGTACTGGGAGCCGGAGGACGACAAACAGCGTGAGGGTAAGCGGAAGGCCGAGGAGTTGATGGAACGCATCGGGCGAAGGAATCTGGAGCGCGATACGAAAGACGGAGCAACAGGGAAGAACAGGGAGTAGACCTTGTTCTCGATACGGAAGGGATGACATGAAAGAAGAAGAGGCAAAGAAGGTCGTAAGGGAAGGTTATGCGAAGGTGGCGCAGACCGGGTGCTCGTGTTACACAACCGGCTCCTCCTGCTGCGGCGGGCCGTCTCTCACGGAGGACATCAGCAGGCAGATAGGCTACAGCGAAGAAGAGATGAGCGCGGTCCCCGAGGGCGCCAACCTGGGTCTCGGTTGTGGGAACCCCGTCGCGCTGGCTTCTTTGAGCGAGGGAGAGACGGTTGTGGACCTTGGCTCGGGCCCGGGCTTTGACAGCTTTCTTTCCGCGGGGCGCGTTGGCGACAGCGGGCATGTCATCGGGGTTGACATGACTCCGGAGATGATAGACAAGGCCCGTGAGAACGCGGCAAAGGGGGGCTACTCCAACGTCGAGTTCAGGCTGGGCGAGATAGAGCACCTCCCGGTGGCGGACGGCACCGCTGACGCTATCATCTCCAACTGCGTCATCAACCTGGTCCCCGACAAGAAGGCTGTCTTCGACGACGCCTTCAGGATACTGAAGCCGGGCGGCCGCCTGATGGTCTCGGACATGGTGCTCCTGGGCGAGCTCCCCGACGCGGTGAGGAACTCCGTGGCGGCTTACGTGGGTTGTCTTTCAGGAGCCGTCAAGAAGGAAGAGTACCTCGAGGCCGTCTCTTCCGCCGGGTTCGAGCGCGTCGAGGTCGTCGAGGAGAAGCAGTTCCCGGTGAAGCTCATGGCGAGCGATCCCACGGGGCGTGCCGTCGCCGAGAGTATGGACATCCCGGCCGAGGACATAGACCGGGTGGGGCGCAGCGTGGCCAGCATCAGCGTCTTCGCCGTCAAGCCGTAGTGAGATAGGAGAGTTCTCGCCTGAGCGCCGTCCCATGACCGGATGAGCCGACGGCTTCTTCCCGCTTCCTTCTGACTTCATGAAAAAGCAGCCTCCCGTGTTACGCTCTTGATTGGAAAGTCGAGAGGCAACAGGAAGGAGGCTGGTTTCAATGCTACACGCGGGC
>JAGUWJ010000076.1 GCA_020062425.1 Actinomycetota bacterium
CCCTCAGCCGCTGGAGCCCCTTGCCCTGCGTCCTGATCGCCAGCACCTCTCCCTGGCCCGCGCAGTCCACACTGATCATGCCGATTATCTCCCTGCGCTCGAACTTGCCCAGCGAGTCTACGTAGCTGAGGGAGCCCTGGAGCCTTTCATCCATTTCGCCACCCTCGGGCCTGTTGGCCCCGAAGAAGACGAAGTTCAGCGTCGGCTCGAGCTGTTCTCCGGCAAACACCCTCGCAAGCTCCAGCACCACCCCGGTCCCTGTGGCGTTGTCGATGGCTCCCTTACTCTCCACGGGGGCGTCGTAGTGCGCACCTATCACTATTGTGTATCCGCCCCTGGAACCCTTCCTGGAACCTGCGATGTTGCGTGAGCCGAACCCGTCAGAGGTGGTGAAGGCCTGCTCCTCAACCTGGTAGCCGAACTCGGCGAGCTTCCCCACGATGTAATCCGCGCCCCCGGACTCCTTGACCGAACCGGCCCTTCGCTCGCCCACGCTCTCTGAGAGCGCGTAGACGTGGCTCATGGCCTGGCTGTTGGAGAAGAGCGGGCTTGAAGGCGCTCTAGAGCCCTCGGAGGCCTCGGTCGACTCCTCCTCGGTCTCCACGACCTCTTCCTCAGCGGCCTCGCTGCTCTCCTTCTCGGTGACCTCCACCTTTGTCTTCGTGGGCTCCTTGAAGATCAGGTTCATCGCCACCCCGGTGGCCAGGCCCGCGACCAGGACGATCACCAGGGCGACCAGCAGCTTCCTGACGTTGAACCTGCCGGGCTTGGCCTGGAGAGGCGGGTCTTCGTATTCCATCAAGGGGCATCACCGTGCGTCGTGAGTCCAGTCCTAGTGAAGGTCCACACGGAATATATCAGAAGGCCCCGTTGGGCTACAATTGTCGCGGGGGTGTTAGACGCTGGACCTTTTCGACCAGGCCGCAAGTGAGAACCTCGAGGGGACGCCCCTCGCGGACAGGATGAGGCCCACGACCCTGGACGAGTTCGAGGGTCAGGAAGAGCTGATCGGACCCGGCCGCCCACTGCGCTCCGCCATAGAAGAGGACCTCGTCACCTCTATGATATTCTGGGGCCCTCCGGGCTCGGGCAAGACCACACTGGCCCGCATCATCGCCGGCGCGACCAGCTCCGAGTTCGAGAAGTTCAGCGCGGTCACCTCAGGGGTCCCGGAGCTGCGCAAGGTGATCGCGGAAGCAAGAGACCGCAGGAAGTTCAACGGCATCCGGACCATACTGTTCGTGGATGAGATACACCGCTTCAACAAGGCGCAACAGGACGCGTTCCTGCCGCACGTCGAAGACGGAACCATAACGCTCATCGGCGCTACCACGGAGAACCCATCCTTCGAAGTGATATCCCCCCTGCTCTCGAGAACGCGCGTCTACGTGCTTGAGAGGTTGGAGCCGGAGCACCTGGAGAGGATCGTACGTCGCGCGCTCGCGGACGAGGAGCGTGGCCTGGGGGGACACCGGCTGGACGTCGATGACGCGGCGGTGGCGGCGATGGTCAACATGGCGGACGGGGATGCGCGCTCGGCTCTCAACCTTCTTGAGCTGTCGGCGTTTGTGGCTCAAGAGACCGAGGGAACGGGGCGTGTTACCGAGGAGACGGTCTTGAGCGCGGCCCAGCGCAAGACCCTCTACTATGACAAGGCCGGGGAAGAGCACTACAACCTCATCTCCGCCCTGCACAAATCGCTGAGGGATTCTGACCCTGACGGCTCGCTTTACTGGCTGGGACGAATGCTCGAGGCCGGGGAGGACCCGCTGTATATAGTGAGGAGGCTCATACGCTTCGCCAGCGAGGACGTGGGGAACGCCGACCCGCAGGCTCTGGTCGTGACGGTGGCGGCCATGGAGGCTTGCCATTTCGTGGGCATGCCGGAGTGCGACCTGGCCCTGGCCCAGGCGGTGACCTACCTGGCGGCTGCACCCAAGAGCAACGCGCTGTACACGGCTTACGGCGAGGTGAAGGCCGATGTCAGGCGGTACGGCGCCCTGCCGGTACCGATGCACATCAGGAACGCCCCTACCAACCTCATGAAGGATCTCGGATACGGCAGGGGCTACAAGTACGCTCACAACTACGAGGGACACATAGTCGACCAGGAACACCTCCCCGAGGAGCTGGCCGGCAGGCGTTATTACCACCCGACTGACCAGGGGTTCGAGGCGCGCATCGCGGAGCGTCTCGCGCGGTGGCGCTCTCGGCTCTCCGACCGCGAAGACGACTGAACCCCTCCCTTTCGCTCCGGATTTGGGGTGCTTCATCACCCATTCCCTGCAAATCTTAAAGAACCGTGTCACTCATGCCGATTTCTTGGACATGATCCGGTAAGGGACTGTCGGAGGTGGAGCGATTGACCTGTCCCCGGTGCGGGGCCGAGAATCCGGTAAGCGCCGATTACTGCAACCTGTGTCTCTGCACGCTCGGAGAAGGGGCAAGCGTGTCACCTGTGAGCGTTGAGGAGCCGCAGCTCTCCCCAGAGCCACTCGACAGTATCGAGGAGGGCGCCTTCTCGAGCGCGCCCCCTCCTCCTGTGCCGCAGGGGACACCTGCTTTCGCCGGAGTCCCCTTTCCGGTAACGTCTCCCGCCTCACCCTCAGAGTGGGGTTCGGGACAATGCGCTGGCGCCACGCCGGCGATGCTGCCC
>JAGUWJ010000190.1 GCA_020062425.1 Actinomycetota bacterium
CCGGCGTACACTTCCTTCATGACGGAGGCTCCTTTCTTTCGAGTTTGTGCAAACCCGATTTTAATGGAGCGTCCGTCTTCTTAATAATCCAGACCCCAGGAGGTGGGGAAACGAGAATTCAACCCTTGGGGTCTGACCCCAAGGGTTGAAATTCAGCCCAGGAGGAAGGTGAGGATGTCGCGGATGGGGCCGGCCATTGTATCGGCGACCCTCTCATACTCCTGGAGCGGCCAGCCTATGGGGTCGCTGACCTCGTAGGAACCATCCGGTTGCAGCAAGAGCCCTTCGAGCTCCAGTTCACGTGCCGTGCGGACCAGCGCGGCGAGCCGCTCCCGTGGCTCATCCGGGACCTCTCCAGAGAACGAGCGGGCCGCCTCCCCCACCTCGAGCAGCAGGAATACGTCCGCGGAAGGCTCGAGCGACCTCACGTGGCTGCTCTGCCTCTCCTCCATGGTGAGAACCAGGTCGCTTGCCGCGATCATCCCTTCCGTTACGCTGCGGGCCCGGTGAGAACTTATGTCTACTCCCCGCATCCTCATCGCGGCCTGCGCCCCGCCGGTGGCTGGGTCGCCGTCAAGCGCCGCCGTTCCGGCCGAAGCCACTTTCACAATGCCGGACCGCTCGGGCAGTACCGTGTCGACCAGGAACCTCGCTGTTCCGGCGGCCATAGGGCTGCGGCACAGGTTGCCGGTGCATACGAAAAGAAGCTTCAGTGGAGCTGAGCCTTTGTCTATCACGTGCCGGCGACCTCCATCACACGCGATGCGGGGACCGCTCCCTCCCGCAGTACACGCACCCCGGAGGTGATATCGACCACGGTTGACTCAACGCCTGTTGCGCAGGCGCCGGCGTTCACCGAGAAATCGACCCGCTCCAGGATGTCATCATGTACATCCTCGAGACGCGACGGAGCAGGCTCTCCGGGAAGGTTCGCGCTGGGCGCCACAAGGTAACCGGCATGCTCTACGAGCGCGAGGCAGAAAAGTTCGTCAGGTATGCGAAGCCCTATCGAGCGCTCGTCCTGAAGGGGGAGGTGCGCTCCAGGGCCACGCCTTCTCGACATCACGATGGTCAAGGCGCCTGGCCAGAACTCCCTCATGAGCGCCGCCGCCGCTTCTCCTTCGGCCTCGGCCAGCACTCCGGCCTCGCGTACCGATTCCACGAGCACCGGCAGGGGCTTGTCCGGGGGGCGCCGCTTTATCTCCATCACGCGCCTCACCGCCGCCTCGTCCGCCGCCAGGGCCGCTATGCCGTAGACCGTGTCTGTAGGGATGATACCGACTCCACCATCCACCAGTACGCGGGCGATACGCCGGACGTCCTCCGGCTCGAATCCCGCCATGATGTCCATTCGGATCACTTCAAAGCACCCCCTATCGAGCAAGGCACGCCCTGGCAACGCGCGGGCGGCCGGTAAGGTCTTCGATCAGCTCGACGCTGCTTTCGGTCCATTCGGCTCTACCGGAGCTCATCCCGGCGCGCAGCAGTTCGATCACCGCTTCCGCGTGCGACTCGTCCAGCTCCAGCACCAGCCATCCCGCCGGCAACAGGAACCGAGGCGCCTCATCCACGATGCGCCTGATGACGTCAAGGCCGTCCTCGCCGGCGAAGAGCGCGGTTGGCGGCTCGTGGTCCCTGACCTCGACGGGCAGCGACTCAAGGCAACCCGACGGAACGTAAGGTGGATTGGAGATGACAGCATGGAAGCGGGCTTCGTCCTCCCCCGGGGTCAGGAGCGGGCCGAAAAGATCGCCCTTCACGGCTCTTACCCTGCCCCCCACGCCGTTCGCTTCCGCGTTCCTGGCCGTCAGTTCAACTGCAATCGGCTCGCTGTCCACCGCGAGGACGCGCGCGCCCACGCGCTCCGCGGCCATGCTCACCGCTACGTTGCCACACCCGCAACACAGGTCTATCACGTCTATCTCGCCCTCGGGCAGGACCTCCAGCGCGCTCTCAACCAGGACCTCCGTCTCCGGCCTGGGAATGAACACCCCCGGGCGCACCTCGAGCCTGACCCCCCTGAAGCCGGTCTCACCGGTGAGATACTGCAGCGGCCAGCCCTGCGCCCGGCGCACCAGCAGCTCGCGGTAGTCGGCGGCCTCGGACTCGCTGAGCATACGCTCGAAACCGGTATAGATGTCGAGGCGGGAGATGCCGAGCAGGCTCGCCAGAAGCAGCTCCGCGTCGAGCCTCGGAGAGGCCACGCCGTGCCGCTCGAGGTAGGTAGTCGCTTTCTGAAGGTATCCGACCAGGTTCAAGCCTGATCCACTTCCTTGAGGGCGCGGGCGTGGTCATCTTCGGTCAGGGCTTCGACCACCTCGTCCAGGTCGCCCTCCAGAACACTCTCCAGCCTGTGCAGGGTGAGCCCGACGCGGTGATCGGTCACCCTCCCTTGCGGGAAATTGTAAGTCCGTATCTTCTCGCTGCGCTCTCCGGTCCCCACCTGCCGCCTCCTCTGCTCCGCCTCCTCTCTCTGCTGCTGCTCTATGGCGGCCTCCAGGAGGCGCGCCCTCAAGATCCGGATGGCCTTCTCCTTGTTCTGAAGCTGCGATTTTTCGTCCTGGCAGGAGATGACCATGCCCGTAGGCTTGTGCGTGACCCTGACCGCCGAATCGGTGGTGTTCACCGACTGCCCGCCGGGACCGGTGGAGCGGAAGACATCTATCTTGAGGTCCGCCGGATCGATCTGGACATCCACCTCCTCCGCCTCGGGGAGGATAGCCACCGTAGCGGTCGAGGTGTGTATCCGTCCCTGCGACTCGGTCACCGGCACCCGCTGGACGCGGTGCACACCCGACTCGAACCGCATCCCGGGCCAGACCTCGTTCCCCCTGACCGAGAAGATGACCTCTTTGAAACCCCCGATCTCCGAAGGGCTGGCGGACAGGGGCTCCACCTTCCAGCCGTGCTTCTCCGCGTAGCGCTGGTACATGCGGTAGAGGTCGCCCGCGAATATCGCCGCCTCGTCCCCACCCGTCCCGGCGCGGATCTCGACGATGACGTTCTTGTCTGCGCGCGAGTCCCTTGGCAGCAGCAGCAGTTTGAGCCGGTCCGCCTGCTCGGCGACCGCAGCCTGTAGCGTCTCCGCCTCGGCGCGCAGGAACTCCTGCATCTCCGAGTCGGCTTCGCTGGAGAGCATCTCCCTGGCCTCAGTGTGCTGACGCTCGAGGTCGAGGTAGCGGCCGTAAGCCAAGACCACTTCCTCGAGCGAGGCGCGCTCGCGCGCGAGCTCCTCGTAGGCCTTGCGGTCGGACACGACCTCGGGGTCGGCCATCCTCCGCTCGACCTGCTCGAACCTCTGTTTTGCGGAATCGAGTTTCTCGAACATCCGAGTTCCCTGCCTGTCCCTCGCGCCCGATCTTCAAGGTAAGAATTTACTTACGGTGTCTGTCCCCGGGGGTAAGTCCCCGGTGTCAAGCGGGCTGCTGCGCCTCCATCGCGGCCTCCAGCGCCGCGATGGCGACCTCGAGCTGGTCGTCGTCCGGCTCGCGGGTGGTCAGCTTCTGGAGGAGGAGCCCGGGCGCCATCAGCACCTTCATCGCCCTGGAGTCTTCGTACCTGCCCGCGAACCTGATTATCTCATAGGAAAAGGCCGCCACCAAAGGGATGATGGCCAGCCTCTCCAGCACCCTCAGCCACAGCGCAGGCCTGCCGAGGAGCGAGAAGACCAGGATGCTCAGGACCAGCACCACCATGATGAAGGCGGTCCCGCAGCGCATATGCGCGGTGGAGAAGCCCCGCGCCGATTCAGGGGTGAGGGGGAGGCCATCCTCGTAGGTGTGCACGACCTTGTGTTCGGCTCCGTGGTACTGGAACACGCGGCGGATGTCCGGCAGGAGAGACATGAGAGCCAGATACCCCACGAAGACCGCGACCCTTATCAACCCCTCGATGAGGTTGTAGACAAAGATATTCGAGATGTACGGGTCCAGCGCGCCTGCGGCGACCGCAGGGAGCACGATGAAAAGCCCCAGGAACAACGCCAGCGCAAACGTCATCGCGACGATGACCTGGGTTGTGGACATGGGTTTATGGATGTGCTCCTCACCGGCGTCCTTGCAGGACCCCGCCTCCTCGCCCGGCTCGACTCCATCTTCTTCCTCCTCGAGGGACACCGCAGCGCTTATGGTGAGCGACCTGATGCCAATGGCGAGGGAATCCACCAGGGCGAACACGCCCCTCAAGGGGAACTTGTTCCAGCGGGAATACCTCTGGGCGAGAGTCCTGGAAGGGCTTATCGAGATGTACAGCTCACCACAGGGCCGGCGCACCGCGAGCGCCCACCTCCGCGGGCCGCGCATCACCACGCCCTCGATAACGGCCTGGCCGCCGATCTGGATTTCAGGGCGCGAATCGGGAGTGGTCAGCAACTTGAGCCCCGGTGGATTCGGGAAGAACCTGTCAAGAGCCCGGGGAGATCTTCTTCTTCCCCTTGCCCTCTTTGACGTCGAGATGCGACTGGAAACGCTTCTGGAAGCGCTCCACGCGGCCGCCCGAGTCCACCAGCTTCTGCTTCCCGGTGTAGAAGGGGTGACACTGCGAGCATATCTCGACATGCAGTTCGGGCTTGGTGGACCTGGTGGTGAAAGTCTCACCGCAGGAACACGTCACCTTGGTCTCCATGTAATCGGGATGTATGCCTTTCTTCAAAACAGTTCACCTGTCTTTCGCGCAAACGTGCAGGTGAGATGGTAGCACAGGTGCGAACCGCTAACAACCGGCCTCGTTCCGCGCTGGGCGGGAATCTGGAGCGGGGTGTATAATCTGTCACGTGGCAAAGCGGGCACCCGGCACGGACGGCTAGCAGTTCCGCCTGATGCGTAAGGCATCACTTAAGCAGCTCCTGCTTTTCAGGTGGCCGGGTGAAAGACACGGGGGGTATCGTATGAAAGGATTCATGGAGTTCATCAGAAAGCAGGGGGTCGTCGGCCTGGCTATCGGCTTCATAGTCGGCGTGGCGTGAGCGGGGTAGTCAACTCCCTGGTGAATGACCTTATCAACCCACTGGTTGGCCTGATAATCGGGACCAACAACCTGGATTCGCTGACCTTCACGGTGGCAGACGCGACCTTCAAGTACGGCTCGTTCATCGCTGTCCTCATCAACTTCGTCATAATCCTCGCGGTGGTCTACTTCGGCTTCAAGGCCCTGAGGCTCGAGAAGCTGGACCTGGAAGAGGAAGAAGAAGACTGAAAAAGACGGCAGCGCCTGCCGTACCACGCGAAGCCCCTCCCCGCGGGGAGGGGCTTCTTCTCGGGTGGCTCCCCCGATAGGGTGACCCGACTATCCCCCACACGTTCATTCCCTTAGTAATACCAATCCTTCAAGTCTCGCCGGACACTTTTCGATACTCACAATAACGTGGGTGGCTTGAGGCAGTGAGGTCTGCTTTGATGCTAATAATTGATGTGCTTTCACTTTCATATGGGGTTCGTCACGCGGGCGGGTCGAGGCGCGTGGTCACACTCCCGCCCTCGAGCTTCACCTTCCCCTTGTTTTTCAGGCGAGTTGCCGCCGTACTCGCTTTCGCGCTTGCCGCCGCAGTCGTGCTGCCGCTGGCAACCTCGCCCGCCGCACTGGCCGGACCGGGATACGGCATATACGGGACCGTCACCGACGGAGGGGCAAACCCGGTCGAGTCATGCCACGTGCTGGCTTTCGATATCAATGACAACGCCTGGGTGGCCGACGTCACCACCGACGCAAGCGGTTACTACGACATGGACTGGCTCACCAACGGGCACCTGTTCAAGGTTCTGTTCCTCCCGGCCGGAAGCTCCCTCGCCATGGAGTGGTACACCGACGCCGGCACCTGGGACGACGCGACCTCTTTCGCCGCGCCGTTCGAGGCGAACGCCCAACTCGAGGCGGGAGCGAGCCTGACCGGCACCGTTACGGAGGAGGGCTCCGGCGACCCCCTGGGGAACACGCACGTCCAGGCCTACGACTCCACCAGCAACAAGTGGCTGAAAGGCGTCTACTCCGAACCGTCCGGACAGTATGCCCTCGAAGGCCTGCGCTCCGGTGTGACCTACAAGGTGCTGTTCAGCATCGACGACGGGTACCACCAGGACGAGTGGTACTCTGACGCTCCGGGAACCTGGGAAACCGGCGGCGGCATCGTGGCACCGGCCGGCGGTGTGAACGCCGAGCTCACCGTCCTCCCCAGGTATATCTCCGGCACGGTGACCACAGACGGGGTGACACCAGTAGCCGACTGCCAGGTGTACGCCTACGACATAAGCGAGGGTTGGTGGGTCTCCTCCGCCACCACGGACGCCAACGGCGAGTACACCGTAGGCGGCCTGGAGGAAGGGCACATGCACAAGTTGTTCTTCCGGCCCGGCGGCGGCTTCGCAATGGAGTGGTATAACAACGCCGACACCTGGAGCCAGGCGGGGGAGGTGCAGGCGCCGAACACCGGCATAAACGCCGAGGTCGAAGCCGGGGTCAGCATAACCGGGACCGTCACTGAAGAGGACAGCGGTGGCCTGCTGGAGGATATCTGGGTGCAGGTGTTCGATTCGACCAGCGACAAGTGGCTGGCCGGTACCTATACTGACGCTGACGGCGGCTACTCTCTAGACGGCCTGCGGTCAGGCGTGACGTACAAGGTTTACTTCTGGTCGGAGGACAGCCACTACGACTCCGAGTGGAACGAGAACAAGGCCGACTGGGAGCTGGCGGACGGCGTGACCGCCCCCTTGTCGGACCTGAACGCCCAGCTTGCCCTTATAGGCACGCAGGCGTCGATATCGGGCACGGTAACAAACTTCACTACCGGCCAGCCCGTGGAAGGCGCCACCGTCCGCGTCTACAACGACAGCCAGGTCCTCATCCAGGAGACCCAGACCGACGAGACGGGTGCGTACACTTTTTATCCCCTGCAGGTGGGAGGCTACCGGGTTCAGTTCATACCGGTTCTGCGAAACTACAAGACCCAGTGGTGGCAGGAAAAGGACGATTTCGCTACGGCTTTCCAGATCGTGCTCGCGGCGGGCGAGCAGAAGCCGGGCGTAAACGCCGCTCTCCGGGAAAAAGAGCCGGCGGCGGTGTCGGGGCGGGTCACCAGCGATGGGGCACCCGTACCGTACTGCCTGGTCCTCGCCTACGACGTCGTCGAGGGGACTAACCCCACGTACACCTACACCGACGACCAGGGCTACTACACCCTGGGCTCCCTGCTTGAAGGCGACCAGTACAAGGTACTCTTCCTGCCCGACGACGGTATCCACGCCACGGAGTGGTACACCAACGCGGGGACGTGGGACGGGGCGACCGCCGTCACCGCACCCTCAGCGAACGTGGACGCCTCGCTGGAGTCGGCCGCTGTCATATCCGGCAGGGTCACCGACGCGAGCGGTGGCGTCAACGGCGTCAGGGTCCAGGCATACGACGTCACCAGCGAGAAGTGGCTGACCAGCACGTACACAGACAGCAACGGCGACTACTGGCTGAGCGGCCTTCGGGAAGGCTTCTCCTACAAGATCTACTTCGGGGCGGGTGACGGCTACCACCAGGATGAGTGGCACCAGGACAACCACATCGGGTGGGCTACCGCGGACGCGGTGGCGGCACCCTCGAGCGGTGTCAACGCCGAGCTGACGGTGCTGGGCAGGTACATCTCCGGCAAGGTCACCAGTGATGGCACCACTCCCGTGATGAACTGCACGGTGAACGCTTACAACGCGACCAGTGGAGAGTTGACATCATCCACCTACACCGACGAGCTGGGGGAATACACGGTCGGCTGGCTGACTGAGGGCGAGCAGTACAAGGTGCACTTCGTGCCCCAGGGAAGCGAGCACGCCATAGAGTGGTACGGCAACCAGGGCGCCTGGACCGACGCGACCGAGATCATGGCCCCATGCGCGGGCATAGACGTCGTGCTCGAATCGGGTGTGAGCATCACCGGCACGGTCACCGGCGACTGCGACGTGCCGTTGTCCGGCATCTCGATCTATGCCTACGACGCCACCACCAACCAGCAGCTCAAGAGCGCCTCATCCGGCGAGACCGGCGAATACGTCCTCGGAGGCCTCCGAGAAGGCGCATCGTACAAGATCTTCTTCTCCGGAAGCCCGTACGATGGTGAATGGTTCGAGGACTATCACGGTGACTGGGGCAGCGCCGGAACGGTAACCGCACCTGATACGGAGATAAACGCGGAGATGCTCCTTCCCGGGGAGAAACCCACGCCGAACGTCACCGGCATCGTGCCCGACCACGGCATGAGGGGCACCCTGCTGGACGACATGCAGATACAGGGATACAAGTTCAGAGATGTCGCCACAACGATAGAGCTGAGATACAGCGGATACGCCCCCATAGCGGCAAGCGACATCAAGTTCGTCAGCGCGAACCTCGTCACGGCGGACTTCAACGTCCCTGAGGACGCCGTCCTGGGAGTTGGGTGGGACCTCTACTACATACACAACGACGACGGTAAGTCCGACACCCTCATATCGTGTTTCACCATGGAGGAGAAGAACTACCCGGCGCCCGACGTGACCGGCGTGACCCCCGATGAGGGAGTAAGAGGCACATCCGTCGACATGACGATAGCCGGCGCTTCCTTCAGGAACGTGCCCATGACGGTGGAACTGCGCAGAGATGGAGCGGCGATCTCCGGTTCGGTCACCTCGGTCGAAGCGGACCAGGTCGGCGCGCGGTTCGACATCCCCGCCGGTGCGACGGTCGCCGACGACTGGGATCTCTACCTCGAGCACACCGACGATGGCAAGTCGGACACCCTGGCGGACTGCTTCAGCGTGACGTACCCTCCGCCGGTGGTGACGTCCGTGACGCCGGACGTCGGGTACACCAGCGAGGCGGCGCAGGCCGCGGACATCTCCGGCTCCGGCTTCATGTTCAATTCGACAGTGAGACTGGTGAAGGTGGACCCGGACCCGGTCAACCCGGAGAGCCCCATCACAGGCTCAATCACGTCCGGCTCCTCGGAGCAGATATCGTGCACGTTCGACCTCACGGGTGCGGCCCTCGGCGACTGGAAGGTGGAGGTATCAAACCCGGACGGACAGACCAGTGACGGCTCCGTACTTTTTACGGTGGAGAACGCTCCGCCTGACGTGACAGGCATCAGCCCGAACCACGGCATCAGGGGAACGGTCCTGGATAACGTGCAGATATCGGGCGAGGATTTCCGCGACCCGGTGGAGGGCTTGACAGTGGAGCTCCGGAAGGACGCAGCGGTCATTCAGGGGGCCGACGTCAGCTACGCCTCAGCGAACCTCATAACCGCCGATTTCGCGCTTCCTGAAGGCGCGGCGCTGGGAAAGTGGAACCTGTACCTGGAGCACGGAGACGACAACAAGAATGATTCCTTCGCCAACTGCTTCTCGGTGGCGATCGTCCAGACGGAGCCTCCACCGGACGTCACCGGTGTCAGCCCGAACCTGGGTACCAGGGGACAGGCTGTTACCGGGGTCCTGATATCGGGGAGCGACTTCCGCGACACCGAGGCCGGCGTAACCGTTCAACTGGAACGAGGCGGAGAGGTCGTAGAGGGTACGGTGGTCTCGGTGACCGCGACCGAGGTCACGGCCGATTTCATCATCCCCTTCTCCGTGGCGGCAGGGGTGGACTGGGACCTGCGACTCATCCACAACGACGACCTCGCAGACGACGTCCTGCCGGACTGTTTCACGGTAGAGAACCCGGTTTCCACCATCGGGGGAATGAATCCCGTAAGCCAGATGGCCGGGGGCGCTGATTTCAACCTGACGGTGTACGGCACCGGCTTCGGCCAGGATTCGGTGGTCCGGTGGAACGGTTCCGACAGGGCGACCGCCTGCGTCTCGCCCGGTGAGCTCACCGCCGCCATCCCCGCCGGGGACATCGTGATGTACGGAACCGCTGATGTAACGGTGTTCAACCCGGTACCCGGCGGCGGTGAATCAGGCGCAGTGGCCTTCACTATAAACGCGTCTCCTCCCACTCTCACATCCATCTCCCCTACTTACGGGTATGTTGCGTCGGCGGTGACTCTTACAGGCACAAACTTCGGGACAAGCCAGGGCGCCTCCACCGTCAAGTTCGGCACCACCAACGCCGCCATCACCTCCTGGGGCAACACAACCATAAAAGTTGTGGTCCCCTCCACCGTGAGCGGGAGCTTATCGGTGACGGTGACCACACCAGGTGGCGCCTCAAACGCGGTCACCTTCAAGGTGGTACCGAAGATAATGTCCATCTCCCCCACCTCAGGCTACGTGAGCACTCTTGTGACCATCAACGGGTACGCCTTCGGGGCAACGCGGGGGACCTCTTACGTCAAGTTCGGTCCCTACAAGGCGACCAGTTACACCTCCTGGACCAACAAGGTGATAAAGGTGAGGGTCCCCACGAGCGCGAGCAGGCTGCCCAAGGTCATCGTCACCACCTCGGGGGGTTCCTCCAACTACAAGACCTTCAAGGTGAAACCGAAGATGACGTCCATAACCCCCACCTCGGGCAAGGCGGGGACGGTGGTGGCCATCAAGGGATACGCCTTCGGCCCCACCAAGTACTCCACCTCGTATGCCAAGTTCGGCACCGTGAAGGGAACCAGCTACCCCTTCTGGGGTAACACCCTGGTGAAGGTGAAGGTGCCCAGCGGGGTAGTGGGCAAGGTGAAGCTGGTGATGGTGACCGCGGGAGGCACCTCCAACTACATCTACTTCATGGTGAAGAGGTGAGGGGCTAACAGGAAGCGACGGGGGTCAGTTTCTTAACTGAGTTTGGGTCAGTCCCCGGTGTTTACCGGGGTTCCTTGACCTGGGCCAGGAACTGGTCGTTGGTCTTGGTGGCTTTGAGCCCGTCTATTAGAATCTCGATGGCGGCGTTGGGGTCGAGCGCGTGAAGGACCCGGCGCAGCTTCCAGACCTGTTGTGCCTCAGCCGGCTCCATTATCAGCTCTTCTTTTCGCGTTCCTGACTTCTCGATGTCGATGGCCGGGAACACGCGCTTGTCGGCGAGCTTGCGGTCGAGGTGTATCTCCATATTGCCGGTTCCCTTGAACTCCTCGAAGATGACCTCGTCCATCCTGCTCCCGGTGTCCACCAGCGCCGTGGCGATGATGGTGAGGCTGCCCCCGAACTCGATGTTGCGTGCGGCGCCGAAGAACCTCTTGGGCGGGAACAGCGCTGTCGAGTCGACGCCGCCGGAAAGGATGCGCCCGCTCGCCGGGGTGCTGAGGTTGTAGGCCCTGGCTAGCCTGGTAACCGAGTCAAGCAGCACCACCACGTCGCGGTTGTGCTCGACCAGGCGCTTGGCGCGCTCGAGCACCAGCTCCGCCACGGCAATGTGGTTGTCGCTCGGCTGGTCGAAGGTCGAGCTAACGACCTCCCCCGTCACCGAGCGCTCCATGTCGGTGACCTCCTCGGGGCGCTCGTCCACAAGCAGGACCATAAGGAAGACCTCGGGATTGTTGGCTGTGATGCTGTTGGCTATCTGCTTCAGGACGGTGGTCTTGCCCGCCTTTGGCGGCGAGACTATAAGTCCGCGCTGGCCCTTGCCGACGGGCGCGATGAGGTCGATGATGCGCGACGTGAGAGAGCCGCCCTTGGTCTCGAGCCTGAGCCTGTCGTTTGGGTAGAGAGGGGTGAGCGACTCGAACTGCCTGCGCCTCTGCGCCACCTCCGGGTCGTCGCCGTTGACGTTCTCGATACGGAGCAGGGCGTTGTACTTCTCCGAGTCTTTCGGGGGCCTTATCTGCCCCCTCACCTCGTCCCCCCTCTTCAGGCGGAAACGCCTTATCTGGGACATGGAGACGTAGATGTCCTTCTCGCTCGCCAGGTACCCGGACGTCCTCAGGAAGCCGTAGCCGTCGGAGAGTATGTCGAGGATGCCGCTACCGATGCCGTCCTCCTCCGGCGCAGCCTTGGCCTCCTCGTCAGGCGGGGGGACCTCGGTGAGCACGGGCTTCTCGTCCGAGGCCACCCCGGCCTCGGTGAGGATGGCCTCGATCAGCTCCTTCTTGCGGAGCTTTCTCACCCCGTCTATCTCGAGCGCCATGCCGATCTCCTGGAGCTCCGGCAGCAGCTTGGTTTCCAGAACAGTCCTGTCGACGACTTCCATCTCGGTTCATACCTCCTTGAAGATGCGCGCTGGATTGCACGCGCACTTACTTATCGTCCTTCTCGCTACAAATCCTTTATCTTTTCCCAGTCGGCCAGGAAGCGCTCTATCCCGATGTCGGTCAGCGGGTGGCGGGCCATGGCCTTGAACACGTCGTACGGAATCGTCGCGATATCGGCGCCGGCAAGCGCGGAGCCAACCACGTGCTGGACGTGCCTCAGGCTGGCCGAAATCACCTGAGTCTCGACCGCATAGTACTCGTATATCTCCACTATCTCCGCCAGCACGCGGAGCCCGTCGTTTCCTATGTCGTCGAGCCTGCCCAGAAACGGGCTCACGAAGGTGGCCCCCGCGGACGAAGCCAGCAGCGCCTGGTTCGCGGAGAATATGAGGGTGCAGTTGGTCTCGATGCCCTCTTTCGATAGCGCGCTAATCGCTTTCAGCCCCTCGGGGCACATGGGTATCTTCACGTTGACGTTCGCGGCAATGGCGGCGAGCTCCCTGGCCTCGGCTATCATGCCGGGGGCCTCGAGCGACACCGCTTCCGCGCTGATCGGGCCGTCCACGATCCCCGCGATCTCCGCCACGCATTCACGGTAGTTGCGGTTGGCCTTACAGGCGAGCGATGGATTGGTGGTGACACCCTCGAGCACTCCCCAGTCGTTGATCTCGCGGATGTGATCGACGATAGCCGTGTCGATGAAGAGCCTCAAACCGTGCCTCCTTTTTCACTGGTACGAACTTCGCGAGCGGCCGCCGGCTCGCCGTGCCCGACGCCTGAGTACTCGGTGAAGACCTCATTTATGACGAAGTCGAGCACCGCCCCTATGGTCTGGTCCATGCTCAGACAGGGGAAGACGGGCACGTTCTGCTCGCTCGCGAGCTTGAGGATGTAGTCCTGTATCTTGCGTATGTTTTCAAAGCTCCTGAGGTAGCGAGAGAACGGCCTCGCCCCCTCGGTCTCGACCTCCCTTATCTCGAAGTGGCTGCGATGCATCTTGGAGTCCTCCACAGCAAGCACCATCTGGACGATGAAGGCGTCCTTGCGGAATTTCGGGTCGAGGATGCCCGGCACCACGTGGGCCCCTTCCACGATGAAGTTGGTCCGCTCGGTGACGGCGCGTTCGACCAGGGCGCGTATGCCGACGGTGACCATGGCGGCCTGCTCCAGGAAGCCGACGATCACCTTGTCGGTCGTCGGTGGGAGTGGGATGCGGAGCCTCTCGAAGGCGCTGAAGGAGGAGTTGTAGAGAGCGGGCATGAGGTCGGGTGCGAACAGCGAGCGCATCACCTCTCGGATGACGTCGGTGGACACCTGGCGGGTGATGCCGAGCCTCGCGGCGAGCTGGGTCGCCACCGTGGACTTGCCCACCCCCGTAGCGCCGCCCATCAGTATGATGATGGGCTTGTTGATGCTGGAGAGCGACTGCCACTTGAGGTATATGTCAACGTATTCCGAGCCCACCTCGCGCTTCATGATGCGTTCGGTGGTCCGCCGCACGTGCTCCATTGAGACCATGGGATTTCCCTCGTCACGGAGGGTCTCATGCACCGTTGAGGCGATATTGTAGGCGACGTCGGGCGGAAGCCCGGTGGCCATTATGGAAATGGCCATCAGCCCCTTCGAGTAGGGCAGGTGGTGCTCCTCGTCGACTATCGTTATCTTCTGAAGTCTTTCGGGCATCTCCGTGTCTTTCCGTGCGCACGCCTCTTGGCGGGCTTCGCGTGGATGTCGCTGCCGTGAATGACCTGAAGGCCGGGCTGGTTCCCGCCGGCCGCGTTACCTTGTCTCGAACCTGACGCAGGCCGTCTCTTTGAGCCTGTCTATCTCCGGCCCGAGTTCCCCCTCCAGCGCCACCGGGAGGTTCTCGAGGTAGACCAGCTCCTGTCCGCTCCTCTTCGCCCGCAGGCTTACCGTATCGACCCCGGCTGCCTTCAACTCGGTCGCAAGCACCTCGGCCCCGGCGGCCTCATCCAGGTCGGCCTCCAATCTCTCGCGGTCGGCGAGGTTCGGGCTCGCGCCCACGACCTTCGCTCCGTGCTCCTCCTCGAGGTGCCTGACCTGCAACTCCAGCGCGGGCGGCGGCGCGGTGCTCGCCACGAAGACCTTCCTTCCGCTCAAGTCACCAAGGGGTCGGGGTCGGAATGCGGTCTTTACGACCTTCACCTCGGGATTGATGGACAAGACGCCATCTATGAGCCTGCGAAGTTTTTCGCTGGATACCTGGAATTCATCACACATTGTAACGACAACAAGGTCGGAAAGCAATAGCCGGTACGGCCCGAGGTAGGCGAGCAGGTAGTCGAGGGGCTGGGCCGCGGATGCCACCATCAGTACCGCGTCGGTGCCGACCGGGGGGATGGCGGATCCGCTGCCCTCGAAGATGACCAGGTCGGCTTCCTGCGCGCATGCGAGCTTCGCGCCTTCGGCGACG
>JAGUWJ010000202.1 GCA_020062425.1 Actinomycetota bacterium
ACAGGCCCTGGGCAAGGATGCTCAATGAGCTTGCCCATCTGCCGAAGGTTGTTTAGAGATGCCGGAGGTGTTCCGCCTACTAAACGTTGACAGCAACCTCCGGCAGACAAGGCTTGCTCGGTGGAGATATGCAAAATCCCAGCAGCTACCGTGAGGGTCTCTGAACCGGTTGGTCTGGTCGATTGAAAGTGTTTTGTGTGGCGGTTATCGCCGCGAAACATTACAATTCCAATGATAGAGCGGCCGGGATCTCCGGCCTCGTTTTATGAAAGGACGGAAAACATGGAGAAGATGAAAGAGATCGTCATCCTTTCGGGTGCGCGGACCGCCATCGGCAGGTTCGGGGGCATGTACCGCGACCTCCTGGCAAACCAGCTGGCGGTCCCGGTGGCGGAGGAAGTGGTAACCAGAGCGGGCGTGGACAAGGCTGAGCTCGGCGACGTCATCGTGGGTAACTGCATCCAGCGCAGCGACGAGCCGAACCTCGCCCGCATCATCGCCCTGAGAGCGGGTATCCCGTTCACGACCCCGGCATTCACGCTCACCAGGCAGTGCGCCTCCGGCATGCAGGCGGTGGCCTCCGCGGCTATGGCCATCATCTGCGGCCAGTACGACGTAGCGCTCGCGGGCGGCGCCGAGAGCATGAGTAACGGGCCGTACGTCCTGAAGACGGCGCGCTGGGGGCAGAGGCTCCAGAGCGGCGAGATGACCGACGCCGTCTGGGAGACGCTGATAGACCCCGTCCCCGGGATGATAATGGGAGAGACCGCCGAGGTGCTTGCCGAGGAGTTCGGCATCACCCGGGAGGAGCAGGACGAACTCGCGCTCCTCTCCAACCAGCGCGCGAGCGCCGCGCGGGACGACGGCACTTTTGCGGAGGAGATAGTTCCCATAGTTTTGCCGCAGAAAAAAGGCGAACCGAAGACCCTGGACCGCGACGAGCACCCCAGGGCGGACGCCAGCCTGGAAGCATTGGGCAAGCTTCCCACCATTTTCAAGAAGGGTGGGACCGTGACAGCAGGTAACGCCTCAGGGATGAACGACGCCGCCGCTTTTCTGGTCCTGGCCGGCGCTGACTGGGCGGAGAAGAAAGGGCTCGAACCCATAGCGCGCCTTGTGGACTGGACCGTTGCGGGTGTGGAGCCGGAGCGCATGGGCTTCGGGCCGGTGCCCGCCATCCGTAGATTGATGGAGAGGAACAAGCTGGAACTCGGGGACATCGACATATTCGAGCTCAACGAGGCGTTTGCGGCGCAGTACATCGCGTGCGAGCGGTCACTTGGGCTGGACCGAGAAATAACCAACGTACACGGCTCGGGAATAGCGCTCGGCCACCCGGTAGGCTGTACAGGGGCGCGCATCCTGGTGACGCTTATCAACGAGATGCACCGCCGCAAGGCGAAGCGCGGAGTCGCTTCCCTCTGCGTGGGCGGAGGGATGGGCATCGCCTCGCTGATAGAGATCGTATGAGGCGGGCGCCGCGGTCCCAGATAAGGCTACTGGATAACGCCGAAGAATAGGTAACCGCAAACAATCCCTGCGGCGACGTCGGAAAGCTCCAGGGCGATGTTCCTGGCGTTGTCCCTGATCTCCTCTGCACCGCTCTTGCGGAAGAACGCCCTTGCGAAGATGACCAGCGGCGCCCCACCCATCAGTACGAACACCACGCCGCATACGAGCCAGCCCCATGCCACCGTCTGCGGACCGGCGAAGGAGTACTCGAGAAAGTTCCAACCCAGCGAGAGAAAGAGCGCGGGCCACGCCAGCAGAACCAGCAGGTCGGCGTTTCCCCGGCGGCCCAGCGTCATGAACAGGAAGAAGAAGATCAGCACTATGGAAACGATCGAAACGGGAAATATCCATACCCAGGAAGGTGCCTCGTGGGCTATCTCATATGGGCCGCCTCTGGCAACGAAACCTCCCAGGTCCAGGACCCCGCGCATCGCCAGGAAAAGGCACGTAAGGAAGAAGGCAAAAAGAAGCGATATGAGCACCACGACCCAGGCGCTCTGCTGCGAAGTTCGATCTGGTTCAACCGCTGACTGTTCCCACATGCAGCCCTCTTGCCGTTGGCGAGCCGCCTCACCAAGAAGTTACCACCCCACGCGCCCGAGGCGCGCGGTGACCCCGTCGCGGATTCTCCGTACTTCTCTCCCCTTCAGAATCCCGATCGGGATTCTGGCGGAGAGAGAGGGATTCGAACCCTCGAGACCCTTTTGGGGCCCACACGCTCTCCAGGCGTGCGCCTTCGTCCACTCGGCCATCTCTCCGCAATGAGTGTATCAGGACAGGAGAAGGTGTTCCATTCGGTAGAAGGGTGCCACTACCTGCCACGCTTGAGCATACCGAGATGCTTACGGGCATCGTAAGGCTCGAAGAACCTAGAGTACTCTTCTTCGGAGACTGAGCTGGCATGTTTCTCAATCGCGCGCTCGAGATCTCTCATATTCGACTCTCTTCGATCACAGAGGTACTCTTCGCAACTTGCGCAGTTGCCGAGCCCCCGTTTGGTGACGCAGTCACGCGTCTCGCATTTCCTGGACGGCAGTTCATGGCCAGACCTGAGAGGGCTGCTGTAGCCGTCGCAGGAAATCTGTTCCGGTGGCATGTCTATGTCGTTGTACTTTTTCCAGCCTTCGCTGGTGGCAACCTGGTCAGCTTCACTCGATACGTTCTCGTTGAACGCCGGACACAGGTCACATCTGAATCCGCAGGCCGACAGCATCGTGCCTACTCCTAGCTTAGGCTGGTATAACGTGTCAGGGGGAAGCCGTCTAACCCTTCCCGGGTTTGTAGGTCATCTTCATGTAGACATCCCCGCGTTCGAGTTCGTCGAGCATCTGGCCGAGCCGCTTCTTCCTCGTGGCCTCCTGCTTCGCGCCGGATATCCAGCCCAGGTAATCGTTTCGCTGGTAAGGGGGACGCTTCTTGTATTCGCCCATGAGGCCGCTCTCCTCCAGCGCTCGCCTCACATTGCTGGGCATAGAACGTTTGGGTCTCTTCGGTCGTGATTTCTGCCTCTCCGTCTTATGCTCGCTTTCTTTGACGCGCGCCTTCACCAGTTTCCTGACCAGAGCTGCCGGTATCGGCTTCTCCGGGTGAAGTGAACAGTCCCCTTGGTCGTCTGAAAACCTTTCAAGTCGTCTCTATGAGCTTCGATTACCACTGCGCTCATGGGAAAGAAACTGAGGTGGCCCTTGAACGCTGCAAAACCGACGAGCGATGAGCCCCGGTACTTGAACGCTGGCATCTGCCAGGCTATGTCCTCTTCGACACCGGGCACACCGTTCCTGATTATTTCGCGTAGTCTCTGGAGCGCCTTTCGCTGGTCTTCCGGAAGCGGCGCCAGGTAATCATCAATCCCCGTCATTGATGTCAGCCCCCTCGCCGATCGACTCCCTTCGCTTCTGTTTTCCTTCAAGGATCGCCAACCCCAGCATCAGGACACGGTCATAAGGTTCCTCCATGTCCTCTCTCGGCTTCAAGATAATCGCTTCCTCGGGACAGACCCGGCGCACAGCCCGCAGCCGAGGCACTGGTCCCGGTCGACCGCAGCCCGGTCGCCCCTCGTCAACGCCCCCACGGGGCACCTCTCGACGCATTCCCCGCAGCCCGTGCACGAACTCCCGTCGACAACAGCCTCGAAGAGGGAGTTCAGGTATCTATGCTTGTCGTGACCCCGGGTGGTGATGCCCTTCATCGACGCACAGCAGCAGGGACAGCAGTTGTATATGTTCGATAGATGCCTGGTTTTCGTGCCGGCGTGCACCAAGCCGGCCCGGTCGGCATCATAGAGTATCCGGACCGCCTCCTCCGAGGATATCTCCCTGCCCATCCCGTTTTCGATGTAGTACTCCGCCGCCGCCCCGAAGCTCAGGCAGGTCTCGAGCGGATAATCGCAGCCTTCTCCCAGCAGCTGCGCTTCCTTCCTGTAGATGCACTCGGCCACCGATATCCTGCGGGCGGACCTGACCTGCTCCGTCAGGTCCATGAAGGGGAGGAGCACGGTCTCGGACTCGACGTACTCGGCGACAGGTACGACTTTATAACCCTGCACGTCGCTTGCGCCCATCTCCTCCATGTAAGCGGTCTTGTAGTACTCTCTGTAGAGCGCGGCCAGTTCACTATCCAGGTTGTTCACCGAGTACTCGTAGAGACCTATCATGAACGGCGCGCTCGAGTACAACGCTTCGCCGGCCCGCCTCACGCGGAAGACCAGGCCTCTGGTGGACATCGATCCAAGGAGCTCCGCGAGTCTCTCCGGGTCGGCGCCCGTCCTTTCCGCAATTCTGGATGCACTTTCCGGAAAAGGGGTAAGGAGGACAGCCGCACGCGCTTCTTCCTCGGTGAATAGACGCTTCAGGATCTTGATATCGACGCCCGATGACGTGCCCGGGAAACCGACGGGAAACCTGTCGAGAAACTCGCGGAGCTCGCTGTATGCCTCATCTGTCATGATCAACCTTCGCCCTGGACACGAGTGGTCAAGCAGTCCGGGAGACGCTGCCGTCTGTGCAGCCATATTCTAACGGATGTTCGGGTCCTGCTGGGGCTCCGGCGTCCCATCACGATCATCTCGCTGCACTACTTGACTTTCGGAGTCAGCGGGCGAAGCATGGTGATTACGCGGCACGGCAATCGTCTGGGAGGTGAAAAGCCATGTTCGCTCGCATCTTCAGAGTAGAGGTCGACACTTCCAGGATCGACGAAGGCATAGAGATCTACGAGGACGGCTACGTTCCCGAGGCGAGGCAGCAGGAGGGCTTCCTTGGAGCGATGCTGCTAGGGGACCGCGAGACCGCGAAGGGGATGGCCATCAGCATGTGGGAGGACGAAGCCGCTGCCAGGGCCACGGAGCAGAGCGGATTCGTCCAGCAGGTGATCGGCAGGTTCACCGGGATACTCACCCGGACGCCCCAGATGGAGAACTATGAGATCATGGTGAAGGCGTTCTGACCCGAGGGGCGTCCCTCTTTTCGAACATGAAGCAGGCGGTAATCTGATCCCCGCGTGTCACAAAGGACTACTTAGTTCCGCTTCGAGAGCCTCGTGGAACCGCCTCCCTGCTTTCCGCTCCAGCCATGGGTAATGCCCGCATTCCGCAAGCATAATGAATCTGAGGTCATTGAGCACACTCGACAGCGGTACAGTCACCCCCTCGAAGGGGTGTGGGTCGTATTCCCCGTGAATGGCCACAACCTGGCAGCTAGTATTCGCCACTAGGTCGATGAGTCGCCCGCTGTCCCTCAGCATGGCGGCCTGCGGCCATACAGCCTGGAAAACTTGATATTGGTGCTCGACAGCGCCGGAGTCATGGGTGACGGGGTCATACGAGTCCGACTTCATGAACAGCTCTCCCAGGCGCCTGAAGGACCGCTCTTTCTCGGGGACAGAAGGACCGTTCAGAACCCTGGCAAGAGAACCCGCTTCCTGGCGCTCTTTCGCACTGAGCCTGCTCAGCCGGGTGTCCATGACTTCCGCGGCGAAGTCGCTGGTGTACGGGCCCGCGCCGACCAGAACGAGCTTCCCCACCACTTCGGGGTACCGGGCGCTGACGATATGGGCCAGCCACGCACCCCAAGAATGACCGATCAGGGTAAGCGGCGGTTCCCCGTGGCTGACCAGAAGCGTGTAGAGCTCCTCCAACTGCCCTTCGAGGGACAGCGCGGTCTGCAGGGGTTCCATTACTCCGTAAAAGCCGGAAAGCCCCAGCGCGACCGGCCTCATCTCGCCGGGCGCCCCGGGGCCTCCGTGTACCACCGCGACCCTGTAAGGAGGACTTCCGTAGAGCCTGGGGTTATCGATCATCCGTTCAGGGTGAAGGACCCGTTACAGCTGGTCCTTCATCACCAGCCTGAGCTCGCGCTTCAACACCTTGCCCACGCCGCTCAGGGGAAGCTCATCCATGAACTCTACGACCTTGGGCACCTTATAGGGTGCCACGTTGTCGCGCAGGTACTGGATTATCTTCTCTCTCTCAGCCTCGTCCCCGGCGATGCCCGGCTTCAGCACTATCGCGGCGGCAACCCGCTCCGAGCCCGGTCTGTCGGGGTCGGGCACGCCTATAGACGCCGCCATTTCTATGTCAGGGTGCTTGGCGAGCACATCGTCCAGCTCGCGGGTGAAGACCTTGAAGCCCGAGATGTTGACCATGTCCTTCAAGCGGTCGACTATGTAGAAGTAGCCGTCCTCGTCCATCTTCGCTACGTCGCCGGTGTGCATCCAGCCGTCCCTGAGTGAGTTGGCGGTCTCCTCCGGCTTCTCGTAGTACCCCTTCATCACCTGGGGACCCTTGATCACAATCTCACCAGGCTCGCCCAGTGGCGCGGGTTCCCCGGTCTGCGGGTCGATGAGCTTGAACTCGGTGTCCGGGAGCGGCATGCCGATGGAAGAAGCCTTTTTCTTACCGTACCTGGGATTGCAGCAGATTACGGGTGAAGTCTCCGTCATGCCGTAGAGCTCGACGAAATTCGGTCCAATAACGCTCTCCAGCTCAGCGATGTTCTCCGGAGGGAACGGAGCCGCAGCGCTCAGGCAGAACTTGAGGTCAGTCTTGTCCAGCGTCTTGAACTCCGGTGTCTTCATCAGCTCGAAGAACACGGTAGGGACGTTTACTATCAGGTGGGGCCTGTACTTCTTCAAGCACTCTATGATGAAGTGGGCGTCCCTGGGATCGGGAACGCATATCTGTGTGGCTCCCACTGTAAGCGAGAAACCCCCAAAGGCGAGGCCGGCGATGTGGAACAGGGGGAAGGCGGAGAGCGCCACCATATCCGCTCCCAGGTCCAGGTAGGTCAGGGTCTGGAGGCGGTTCGACATGTAGCTCCGCTGGGTCAGCATTGCTCCCTTTGAAGGGCCGGTCGTGCCGCCGGTGTACATGAGGAATATGGTGTCGTCCATGCCGCGTCTGACATCTACGCGGTCCTCCGGCATGCCGTTTATGGCGTCCATGAACCTGGTGACCGTCTTCCCGGCAAGCGGAGTGACCTCCGCGGTCGGGATCTTCTTGAGAAGCTTGCCGAGTACGCGCTTGACCCCCGGCAGGAAGTCGGCTATCTCGGTGACCACCACCGTCTTGAAGTTCGTCTTGTCGGCTACTTCCGCGATCTTCTCGAACATGAGGTCGATCGACATGATCACCTTGGCCTTGGAATCGTTTATCTGGTGCGCCATCTCAGGGGGCGTAAGCAGGGGGCTCAAACCCGTTGAAACGCACCCCGCCTTCTGCACCGCGATGGCGCCGATATAGTGGGCGGGAACGTTCGGCATGTGCAGGCCTACAACGTCACCGGGTTCAAGGCCGGTCTTGATAAGGAAAGTCGCGAGCCGGTTCGCGAGGAGGTCCAGTTCGCGGAAAGTCATCTCTTTTCCCATCCAGATGATGGCGGTCTTGTCCGGATACTTGTCCGCCACCTCGTGGAACTTCTCTGAAAAGGTCTTTTCCTCGTACTCGAGTGTGGCCGGCACACCCTCATCGTAGTTCTTCAGCCAGGGCTTTTCCGCGTAGATGTCACTCATGGCACCGCTCCTCTCGCGACAATAACGAACACCCTATCCGGACGGACCGGCTCAGGCGGCCGGCGCCCGCTTCATGCGCTTCTTATCGACGATCAGGGTGTATTAAATCACAATATCGTCCCGAACGCTAAGCGCAAGGTATCTCCTTCTGGATATGCTGAAGGAATATCCCCTTCTTGCTAGAATGCAAGGTCAATACAGCTTTGGGCGGCAATTGCGCCGCAGCGGTTTCCGATATCATTCGCCGTTCAGCCTGCTGCAGGTCACAGAGAGACCGACAGCAAGACTACTCGGGTAAGACCTGTGATCGTTCGCGGTGACGAGCACCGGAAAGGGAGGTAGTCATGAACATCGGTGAGTGGCCGACCAAGAGGGCGATGCTTCAGCCCGACGCTCCAGTGGTTATCAGCGATGACGGGCGCACTTTCACCTACGATGATTTCAACAGGAGGGTCAACCGCCTGGCAAACGCGCTTCCTTTTGTCGGTATAACGAAGGGCAAGCGCATCGCCGCCCTGCTGCCGAACTGCCCTGAGTTCCTGGAGTTGCTGTTCGCAACAGCAAAGATCGGTGCGGTCATGGTCCCCTTGAACTACCGGCTCGCCGCTCGCGAGCTGTCGTATATTCTCCACGACAGCGGCACGACAGCCCTGGTCTACGCGCCCGATTTCGTCGAAAAAGTCGAAACCCTGAGGGGAAAGGTCGGTGATATCTCAAGGTACGTGTGCGTGGGGGAATCCGCGGGAGGAAGAGACATCGAGTACGAGAGCTGGACCGCCGGCCTTCCCGATGGAGAGCCTGCTGTAGAAGCCACGGTGAGTATGGACGACCCTCACTTCATCATGTATACCGCCGGCACGACAGGGGTGCCAAAGGGCGCGATCCTGACCCACGGTAACACCCACTGGAACGCGATCAACATAGTCCTCTCTTACATGCTGACCAGGGACGAGAGGAACCTCGTCGCGACCCCTCTGTACCATATCGCCGGGCTTTCCGCCGGGGCGACGCCCACTATCTACAGCGGTGGGTTGGTGGTGCTGTGCCGGTTCTTCGACCCCGCGCAAGTCGTCAGGATGATCGGGCGCCTGAGGGTCACGCACATGTTCGGCATTCCCTCGATGTTCCAGATGATGTCCAGCCTCGATGAGTTCGAAAAAGCTGACTTCTCCTCGATCCGGTTTCTGATAGCCGGTGGGGCCCCCTGCCCGGTCCCGCTGATAGAGAAATACCTCGCGAGGGGAGTCGCGTTCAGCCAGGGATACGGCCTCACCGAGACCGCGCCCGGGGTAACCGCCCTTCCCTGCGAGGATGCTCTCCGTAGAAGGGGTTCGGCCGGGAAGCCCCTATTCCACGTGACGCTCGAGGTGGTGGATGATTACGAGATGGAGGTTCCCCGTGGTGAAGTCGGGGAGATAGTGGTGAAAGGACCTAACGTCTTCAAGGGGTACTGGAACCTGCTGGAGGAGACCGAGGAGGCGCTCAAGTACGGGTGGTTCCACACAGGCGATATCGGCTACCTCGACTCGGAGGGCTACCTCTATGTGACGAACCGCAAGAAGGACATGATCATCTCCGGGGGCGAAAACATATATCCGGCCGAGGTCGAAAATGCGATGCGTGAGCACGAGGCGATATCAGACGTCGTAGTTATCGGGGTGCCCGACGAGCAGTGGGGGGAGGCCCCGCTTGCCCTGGTTGTCGCCGAGCCGGGCGCCACCGTCTCCGAGAGCGAGCTTGCGGAATTCGGGCGCGAAAGGCTGGCCAGGTACAAGGTCCCCAGGAAGTTCGTGCAGGTAAACGAGATTCCCCGCGATGCTGACGGGCAGGTAGCGAAGCACGAGCTCAGAGCCAGGTACGCATCTGAGTAGCGAGGCTCAACGTTCAGATCGTCGGACGGCGAGCCAGCCGTGCCAGCAGCGGTTTCCTGAGGCCTATAGCCTGGAACTCACAGAGCTCGCTGCAGCAGAAACACCTGATGCAGCGGCTTCTATCAACCCTCGCGAGGCCGCTTTTCAAGGCGATGGCTCCGCGCGGGCAGACCTCCGCGCAGGTGCCGCAGGCAGTGCATTTCCCGGCAAGTGGTAGCGGTATCGCGTTGAACGCTCTGCTCAAGTGCCCGGTCACGGACGCTGGTATGCGCTCTCCGAAAGTTGTCTTCTCCGGCAGCCGGAAGCCGCTCATCACGAACTGCTCCGTTTCCTCACCTAGGACCGACGGCCAATCGACGCCCTCCGGGCAGATGCCCCTCTCGACGGCCGCGGAGAGCACTCTGCTGTCGGACGCTCTCAGGCCTGCCAACCTGACTAGCAGCGCCTCAAGGGCGAAGGCGTTATCGCCAGCTGCTATCACGCCCATTCTCTTCTTATCGCCGCGCTTTGAGCCATCGCCGTCGATAACTTCAACCGCGTCGACCAGGTGGAACGACGCCCCGGAAGCCAGGTGGACGTCGACCACGAGGTCGGCGAACTCCCGCGGTTTCTCAAACCTGCTGTGGTACACGAACTTAGTCAGTCCGGGCACGCAGCCGTAGAGGTTCTTGATGGGCCCGGTCAGGTTCAGGTACCGGTGTGTCTTGAACTTAGAGACGGAGATCAGCCGGTCAGCCTCCACCATCTCCCTGCAAAGCGTGATCCGCTTCAGGGCCTTGCCCTCGGGCAGGGAAACCTCCACGGTGCCGGTGCCGTATGCAAGTTCCGCGCCCGTCTCGCGTGCCACGTCCGCGACACCGGTCTTCTCGTAGACTCTTCTGAGCAGGGTCCGGTTGTAAGGCCCGCCGGGGCTGTCTCCGACCACCACCGCGTCGGTCACCTTCTTGAGCTGCCTGATAACCGCTGCGGTCACGCGGGGGTTGGTCACGATGCCCGTCTCGGGCGCCACCGCCATCACGGCAT
This sequence comes from Actinomycetota bacterium, assembly GCA_020062425.1. Lineage (GTDB taxonomy): Bacteria > Actinomycetota > Geothermincolia > Fen-727 > Anoxymicrobiaceae > JAGUWJ01. Next base: position 10,413 of record JAGUWJ010000202.1, read on the forward strand.
TGACCTTGACGAACGCCGACTGCCCACGGCCGACCACGTTCTCGACCCCTCCCAGCAGGTCGAAGGCCCTGGTTACTCTCTCCTCGACCTCGCGCTCGTCGTAATCTTCGCACCCGACCAGCGCAATCAGGTCTTGCATCCAATCACACCTTGAAGATTCACCTTCTGGGGTCACCTGTAAGAAGCCCAAGTCAAGACGCAGCTTCTCCCGATCCCGGCTCGCCGGGTAGGTAAGGCTATGTCTACTTGGGAGGA
>JAGUWJ010000211.1 GCA_020062425.1 Actinomycetota bacterium
CAAGCTCTGGGTCAGGGTTCTGAAGGGAATCAGCCATCTATCGGAGGCGGTATGATGGATTCACGTCAGGATAGCCGCCTACTGGGTCTTTACACGAAGGATCGATTCCGCGTACTTGACATCTGTGCCAGTATTGCATATCTTCCCACTGTCCCTTTCCTGCTTCAGCTTGATGAGCCGGCAGCCGAAAGTAGTCTTGTGAAGCTCAAGCGGGTGCGGAAAGCAGATTAGTTCGAGAATGGTGGTCTGACATGCTTACCAAAATATTTACTTTCCTGGCCGCGTCCTCCGAGAAGAGGCCCTGGCTGGTCGTCGGGTGCATCGCCCTCATCACGGTGTTCCTGGTGAGCGGCATCGGCCTGCTGAAGACCGAGTTCAGCCAGGAGAGCATGATGCCTGGACACTACGAATCCGTCAAAGTCATCCACACCATCCAGGATGAGTTCGGAGGCTTGAGCTACGAGAACGTACTCGTCGTCGCGGACGACGTGACCTCGCCCGGTGTCGCCGAGACGATCATTAACCTGTCCCCGGAAAGCCTCGAGGAAGGCGGGATCGGAAAAGGGCAGGTCATCAAGGTCGAGACGTACCTGGACGGCTTGAAGAAGATGGCCGAGGCCCAGGGGATGCCCGTGCCCGGCGGTTTCATGCTGGGATACGCGGTGGACCAGTTCCTGGAAACGCCGTACGCGCAAGCTCAGATAGTAGGCAAATCGGTCACCGAAGACAACAAGGCCGCCCTCATCAAGCTCCAGCTGAATTCCGACATGACAGAGAACGAGCAGATCAAGCTCGCTACTGATCTGCAGAAGTACCTGGCCGACAAGTTCGAGGCCAGAGACGCGAAAGCGTACTTCTCAGGGATGGCGTCGATACAGAAGGACGCTCAGGAGGTCATGGTTCGGCAGACAGGCGTGCTTTTTCTCATCGCCCTGCTCTATATCATGCTGATCCTCTACATGACCTTCAGGAGGGTCTCTGACGTCTTCCTGTTGCTGTTCGTAATAGTAGTAGGCATCTTCTGGATCATCGGGTTCATGGGCTGGGTAGGTATCACGTATACCACCATGTCGGTTGCGATCATGCCGTTGATGCTGGGCATCAACATAGCGTACGTGATACACATTCTCAGCCGGTACTACGAAGAGCGCGAGGCCGGGGGCGACATCTTCTACTCTGCCACCACCTCGGTCAAGACGGTGGGGGTCGCAGTGTTCCTCACCGCCATAACCACCGTCTTCGGTTTCATGTCTTTCACCATAACCGACATCAGCCCCTTGAGGGATTTCGGGATCGTGTGCATGATAGGCATAATCTTCAGCTTCCTGCTCTCGTTGACTCTCCTGCCGGCCGTGGTAGTGATAAGGGACCGACGCAAGAAGGCGGAGAAGCTCGAATCGCACCTCGAGAAGATGAAGAAGCGGCGCAGGGAGTCCCAGTACGGCGCGATGGTCGATAGGGCGCTGGTGCGCAGTTCTATGACCGCCTACCACCATCACTGGATTGTCGCCGCGGGCGTCCTGGTGCTGATAGCCTTCGCGGTGTTTTCCCTTTTCAACCTCCAGACCGGGGCGGATGTTCGCTCGATGATGGGCGGGGACTGGCCCAGCGTCAAGGCGAGCGACATGCTGGCCAGTTACTTCGGTGCCCAGGACGCGGACGTCATGTTGGTGAAGGGGGACGTGCTCCAGCCCGAGAGCCTGAAAGCGTTGCTGAAGCTGGAGGACGCGGTGGTCGCGGACAGCCGCAACGAACCCGACAAGAAGGGTTACTTCACCCGCGAGGGCAACGTCTCTATCGCGGACGTCGTGGCGAACGCCAACGGGGGAAGCATCCCCGACTCCCCCGAGGCGGTAAAGAGCATCGTGGCGGAATTGGGGAAGCAGTTGAACCTGGATTCCTTCGTGTCGAAAAACGGCGATTACGCCCTGGTGATGATACGCTCGGGAGCGCCGGAGACACAGGCCGAGACGGATACCAAGACGCAGATCCTAAGGGATGCCGCCTCCGAGATAGGCAAGGATACCGAGCTGAAGGCAAAGGCGACCGGCTTCAGCGTCCTGATAGCGGACCTCATGGGCAACATAGTCCCCACCCAGCTTCAGACGTCCGGCTTGGCCCTCGTGCTGTGTCTCCTGATACTCATAATCGTCTTCAAGTCTTTATTCTATGGGCTGATAACGCTCGTAGTCGTGGTATGCGGCATGTCCGCGGAGATGGTGTTCCTGTACATAATGCGGTGGCCGCTCGACATCATGACGGTGCTGGTGGCGTCGCTCGTCATCGGGGCGGGTATCGACTTCGGCATACACGTCACCCACCGCTTCAGGGAACAGCGCCACGAACGCGGGATGACCCTCGAAGAGTCCGTAAGGAGTACGGTGCTGCACGTAGGCCGTGCCCTGGTCGCCGGCGGGTTCACTACGGCCGGCGTCTTTGCCATACTCGGCATCTCCAGCATGATGCCCCTTAGGCACTTCGGCTGGATAACCGCTGTCGGCCTGCTGGCGGCACTGGTCGGCGCAGTGTTCGTGCTGCCGAGCTCCCTGGTCATCGTCTCCAAGTGGCTTGACCGGAAGTCCGGGGTGGAAGAGGCCGTCAACCCCTGAAATTTCCTCTTGGGGCGGACCCCTAACCGGAAATTCTGCCAGGTCCTGGAACATTTCCATTTGGTGTCAGGCACCAACGGAAGGCACCAACGGAAATCTCCGGTTAAGGGTCCGCCCCAAGAGGAAATTATTCGGCCAGGAACGGATAGCGGTAGTCAGTGGGCGGCAGGAACGTCTCTTTGATCGCCCTCGGCGAAACCCACCTCTCCAGGTTTATCCAGCTCCCGGCCTTGTCGTTGGTCCCGGACGCCCGCGAGCCGCCGAACGGCTGCTGCCCCACCACCGCACCGGTGGGCTTGTCGTTGATATAGAAGTTCCCGGCGGCGTTCCGCAGCGCCTTCACCGCCTGCACGATAGCAAACCGGTCCTGCGCGAAGATGGCCCCGGTCAGCGCGTAGGGGCTGGTGCTGTTGCACAGCTCCAGCGTCTGCTCGTACTCCTTCTCCTTATAGACATAGACCGTCATCACCGGGCCGAATATCTCCTCGCACATGAGCTTGCTCCTGGGATCTGAGGTCTCGACCACAGTAGGCTGGATGAAGAAGCCCTTCGAGTCGTCGTACGCCCCCCCGCAGAGTATCTCCATGTTGGGGTCCTGCCTGGCGAACTTGATGTACTCCACGATGGTCCCGTACGCCGCCTTGTCGATTACGGCGTTCACGAAGTTCCCGAAGTCACGGACGTCGCCCACTTTGATGGTCGCTATCTCGTCCAGGACGCGCTCCTTCACTTCCGGCCAGATGGAGTCCGGCACGTAAAGCCTGCTGGGGGCCGAGCACTTCTGCCCCTGATACTCGAACGCGCCGCGCACGACAGCCGCCACCAGCGCGTCCACATCGCATGACGCATGCGCGAATATGAAATCCTTCCCGCCGGTCTCCCCCACTATCCTGGGGTACGAGTAGTACTTACGGATGTCAGAGCCGATGGTCAACCATATCGTCGAGAACACGTAAGTCGAGCCGGTGAAGTGGACGCCGCCGAGATCCAGGTGGTTCAGCACGGGCGGCCCTATGACCGGCCCGGGCCCCGGGACCATGTTGATGACGCCGTCCGGCATGCCGGCCTCCTCCAGCACCTTCATCACGTAGTAAGCCGGGAGGACAGCCGCCGAAGCGGGCTTCCACACCACCGCGTTCCCCATCAGGGCCGGCGCAGTCGGCAGATTCCCTGCGATGGAGGTGAAGTTGAACGGGGTTATGGCGAAGACGAACCCCTCCAGCGGGCGGTGTTCCATATAGTTCAGGAAATCCCTGGTGGAAATGGGCTGGTCGTCGTACACCTCGGTCATGAAGTACGGATTGAAGCGCCAGAAATCAATCAGCTCGCAGGCCGAGTCTATCTCGGCCTGGTGGCATGTCTTGCTCATGCATAGCATGGTCGCGGCGTTCAGGGTCTGCCGGTACTTCCCGGAAAGCAGCTCGGCGGCCTTGAGGAGCACCGTCGCTCGCGACGACCACTGCATCTCACTCCAGTCGACCTTTGCCTCGTTCGCCGCGTCGATGGCGAGGTCCGCCTCCCTGGGCCCCGCCCGGTGATAGGTACCGAGTGTGCTCTTCAGGTCGTGAGGCGGGTGCATGTCCACCAGGTCACCAGTCGTCAACTCCTTGCCCCCGATGATGCAAGGCACCTCCACCGGGTTGGACATCATGTCATCGAGAACCGCCTTGAGCTCGGCTCTCTCCCTGGTGCCCGGCGCGTAGCTCAGGACAGGCTCGTTGTCAGGCTTCCTGATGTGAAATATCCCGTTGAACATCTTGAGATCTCCTCCCGGACGATCCTGTGTTACTCTGGACGCAACGCCAGTTATGATACCAGAGTGTCAGGTCGGGAGGTCCTATGTCTATCGAGTTCCGTGAAAGCACCGCCCTGGTGACCGGTGCCGCGAGCGGTATCGGCAGGTCCGTAGCCATGAAGCTGGCTGCCGAAGGGGCAGGCGTGCTGCTGGTCGACATCGATAGAGAGGGGCTCAGGTCGGTCGCAAACGACATCGGGCTCAGCGGCGGACGTGCCTCCTTCTACGTCACCGACGTGAGCGACGCCGGCCAGGTGGAAGAGCTCCGCGATCGCGTTGCGGCCGAGCACGGGACACCCGACATACTGGTCAACTCCGCAGGCGTCGTCATAGGGGGCGCTATCGACCAGATACCGTTGGCGGAATGGGAGTGGCTGCTGGGCGTCAACCTCTGGGGCGTCATCAACACAGTGCATCACTTCTCTCGTGACATGTACGAGCGCGGCTCCGGCAATATAGTCAACCTGGCCTCCGCGGCCGGGCTGATGGCCCTCCCCTATCTCTCGCTCTACACGACCTCGAAGTTCGCCGTGGTCGGATTCAGCAAGGTCCTTCGCGCGGAAGCCTCGGTCCACGGTGTCAAGGTCACAACCGTCTGCCCCGGCTTCGTGCGCACTCCCATGCTTGATAACGTAAAGGCCGTGGGGATGGAGGTGGACTCGTCAGAGGACAGCACCATGAAGCGCCATGCCATGAGCCCGGACGAGCTCGCGGACAGGATAGTCAGGGCGATGGAGAAGGGAACCGCGGTCGTTGTCTGCCCCTACCAGATGAAGCTGCTTTACGGTATCTCGAAGTACTTCCCCCGGCTCTGGGACAGCTTCATCAGCCTGAACGCGCGAATAGCGCACAAGACGATGGGTGTCAGGCGCTGACGCCGCCTGCCTCCGCTTCGCCATTCCGCCAGGTCCAGTACCGGTAGAGCGCCGCCAGGGCGCGCGCGGTAGGCTCAGGCGACACGTAAACGGGTACGTCCGGCCCCGCCACCTCAGTCATGTGCTTGACGAAGTCGCCGTGTCCGACCGCGCAGACCGCAAGAGGCTTATCAGGCGCGGCTTCCTTCAGCCCGGCGATGTCACCAAACCAGGCACTGCCTTTCATCCCCATGTCCATGAGCTCACGGAAGACCGCGTACGGGATGATGGTGACGGCCAGGACCATGTCGATGCCGGGGTCACCCAGCAGGGCTTTGAGGGCCGTAGCGAACTGGGCCGAAGGGCCGACGTCAAGGGGGTTCTTGACATTCATCCAGGTGGGCGCTTCCTTCGCCACCTTCTTCATCGTCTCGTCCGAGAGCCGGGGCAGGACGAGCCCGTTGCTCACCGCCGTGTCCGTCGCCATCACGCCCAGGCTCCCGCTGGAGGTCACGATACCCAACTTGTTCCCCTTTGGAGCGGGCTGTGTCGAGAACACCCTCGCCATCTCCACCAGGTCCTCCAGCGTCGCCGCGCGCATGGTGCCGGTCTGGGAGAACAGCGCGTCATAAAGGCCGTCCTCACCGGAAAGGCTGCCGGTGTGAGACGCGGTAGCCGCCTTTCCGGCTCCGGTCCTCCCGCTCTTCAACACCAGGACCGGCTTGACCCTGGAAGCTCTCTTGAGCACCCTGCGCAGCCTCTTGCCGTCCGCGGCTCCCTCCAGGTACATCATCACTACCCCCGTCGAGTCATCCTCGATGAGGTATTCCAGGATGTCGCACTCGTTCACGTCCATCCTGTCTCCGAGGGTCACCGCTTTGGCCACGTACAGTTTGAACTCGTGAAGCATGTCGAGCATGACGTTCCCGAACACGCCGCTCTGGGCGATGATGGACACCGGCCCGGGCGTGAACGCCTCCTCGATTATCTCCACCGTGCTGAAGCGGTTCGCCGTGTTGACGACCCCCACGCAGTTCGGCCCGATGACACGTATGCCGTGGGTCCGGGCTACCCTCGCCCCCTCGTCCTGCAGGGCTCGCCCCTCGTCACCTATCTCCGCGAAGCCGGCGCTCTCGACAACAGCGTTGCCTATGCCCCGCCGCCCTATCTCGTCGAGTACGCCGGGGACCGCCGCCGCAGGAACTAGCACCACAGCCAGGTCGACCGGGTCCGGGACCTCCGCGACACTCTTGTAGACTGGAAGGCCGTGCAGCTCGCCTCCGACCGGGTTGACCAGCCGTATCCTCTCGGTCCAGCCGTGCGACTTGAGCATCGGAGGTATCCCGTAGCCGAAACCTATGTTGCGCGGCGCGCCGACGATGGCGACGCCTTCAGGCTCGAAGAACGGCCGCAGTTCGGAGGTGCTCATCCACTCAACTCACTTCTTCGGGATGAGAGACAGGATGTACTCCCACACCTCGAGGGTCTTCGCGAGCGCCTGGTCATCATGCTGCATGCAGGTGTACATCCTCGTTCCGGCGAGAGAGTTCAATCCCATGTTGGAGGCCACCATCTGGTAATCCTCCGCGGTCTTGCGCCGCGAGATGACCTCGAAGGCCTTGGGGCCCCCTATGTCAACGGCGAAGAAGCCGGTGGTGACGTAGTGGATTATGGGGCCGAAGTTGTAGAGGAAAAACGGCAGATCCGGCCTGGTGGCGAAAAGTCCGTTCAGCTCCTCGACTATCCTGTGCGCGAATTCCGTCGACTTGCGAACGGCGTCGTTCTCCTCCATCAGCCTGATGGCGTGGTAGCATGCGCCGCAGGAAATCGGGTTGGCGGCGAGCGTGCCGCCCATGAAAGGCCTTACGCCCATACCCGCGCCGCAGATCTCCATGACCTCCCTGCGGCCGGCTATCGCGCCCGCCGAGGGGTAGCCGTGGGCCACGATCTTCCCCAGCACGGTAAGGTCCGGCGCGATGTCGAAGTACTTCTGGGCGCCTCCCATATCCAGCCTGAAACCTGTAACCACCTCGTCGAATATCAGCAGCGCGCCGTGCTCGCTGCAGAGCTCGCGGCAGCGAGCGTTCCAGTCGGGATGGACAGGGTGCACCCCCGACTCGCCGCCGACCGGCTCGACCACCATGGCGGCTATCTCGTCCTTGTTGTCCTCGAACGCCTTCTCCAGGCCTTCGAAGTCGTTGGGCTTGACCTCAACCAGCATCTCGTAGGCCTGGGGAGGAATGCCGACGGAGTTAAGAGCCCCCGTCCCCGGGATGTGCAGGTTCGAGACGTACGTGTCGTACCAGCCGTGGTAACTGCCCTCCACCTTGATGACCTTCTGCCTCTGGGTGTACGCCCTGGCGACGCGCAGGGCCGCCATGTCCGCCTCAGTGCCTGACTGGAGGAACCTGACCATCTCCACGGAGGGCATGTGCTCGCATACCTTCTTCGCCGCAAGCAGCTCGTACTCGGAGGTCAGGCCCGTGGAAGGCCCCTTCTCCTGGATTATCTTCACGACCTCGTCGTCGAGCGGGTCGTAGTGATGCCCCAGTATGATGGGCGCCCCGCAAAGCAGGAAATCTACGTACTCGTTGCCGTCGACGTCCCACATCCTGTAACCCTTGGCACGGTCCATCGCCACCGGGAAGGGGTGGCTGGTGGCGAGGTTGTGCTCCACGCCGCCGGGGATGAAGGACTTGGCCTCCTCAAAAAGCTCGAGCGATCTCTTGTGCGTCTCGTAGAACCGCTCCTTCTCCTTTTCCAGGGCGTCTTCGGGGATGGGCCGAACGTCAGTTGAAACTACCTTTGCAAGGCGCTCCATTATCTCGGCGTATTCCATGGGTAGACTCCTTCTGGCTTCAACGGCATACTATCTCTGCCCGCCGATTCTATCATCTCTGAAAAAGCAGCCGTCATCCTCTTCCGTCAACTGCCTCCATTCTCAAACAGCGGCGAACTCGGTTCAACCATCTCTTCGTGCTTCTGTCTCGA
>JAGUWJ010000119.1 GCA_020062425.1 Actinomycetota bacterium
GCAGCGCCGCGGCCAGCACCGCGGGCTCCGCGGCGGGCCCCGACCCGGCGCTGAAGGCTATGTCCCAGTTCTGGCAGTAGACGCAGTGAAAGGTGCATCCGGAAAAGAAGATGGTGTGGCTGGGGACAAGCTCCGGCTCCTCGCCCATGTGAAGGAAATCAGAATTGTAATGCGAATTCGCGCCCACCCCGCAGTAGCCGGTCTCGCCCGAGGTACGGTCGGCCCCGCAGCACCGCGAGCAGAACCGGCAGTCCGAGAGCATTCGGTGAGCAAGCTCTATCTTGACATCCAGGATGCTGCTCGCCGACTCTTCCCGAAAGATGTCGGCCGCCGAGTCCCGCGTCGCCAGTAGCTCGCGGATCCCGGCGGTGTTCGCCGCGAACAGCTCCTCATCAGAAGCTCCAGGGAGGTGGTCGACCCCGGCCTCGGTGAGGCGCGCGAGCCAGTGCATGGCGAACCGCTCGTGGCGTTCGACCGCAAAATACCTGTCCAGCATCTATTCCGGCATCTCCGCGCGGGTGTCGCAGAGCAGGCACCCGCCGATGGACACGTTCTCTGCGGGGTTCTCCCTGACGACGACGATTATCCCCTGGGCGGGGATGTTGTAAGCCTTGACGGCGGCGTCCGTGACTTCCTTCACGAAAGTGCGCTTCACCTCGATATCGATCGGTGGACCGTCCACGTAGATGTTAGGCATCCTTGCACCTCCTTCCATCCATTCGCGCTCTTCCTCGGCCTGCACGAGTACAATTCGCAGTATCCGCCCGCGACCCTTCATCAGGCGTCGGGGCCTTCGCGGCAGGGCATCGGCGGTGTATGTCAAAATGCTACAATACTGGCACGATTGAGCCGTTTCCGGTCTTCCGGGGAGGAACCGATGACCGAACCAGTCCGTGACGTAGCGATAGTCGGCGGAGGTCCTGCAGGTCTCACGGCCGGCCTCTACCTGTGCCGCGCCAGGATCGACGCGGTACTGCTCGAACAGCAGATGCCGGGCGGGCAGGCCGTCTACTCGCCGCTCATCGAGAACTACCCCGGCTTCCCCCAGGGAATACCCGGTCCGGACCTCGCGGACCTCATGAAGGAGCAGGTCGAGAAGTTCGGGCTGGAGATCATGAGCTTCTCGCCGGTCAACCGGCTCGTACAGGACGGCCCAGCTAAGACGCTGGTCCTGGACAAGGGAGAGGTAAGGACGAGCGCCCTCATCGTCGCCACGGGTCGCAGCCCCCGCAAGATGGGCATCCCTGGCGAGGACGAGTTCACCGGTCGGGGCATCTCCTACTGCGCGACCTGTGACGCCCCCCTCTTCAAGGAGAAGGCTGTCATGGTCATAGGGGGCGGGGACGCCGCGGTCGAGGAGGCGCTCCATCTGACCCGCTTCGCCAGTAAGGTCATCCTGGTTCACCGGCGGGACGAGCTCAGGGCTTCGTCGTACCTGCAGGAGCGCATCCTCTCCGACCCCAAGGTCGAGTTCATGTGGAACTCCGAGATCAGGGAGATAAAGGGCGAACAGACGGTGCAGTCGGCCTCGGTGTTCAACAACGTGACCAGTGAGACCACAGAGGTGCCCGTATCGTGTGTCTTCTTCTATGTTGGCAACACGCCCAACACCGGGTTTCTCACCGAGGTGGTGGAGCTGGACGAAGCGGGCTACGTGAAGACTGACGAGCGCCTTGAATCGAGCGTGCCGGGGATCTTCGCAGCCGGCGACGCGAGGGCCAACCTCTTCAAGCAGGTGTTGATCGCCGCAGCGGAGGGCGCCACGGCCGCCCTCGCCGCTCAGAGGTACCTCGAATCGACCGGTGCCATCAAGGCCTACCAGGGAGGCGACAGATGGTAATCGCAGTCGTTGACGGCATGGGTGGGAGCATCGGCACGCAGATAATCATCGGCCTGCGCCAGGCGCTCCCGGAGGAGACGGAGATCATGGCGCTGGGGACCAACGCCATCGCTACGGGGAGCATGATGAGGGCGAAGGCTACCCGGGGGGCGACCGGAGAGAACGCCATAACCTTCTCCATAACGGAGGCGGACGTCATCATGGGATCTCTTTCCATCCTAGTCCCCAACTCGATGATGGGTGAGGTCTCGCCGCGTATCGCGACCGCGATCGCGTCGGCAAAGGGGCGCAAGGTGCTCCTGCCGATATCCAATCCCCCAATCGAGATACTGGGGACGGCCAAGAAGCCCTTGCAGCAGTTGATAAAAGAGGCAGTCGAGATGGTCAGGGAGCAGTTCGACCTGCCCGGCGGCCCGGAGGAGGATTCAGATGTGTGAGGCAGTGGTCTTCATCGTCAAGGACGGTGACAGGCAGCAGTTGATGGAGAACGTGGTGACGGTCAAGCCTGAGGGGGACAAGCTCCTCCTGACCGACCTCTTCGGCGAGCAGAAACTGGTGACGGCCGAGATAGTGAAGGTCGATCTCACCGGCCACGAAATTATCCTCAAATAACTTCCGTTGGTCCGTTGGGGTCAGGCACTTAACCGTAAGTTTTGCCAGAAACTGGGATAATTTTCCAGAACTTACGGTTCAGTGCCTGACCCCAACGTAAATGTTATAATACACAAGCTGTTGAGAGGGCCAAGAAGGCCTTGCAGGTTTGAGTCCGTATTCTGAATGAGGCCACGAAGGCCGAAATCCGGTCGAAGACCGGCGGTCTGGTGGCTTTTTTGTTTGCCACCTGCGAAACAGGAGGTGGTCGGATTGCATATTCCCGACGGATTCTTGGACCCCAAGACCTGGGGAACACTCACTGCTGCCTCGGCGGGCACCACCGGATACGCACTATACAAAGTGCGTGAGAAGATGGACGAGAAACTCATCCCCATGCTGGGGATAACCGCCGCCTTCATCTTCGCGGCCCAGATGCTGAACTTCCCCGTAGCCGGAGGCACCAGCGGGCACTTCCTGGGAGCCATGCTGGCATGCGTTCTGCTCGGCCCGTGGGCGGGCTTCCTGGTTATGGTGGTAGTCCTGCTGGTGCAGTGCCTGTTCTTCACCGACGGAGGTCTTACCGCGCTCGGGGCAAACGTCTTCAACATGGGCGTGATAGGAGGGCTGCTGAGCTACTACCTCTTCTATTACGCCAAGGCGCTGCTCTCGAGGGCGACCAGCGAGAGGTCGGCTCTTCTAGCCTCGACCGCGGTATTCTCATGGTTCTCCGTGGTGCTGGCGAGCATTGCCTGTTCGGTGGAGCTGGCTGTGTCCGGGACGGTGCCACTGCGTACGGTGCTGCCGGCCATGGTGGGGGTACACGCCCTCATCGGAATCGGCGAGGCCATCATAACCACGGTCGTGGTGGCGGTGGTCCTGCAGGCCAGGCCGGACCTCGTTTGCTCTTATTCCGCACCGCCGATCGCGCAGGCGCTGACCGCGGAGGAGGTGGCATCGTGAGCGAAGGCACGCTCTCAAGGCTCATGAAAAACCGCGGGCTGCTCATCTTCCTCGGGCTGGCGCTGGTCGTAATCCTCGTTCTCGCAGTGTTTGTCTCGCCCTGGGCCTCCTCAAGCCCGGACGGTCTCGAGAAAAAAGCCGAGGAGAAGGGCTTCCTCGACAAAGCCGAGGAGACAGAGCCCGTATGGACCCGCTCCCCTGTCCCCGACTACGCGGTGCCAGGTGTAGAGAACGACCGCGTCGCCACCGGGCTTTCCGGCCTGGTGGGAGTATTCATCACTCTCGCCGCAGCCTTGGTGATAGGCCTGGCCGCCTGGGGTCTGGGGCGGCTCCTGAAGAAAAAGGACGCCGGCTCCGGGGAACCAAGTGAAACATGACTTCATAGACAGGTACGCGAGGCTCGAGAGCCCGGTCCACGCTCTCGACCCCAGGGCGAAGACCATCGCGCTCTTCGCCATCGTGATCTGCTGCGTCACCACCCCGCCCGGTGCCTGGTGGCCGTTCGCGGTCTACGCCGCGCTGGTACTGGTGATCGCCAACGCCTCGCGCCTTCCACTGAAGTACATGGCGACCCGCGTCCTCATTGTGCTCCCATTCATCCTGGTTGTGGCCCTGTTCGTGCCCTTCATGCATGAAGGCGGGCCCACCTATGACCTGGGGCTGTTTTCCGTCTCGCGTGACGGGCTGATCGTACTGTGGAACGTCACCGTCAAAGCGTTGATATCCGTGTCGTGCCTTATCCTGCTCTCCTCCACCACCCCCTTCGCGGATCTCATGCACGGCTTTGAGCGCATGAAGGTGCCTCGCTTCTTCACCACCGTGGCCTCTTTCATGTACCGCTACGTCTTCCTCATAGTCGACGAGGCAGAGCGGATGAAGAGAGCCCGCGACTCGAGGAACTACCGCGGGCGATGGATATGGCACGCGCATGTCATCGGTCACATGATCGCTTCGCTCTTCCTGCGCAGCCAGGAGCGCGCGGAGCGCGTCTACCAGGCCATGTCCGCCCGAGGCTTTGACGGCACGTTCCCCCGCGTGAGCGAGCCGAAGATGCGCGCGGCCGATTACTTCTTCATGCTGGCCGTCACCCTGGCAGCCCTCTCAGGAAGGCTGGTAGTGCTTTGGACGTGATACCTATTCCACAGCTGACGGCAATAATGATAGAGGGTCTTCACTACACCTACCCCGACGGCACTCCCGCGCTCAGAGGTGTTGACCTGCTGGTCCGTAAGGGCGAGACCGTAGCGCTGATGGGTCCGAACGGAGCCGGCAAATCAACTCTGGCCCTGCACCTGAACGGCATCCTGACGGGGACAGGCAAGGTGGAGGTAATGGGGCTGGAGGTGAACAAGAAGAACGTCCGCGCGGTGCGCGACCTGGTGGGGCTGGTCTTCCAGGACCCCGACGACCAGCTGTTCTCTCCGACCGTCGAGGAAGACGTCTCGTTCGGGCCCCTCAACCAGCGGCTCCCCGCTGAGCAAGTCCGTCACGCCGTCGCCCGCGCACTCACCTGGGTGGGCATGGAAGGTTCTGAGAACCGCTCACCGCACCATATGAGCTTCGGTGAGAAAAAGCGCATATCGCTTGCCACCGTCCTCGCCATGGACCCGGAGATACTGGTGCTCGACGAGCCGGTGGCCAACCTCGATCCCAGAGGCCGGCGTGAGTTCACCGAACTCCTGAACACGCTCGACGGCACCAAGGTGATCGTGACCCACGATTTCGACATAGCACGTGACGTCTGCGGACGTGTCGTGCTCATGGAGGACGGGCAGGTGGTCGCGGACGGTGGCCCCGCCGATATACTCTCGGACAATGGCCTTCTCGAGCGACACGGCCTGCTGTGACCGGCTCTTTGCTGCCTGTGTTAGAATCTTCATGCTGCGGACTTGTGAGATAGTGCATATATGGTTGAGCTGAAGAAGAGAAAAGTCCTCCTCATAGACGACGAAGCCTCCCTTCTCGAGGTCATGAAGACCAACCTGGAGATAGAGGGCTATGAGGTCGTGACCGAAATGAGCGGCGAAACCGGCCTCGTTTCCGCGGTGGTCGATCAGCCGGACGTCATCATCCTCGACATCATGATGCCGGGCGTCGACGGATGGGAGGTCTGCCAGAGGCTCAAGTCCGACTCGCGCACGAAATACATCCCCATCGTCCTGCTCACGGCGCTGGACCAGACCGAGCACGTGGTCAAAGGCTTCGAGTGCGGAGCGGACGACTACCTGGCCAAGCCGTTCGAGAACCCCGAGCTCTTCGCCCGGATCAAGTCGGTCTTGAGCCGGGCCAGCAAGGGGCTGGCTGTCGACCCCCTCACCAAACTCCCCGGTAAGCACCAGATCTACGAGGAGACCAGGAAGAGGCTCGAGCAACGGGGGAAGTTCTTCGCGTTTCTTTATCTCGATATCACCAATCTCCGTGTCGTGAACGACCGCCACGGCGTGCCTCAGGGGGACAACCTCATAGTCAGCCTCGCGGACATACTCCGCGACCTCATAGTCGCGGACGAGGAGTTCCTGGGCTACATGGGCGAAGATGACTTCGTGGTTCTCTCGATCCCGCTTCGCGTTCCGCAGATATTTTCCAGCCTGACTGCCCGGTTCGACCAGGCCATCGAAGAGATCTGCCCGGAACTCGCAAGTGGCGCCGGGGGCGACATCGAAAACGCGGTCAAGCTGTCCGTGGCCGTGGTGACCAACGAGAAACGGCAGTTCGGCGATCCCCTGCAGGTCAAGAATATCGCCCTGGAAGTGCTAAAGCACGCCCGGGTCCACCACACCCACTACTGCGCGGACCTAAGGGACCATCCCCTCTGAGCGACTTGTCACCCCGGTCCGATTGTGCAGTTTTCTGGCGATAACAGGCGATAAAAAACCCAGGACCCGTCTAGGTTCTGGGAGGGCAGGTGGGGCAGAAGGTGGGTAGGCGGTTTGCTTGAGGTCTGACGCAGGTGCACTCCCTCCTACCCCACCTGAGGGCGATTATTTCAAGAATCCGTTCTCGAAAGCATCATCCTTTTCTCATCGATCGTCTCTCGGACGAGACTGTGATTGAGACCTCGCATAATGATTCGGGAGTTGGCAAAACCGGCAGTATCCCCCATTCGTACCAATATAACCCCGATTCATCCCGCATCCGGGGGATTCCACTCCCGATATCACTCATTTCAGCGTGCTGAGAAAGACTTCCTGGCTTGGGGGAGCAAGAGACGCATCAAAAAATATAGCAGGAAATCGAGTGTACAAAGAATAAAACGGAATACTGTCCGGATTCGGGCATAAAAAAGAGGCCCAAGGGCCTTTCTCGAATCATTAGAAAACATTATATCATGAATCTCCGGATACGCAAACAATACAAGCTCTGCATTTGCACACCTCGTGGGGAAATCTTGCAACCACTCCCCCCGACTCTGTACAATGCTTCCCGATATGCGCGGTTGCCCGACGGGCGCCGCCTCGAGGCCCCACGCTCGCGACGTCCATAAAGGCAAGGAGTTTGAAATGGAGCACCTGCGTACCGAGATGAACCCGAACAACCTCGTTCGGTACCTCGACAAACCTCCCGAGGATTTCACCAAGAAAGACCTGATAAAGTACATATCGGACCACGACATCCAGATGGTCAACTTCAGGTATACCGGCGGAGACGGCAGGCTCAAGAAGCTGAACTTCGTCATTAACAACCGCGGCCAGCTGGACAGCCTGCTGTCCACAGGCGAGCGGGTCGACGGCTCGAGCCTCTTCTCGTTCATTGACGCGGCTTCGAGCGACCTCTACGTCATCCCAAGGTACAAGACGGCATTCATGAATCCCTTCTCCACCATTCCAGCAATTGAGATATTGTGCACATATTTCAAGGGGGATGGTACTCCACTCGAGAGCTCACCCGAGAACGTCCTCCGGAAATCCCACCAGGTCCTTCAGGAAAAAACTGGCATGCAACTCGAGGCAATGGGCGAGCTCGAATACTACATCTTCTACGAGAGAAACGACCCTTACCCGGTGGAAGCGCAGAAAGGATACCACGAGGCCTCCCCGTTCTCGAAGTGGGAACAGCTCAGGTACGAAGCAATGCGCCTCATTGCCGGCGCTGGAGGCAATATCAAGTACGGCCACTCAGAGGTCGGTTCCGTGAGCGAAGAGGGAATGGAGATGGAGCAGCACGAGATAGAATTCCTCCCAGTGCCCATCGAAGACGCCGCCGACCAGATAGTTATCGCCAAATGGGTCTTGCGAAACCTCGGAAACAAATACAACGTCCCCGTGACATTCGCGCCCAAGGTCTTGGTAGGCCACGCCGGAAGCGGTCTGCACGTGCACTCCAAGCTGGTGAAAGACGGCAGGAACATGATGGTCGATGGGGACACCCTCAGCGATACCGCAAGGAAGACTATCGCGGGTTATCTCAAGATGGCCCCATCGCTCACTGCGTTCGGCAACACCGTGCCGATCTCGTACCTCAGGCTGGTCCCGCATCAGGAAGCCCCCACAAATATCTGCTGGGGCGACAAGAACCGTTCGGTGCTCGTGCGGGTTCCCCTGGGCTGGCTTGGGGTCGATCACATGATAAACGAGGTAAATCCACAAGAGACCAGGGTTTATGAGACCGCCTCGGAGAACCAGACCATCGAGTTCCGCAGCCCCGACGGCTCGGCGAACATCTACCTCCTTCTGGCGGGCCTCTCGGTCGCGGCGAGGCACGGCATAGAGATGAAAGACGCGCTCCAGTTCGCAAAGAAGCTCTACGTGGATGTCAATATCTTCAACGATGAATACAAGGACATGCGAGACAAGCTTCCCAAACTCCCGGCGTCTTGCGAGGAATCGTCCGGGAAACTCCTTGGCGACAGAGACATCTATGAGAAGGACGGTGTGTTTCCCGCCGCCGTAATCGAAGACGTTGCGGGCACTCTCGCTGGTTACCGTGACAGGCACCTGAGCGAGGAGCTTTACGGCGACGACGACAAGATAAAGGCGCTGGTGGACGAGTACCTGCACTGCACGTAAGGACACCCGCGGCCCTGGAGGCTGAAAAGCTGGGTCGCCTGATGGGTGCTTCATACTGCCTGAGCAGGCCGGGCGCATCAGCCGCATCTCCGCATCCGTCAAGCAGTTCTCAACTACTAGTTACACCGTTCTTCTTTACTCAGGCCTTGCTGTTCCTATAACATTACTGCCGCAACGAGAAGTGGTCGGTACCTTGCGGTCATATTCGATTATCGATTTGACACGGCAACACGGGAGGTCTCACATGGCCCAGCTTGACATCTTCCACTACCCGCGGAGCAGGCTGAAAGACGTCGATCTCGCGCTCGCCTCCAGCCTTGAGGGGATGCTCGAGAAGGAAGTCACGTCGAAACGGCTGGAGCTGAAGGAGGACTACGAGAATCTCCTGCGGCCTTCACTGGAGAAGATCCTTGTGGGGATCGGCATGCAGAAGATGCTCTGGCCGGAGGCTCTCGGCGGCGAGGATCACAACAAACCCGATGTGTCCTACACTATCGTCTCGGCGCTGGAGCAGGCCGCGAGGGCGGATGTCGGCCTCGCCTTTCTCGCCGCGCACAGCCTCTCCCTGCAGGCGGCCATGGCCCTGGAGGGCAACTATGACGAAGACGCCTGCAGAGCTTTTGCACCCCTCTTCTGCGACGGAAGCGCGCCGGTGATAGTCTCCTTCGTGCTCGCCACCTACGGGAAGGGTGAAGTCTCCCCTTTGAAAGGCGGCAAATACCCTCAGGTCATAGCAACAAGCGCCGGCGACGGTTGGGTGCTGAACGGCAAAGATATTCGTCCCTCCTGCTCGGGCGCGGATGCCGACCTCTTCGGAGTCCTCTGTTCGGTGGAATCGGAGGATGAGCCGGCATTCGTCGTTATGCCGGGGGACGCATCAGGCCTCTACCGGGGAGCCGAGTTCAAGAAGACCGGGCTCGCGGCAAGCCGCAACGCCGAGATATCTCTATCAGACGTGAAGGTGCCCGCGGTCAACTGCCTGTGGCGCGGCGAGGAAGGGTTCCGCCGCCTGCTCTCCTGGTACTACCTGGGTCTCGCGGGCGCGGGCGTGGGCGCTTTGCTCGCCAGCTACGAGCTAATCAAGGAGTGGGGGGACACCAGGGTCATCAAGGGGCGCGGTCACATCTTCAAGGACAACCCTCTCACCGCGGCTCTGATGGGAGAGATAGCGAAGGAGATCTCCGTAAGCCGTCTTCTCGCATACGATCTCGCCGGGCTGCTGGCGGAACCCGAGACCTACGGTGACGCCGGCTCACAGAGCATCTTCGTCGCCGCTTCGATGATAGCGCACGATATCTACAGCACGGCGGAGAATACCATCCACCGCATCATGGAGCTGATGGCAAGCGCCGGCTACGCCAAGGAATGGCAGCTGGAGCGCTACTGGAGGGACGTCAAGACCGTCCAGTGCTACATGGGCTCCGCCGAGCTGGCCAAGCACGACTACGCCCGCTGGTTCTACCAGACCAAGACCCTCTGAGGACGGTGAGGCAAATGAGAAGCATAGAAGAATTCACCCGCCCGCTGGAGTACGTGACCCCGCTCGACAAGGTGCTGGGTGACCTGGTCAAGAGCTGGGCTGAGAACGAAGTCATGCCGGTACGCAGGCAGTTCGACGAGGACTGGGAGCGCCACGAGATCATCCTTCCGGCTTTCAAGAAGCTGATGGCCGAGTACGGCCTGCAGCGCGCTCCTTTCCCGGAAGACCTCGGCGGAATGGGCCTCGGGCGGTCGGATGCCACCTGCGTGGCGGTCTTCCGCGTCTTCGAGCATATCGCCCGCGCCGACTCCGGCATGGGCCTCGCGTTCGGCGCGCACATCTGGCCCATGGAGTTCATCACGTTCAAACCACACGAGAACCGCCGGCTCTGCGAGGAGTTCGCGCCGATATTCTGCGACACGACCAGGCCAGTCTTCGCGGCGATGGTCATGACCGAACCCCAGGGCGGCTCCGACATAGAGAACGTCGAGATAATCAAGGGCAGCACTCTCCAGACCACGGCTGTGCGCGAGGGAGACGAGTGGGTCATAAACGGTCACAAGCTCTGGGCCAGCAACACCGGGGGCCTCGCCGAGCTCATGGCAGTCTACTGCACCACTAATCCCGGCTCCGAAGACCTGAACGACTTCGCGGTCATCTTCGTCCCCTCCAACACCCCGGGCGTGACCCACGGCAAACCGTACGAGAAGGCCGGCATGGCCACCGACATGAACTCAGATGTCTGGTTCGAAGACGTGCGCGTCCCGGTCTGGTACCGAGCCATCGGCCCCGGCGAGGACGCCAAGTGGGTCGGAGAGATAATGTCGACCGGAAACATGGGGATAATCGCCTGGTACGTCGGAAGCATGATGAACATTTACGAACGGCTCCAGGAGTTTCTCGAACCCAGGAAGTACAGGGGTCGGCCGCTCAAGGAAGACGACGGTGTGGCTGGGGCCCTCGCCGACTTCGCCTCGACGATCGAGGCGTTGAGGATACTCGGATACCAGAGCGCACGGATGCTCGACCGACAGGACCTCTACGGGGAACGGTGGAAGCCGAAGGCCGTCGCCAAGGCCCGCGCGCACCGCTACTTCGCCGCCGACAAGAGTCTGGAGGCCGTAGGCAAGGTCATGAACCTGATGGAGGCGTACGGGGCCGACCGAGACTGGGACGTGGAGAAGCACTGGCGTGACCTTAAGATAATCCAGCTGGTGGAGGGGAGCAAGCAGCTCTGCCAGATTGAGGTGGCACGCTGGTTCTTCGAGTGCGAGACACTGTGAGGTGAGCGCGATGGATACAGAGACTACCGCCGTTGCCGGCGCCGGCGCCCGCTTCCTGCGCGAGCTCATCCGTACTCCCAAGTTCAGAGAGGCGGTGCTGCTGCTCCTCAACTCGATAGATCCGCCGGCCGCGAGGCAGGTCGTGCGCACTTTCTTCTGGGAGGACCCGGTCCTCTTCATGTCCGTCCTGGGGGCTGTTCCAGACGTCGTCAACGTGTTGGTCAACATCGTCGCTGAGGCACTCACGCAGGCAGGCGCCCTCCCGGCTGGACTCCTGCGGGACTTCGTCGACCAGGTGGCGGCAGGCATTGA
>JAGUWJ010000159.1 GCA_020062425.1 Actinomycetota bacterium
AGCGTTGAAGTCGCCTACGAGCAGCCCGCGCCCGGGCGCGGGGTTTACGAAACCGCGCGCCTGGATGTCAGTACGGGAGGCTTCTTCGGATTGTCGCGGGCCTCCAGGGAGGAGACCGTCGCCTCCCCCATGGTCGTCTACCCCAGTATACAACGGATAGCCCGCTTCCCATTTGAGCAGATGGCGCTCGAGCCAGGGTTCGAAAACGCCGAATGGTCGCGGAAGGGCGGCGGCCAGGAGTATTTCGGGGTGAGGGAGTACACCAGGGGGGATTCGCTCAGGCACATCCACTGGAAGAGCAGCGCCAGGCTGGGCCAGCTCATCGTTAAGGAGTACCAGAGAGAGTACCGGTCGACCGCCGTGGTAGTGGTGATGCTTTTCGAGCCTGCTTTCGGCGACTCGCGCTCCAACAGTGTGGAGGACGGCCTTCGCTGCGCCGCGTCAATCCTCGACTACTACCAGGCGGAGGGCGGGATGCCGCGCCTCGCAGTTCCCGTCGGCGGTTCTGTGGAGGTGCTCACTCAAGCTTCCTTCAGGGAGAACCTCTACGCCCTGGCGGTCTACCGGGCCCCGGAGCGGCCGACGGACGCCTCCCGCTCCATCGCCGAAGCGCTGTATCTCGCCGAGAGGGCGACCGCCCCCGGCTCCGCGGTGGCGCTGGTGACGAACGCCGGCGCGGGGCTGATATCCGCGGGTCTAGAGGGTATCTCCATGGGGGAGCCGCCGGCGGTGGTCGCCGTGGTCGATGGTTCGTACGGTCCCGACTGGGACACCGGGCGGTCAATACTCGAGGTGGAGGAACTCATAGTGAAGCTGCCGCGTGATGCTCACCTGTTCGTGATGACGCGCGGCCAGGAGATCGGGTCTTGCTTGAGCGCACCGCTAGATACTACAAAGCGTTAAACCGGCGGGAGGCTCCCGAGGAATCGAAGGGGTTCCGCCTGGCGGTTCTGCTCACCGTGCTGCTGAGCGTCTACTCCGCTGTGCGGTACGCGGACATCGTGCCCGTCACTGTGGCTGCGGTGGGGGCCGGGGTCGTGATCGGGTCCTATCTCTCCTACCGGCGGCGGTACCGGGACAACCTCCTGCTCAAGCTCGTGCTCAGCGTGCTGCTGCTGATCGCCTTCGGTGCCTTCTGGGCCGAGATCGGCTCCTGGTCGTACGACGTGCGATACCCCCTGGTCCAGCTCTTCCTGTGGCTGCAGGTTCTGCATTCGTTCGACGTTCCTACGCGGCGCAACCTCGATTTCTCGCTCATCAGCGCCGCGGTGTTGATGGCGTTCGCCGGCTCTCTCTCGATCTCCATGGATTTCCTGTACCTGCTGGTGCCGTTCTTCGCCTGCGGGCTGTCGGCGCTCTACCTGGGGCACGTCTCGCGATTCAGGTCGGAGGCGGACGTGGTCGTGGCCGGAACGGGGCCGAGGCCTCAGGTGAGGGCCGCGCTGGCGAGCCTGATCCTGATACCGCTGTCGCTGTCCGTCTTCGTCGCCCTGCCTAGGCTTCCCGGATTCGGGTCCTATTACCTGCCCATGACGCGCGCCGATGAGGCGCGCGGCGATTTCCGCGCGTTCCTCAGGAACCCGGGCTACCCGGACATACAGGACCGTTTTCCAGGGAAGCCCCTGCCCTTCAATCCGGAAGCTTACTTCGGGTTCAGCAGGTTCCTCGACCTGCGCGTGAGGGGGGTTCCGGCGGACGCGACGGTGATGAAGGTGCGAGCGGTGGAGCCCGCTTACTGGCGCTCGACCTCCTTCGACAGGTTCCTGGGGAACGGCTGGGAGAACTCCACGGAGAGCTCCGACATGGCGGACATAAGCTCGAGGTCGCTCCCGCTCAGCGTGGGCTATCCAGGTGAGCTCCCGATGTACGCCACCCGTGACCTGGTACAGACCTTCTTCATCGAGAAACCCCTGCCCAACACCCTTTTCGCGGCCTACGTGCCGAGGTCGGTGTACTTTCCCGCCACCGTCCTCAAGGTGGACTCCATGATGACGGTACTGACCCCCATCGAGCTCGATCCCGACCTCATCTACACCGTCATCTCCGAGGTCAGTGACGTCACCCCGGAGATGTTGCGCAGAGCCACGGGGGTCTACCCGGACGGCATGCGGGAGCGCTTCTGCCAGCTCCCGGCCATGTCACCCCGTGTGGAGGCCCTGGCCAGGGAGATCACCGCGGGAGAGCCGACGGATTACGACAGGGTGAACGCCCTGTCGGAGTACCTGAAGGCGAACTACCCTTACGACCTTGACTGCCCGAGGCAGGGCAGGGACCAGAACACAGTGGAGTTCTTCCTCTTCGACGCGCAAAGGGGGTACTGCGAGCATTTCGCCACAACACTGGCTGTGATGTGCCGGACCGTCGGCATACCGGCCAGGGTGGCGGTGGGGTTCGACTCGGGGGAGTACAATCCGCTCACAGGATATTTCGAGGTGAGCAGCCGCGACGCACACGCGTGGGTGGAGGTATATTTCCCGGTGTTCGGATGGATATCTTTCGACCCTACACCGGGCTGGAGCGATCCGTACACCCTGCCGGGGAGGGACACCACCTGGTCCGGGTTTACCTTCATCGAAAAGCTGGGGCGCGCTGTGTCGGGCCTGTTCCCGGCCGGCTGGGGCCGGACTGCGGTCAACGCGCTGAGGCGGCTTGGTGCGGCCGCGGCC
>JAGUWJ010000208.1 GCA_020062425.1 Actinomycetota bacterium
CAGAAACTCGCTTCCTGCATGTCTTTTCCGCACCTGGTGCAGAACGCCATTTGCATCACCCCGTGTTCAAGAGCGTTACAGCGAGACGGGTCTTGGTACCAATTGTACCATCACGTCAACGGTTGTCCTGCGGAGGGAGTTATTGCTTCCCGCGCGCCGGCAGGTCCCGGCATGCTATCACATCTACGCCGGTTCCAAGGATATCAGGCAGTATCGTCTGGCCCTGGCTGACAGGCGCTTCCACGGTCACTGATGCCAGCCTGTCCACGGCATCACGAACAAGTCGCTTGGGGATGGCTTCCACGGTCCTGACGGGAACCAGCGGGAGGGTCCCGTTACGGGCCGATACCGTCGTGGTAACGATCCGCCTCGGGTCCGCGAACTCCTCCTTGGCGTACTCCTCTCCCTGGCGGCAGTCGGCCCCCCTGACCTCAAGCGCCTCGCCGCCTTCCTCGACCAGCTCAAGACGGCAGCTCAGGGGGCAGTTTATGCATATGTAATCGTGGACATTACTCAGAGGGTGTCACCTCCACGGTGATCTCCTTCACAGCGCCGCCGGGCGGGGGCCCCGCGGAAGATTTGATCATCTCAGGCGGCCGGACCATCTTGGCTTTCCTGCCGCTCAACCTCTCTCCATCCGCGAGCACCGAGTACCGCACTGATTTCTCAGGCTGCTCCACGCGGAAGTAGAAATCTATCTCGCCGTCGAAGTCGTGGATGACCTGGGGGATTACGAATCGTAGGTTCCGGCCTGGTGTAACCCTCACCGGCGCTTTCCTCGAGCGCCCCTCCAGCACGAACCGCGCCGCGCCCCTTCCGGCTACTTGAGCGCTGCGGGTCACGTAATCGACAAGGTCGAAGACGTTTATCACGTTCCCGCAGGCGAAGATACCGTCCACCGAGGTCTGCATGCTCTCGTCGACGACCGGGCCGCCCGTAACCGGGTCCAGCTTCACGTCCGCCCGCTTGGAGAGCTCGTTTTCCGGTATCAGGCCCACCGAGAGCATGAGAGTATCGCAGGGTACGTAACGATCGCTTCCCTCGACGGGCCGCAAGCCATCGTCGACCGCGGATACTGTCACCCCCTCCACCCGGTTGGAGCCGTGTATGAAGGTGATGGTATGGGAAAGGTGAAGCGGTATGTCGTAGTCGTGCAGGCACTGCACCACGTTCCGTGTCAGACCACCGGTGTCGTCCTGTATTTCGTAGACGCCCTCGACGTGCGCCCCCTCCAGCGTGAAGCGCCGGGCCATTATCAGGCCGATGTCGCCGGAGCCGAGAATGACAACGTCCCTTCCCGGCATGACAGCCTCGATGTTTATGTAGCGCTGCGCGACACCCGCCGTTAGGACCCCAGCGGGCCTGTACCCGGGAAGCAGTATCTGGTACCTCGTTCTCTCCCTGCAGCCCATGGCCAGGACGACCGAACCCGGCCGGATCTCCATGATGCCGTTCGTGGAGTTGATGGCGGTAACGGTGCGGTCGGGGGCGAGGTCTATGACCATGGTCTCCAGCATCACTTCGACGTTCGAGCGACCAAGCTCGTCTATGAACTTCTGAGCGTACTGCGGACCGGTGAGCGTCTCCTTGAACACTATCGAACCGAAGCCGTCGTGGATGCACTGGGGTAGGATCCCTCCCAGCTCGATATCACGCTCTATGAGGAGCACATCCGAGAGCCCCGCCCGGGAGGCCTCGATGGCGGCGGCGAGACCGGCCGGGCCGGCACCTATGACCACGCAGTCAGGCTCACGTATCATCTCGGCATCCCTCGCACCCGGTCGCTATGACCGGCTTCTCGGCAGGTGATTTAGCCTCTCCGACAAAGAGGTTGGAGCCGGGGCCCTTCTTGGTAACATCGATTCTCTTGATACCGAGTTCCCGGGCCAGGATCTCTGATACGCGCGGTGTACAGAACCCGCCCTGGCAGCGGCCCATCCCGGCCCGGGTGCGCCTCTTTACCGCGTCCATTGTCGTCGCGGGCACGATCCTGTGTATAGCGTTCACAACGTCTGCCTCTGTCACCTGCTCGCAGCGGCACACGATGTGTCCATGCCCGGGGTCCTCCTGGAGGAGACGCTCCTGTTCGTTCCTGTCACAGTCAGCGAAGATCTTCGGCGCGGGTCTGGTGTTCTTATAGTAGGCACGCTTTACGCGCGGCACGCCGAGGTCGTGCAGTATCTGCATCACCATCTCGGCCACGGCGGGAGCGGAGGCCAGCCCGGGAGACTGCATACCTGCGACGTTGACAAAACCTTTCACCTTGTCCGAGGCCTCGATTATGAAGTCCTCGCTATCACTCGCGGCCCTCACGCCGCTGAACATTGAGATGACCGATTCCCGGGGGAAGTCGGGGAGCAGGTAGTGAAAGCGCTCGAAGATCTCGTTTATCTCTTCCGCCGAGATGGAGGTATCCTCCTTGTCGTCGACCTCGAGGGCAGTTGGACCGAGCTGGAGGTTGCCTTCCAGGGTAGGCATCACGCCTCCGCCCTTGGATCGGGCTTTTCTCCTGCCGGTTAACCGGAACTCCGACACGCTGCCCCTCACGTACTCCCTGGTCGCTTCCCGGTCGAATATCAGGGTAGCGCCCTTGCGGCCGCGTATCTTGAAACCACCGGCGCCCGCCATGTCTGCTACCTCGTCGGCGTACACCCCGGCCGCGTTGACCACGATACCCGTCTCTATCTCTCCCCGGTGGGTCTCGACCGCTTTCACCTGACCGTCCTCAACGCGTATGCCCGTGACGGTGGTTCCCAGCAGGAGCGTTGCTCCGTTTAGAACGGCGTGCTCGGCGAGCGCAATCGTCAGCTTGTAAGGGGAAACAAGACCGTAGGTGCGGTCGTGGACACCCGCCACCGCGTCGCGGGTGATATTCGGCTCCATCCGGTAGATCTCTTCGGTGTCCACTATTCTGAGCCAGGGGATGCCCTTCTTGTTTCCGCTCTTGACGATAAGCCTGGGTATCAATCTCGTGGTGATGAGCCGCTGAAGGAAGGCGGGCATGTATTTCCTCGATATCTCATGGAGAGTGCGAGGGGTCACCAGTATCAGGAGGCCCTGGCGCCTGAAATCGACGTTCAAGCCCTTGACGAACTCGTCGTAGAGCAGGTTGCCTCTTACGTTCAGTCTCTGCTTGAGTGTCCCTGACTTCTCCCCGATGCCGCTGTGAACCTCGGCGTTATTGGCTTTGCTGGTCCCCTCGGCGACATCGCTCGCCTTCTCGACGATGACGACGTCGTGGGTGTATCTAGTCAGCTCTCGGGCGATGGAGCAGCCTGTAATACCGGCTCCTACCACCACCACGCCGGCCCGCGGCGGAAGACCGTCCTGCTCATATGAAGCTCGAAAGTCCCTTTCGACCACTCCGTTCACCTCTCGTAACCCGGCGAAAAGATCACGTTGCGCAATTGTATCAACCGCAGACAACAGCTACGAGATGTCCGACGTAATGCGCGGCAACTATCACGACCGCGGTCACGGCGAGGTGCTCGGCGATGATTTTCCACGCCGAGGCATCCTGCTGCCTGGCCATGATATAACTTGCTATCGCGATAAGGACCAACCCAAGGACCACGCTGACTATCACCGCTGTCGACAGATCCAGCGTAACCACCGGGATGACGAATATTCCCGAGAAGAAAAACTTTGAGAAGAAGGTGAACACGGTGGATTCCCAGATCTCCCGGGAGGTGTGCGTGCTCTCGGACTCTTCGCTCATGTGTATGCCGAGGGCGTCCGAGAAGGCGTCGGCGATGGCAATGGTCAGGATGCCGCCCAGCACCACCGGCTTTGACTGCGTCCCTGACTCGAGCCCCACCATGAGACCGAGCGTGGTGATGACGCCCGAAGTCAGTCCAAAGCTGAGGCCGGTCTTGATGGAATGAGTTATCATGACGCCCTTACTGGTGGATCACCGCTCTTCAGCGGCGTGGTCCAGGCTCTGCTCGAGTATCTTCCTGATGTGGTCGTCCTGCAGCGAGTAGATCACGTTCTTGCCTTCCTTGCTGTACTCCACGATGCCCATGTTGCGCAGGATGCGCAGTTGATGGGAGACGGCCGAGTCGCTTGCACCCACCAGGTCCGCAATATCTCCTACACAGAGATCTTCTCCAGCGAGGGCGGAGATTATCTTGACCCTTGTGGGATCGCCAAGGACCTTGAAAAGGTTGGCCGTACGTTTTGCGATGTCTTCCTTGACCATCGGTGCTCCGAGGGGTCACGTCCGGCAGCGAGATTCGCCCGGTCGATATGTGTGAATAACTGAACAGATGAACATTATATCATATGTAATAAAAGGTCAAGTGGTGCCGGCGCGCAGTTGCTGTCAACGTTTAGTAGGCGGAACACCTCCGGCATCTCTAAACAACCTTCGGCAGATGGGCAAGCTCATTGAGCATCCTTGCCCAGGGCCTGTCA
>JAGUWJ010000007.1 GCA_020062425.1 Actinomycetota bacterium
CAGGAGCAAGACGACGAGAGCCGACAGGGGCGTCCTCCCAAGCAGGCATACTCTGAACCACCCCGCTAGAGCGGGGATCAGGGAAAGTCATGCCTTGACCTGGGCTTCTAACGGGTGACCCCAATTGGTGAATTGAATCAGTCTTTGAGCTTGTCTTCGAGCTCCTTCAGTCTTGTCTCCAGGCTGTGCCGCCTGATGGCGGTGGTGAGGTCGCCCCGGGTGCGCTCCAGGACGCCCCTGACCATGTCGTTGGTGCGCTTGAGCCCACCTGTTATTGCAGAAGGGTAGTCGACAGACGCCAGCAGGTAATAGATGTCGTCCATCATGCCGAGTATCTCCTCGCACCTGTCCAGGTCGTCGTCCCTGATGAGGTCAAGCACGTGGCGCCGCATCTCTCCGGCCGCCTCGCCCAGCCCGTTCAGGAAGGGCGCGACGTCCACGCCCAGGTCTTCGGGCATGGGCAGCGGGTCCCCGTCTATGAGAGCGATGGTGCAGGCGGCCTCAGCGTACTCCTTCTCGGCGTCCTGCAGGAAACCGGCGTAGTAGATACGCGGGCAGGGCTCGAGAAGGGAATGGGCGCGTTCGATGTTGTCCCCCGCTGACTTGAGCAGCCTTGAGGCCTCTTCCCTGTCCCCGCGGTGCACGGCCCTGATGGAGTTGGCGCAGAACTGGATGGCGTCCCTGGAGAGGGAGAGCCCCTCCTCGCGGGCGTGGTTCTCGCTCTCGAGGACGCCCTTGACGGTCTCGTACAGGTGCTTCATGTCCATCGCTTTCTCACTCCGTTACTATTCCTACAGGCCGGCACCAGCCGGCGCTGGCTCCGGTGATCTTCACCGGGAAGCA
Source organism: Actinomycetota bacterium (assembly GCA_020062425.1). GTDB lineage: Bacteria > Actinomycetota > Geothermincolia > Fen-727 > Anoxymicrobiaceae > JAGUWJ01. Next base: position 844 of record JAGUWJ010000007.1, read on the forward strand.
GGCGACCTTGAATCCGTGGGGCGGCAGGAGGTCTAGGTTGGCCAGTTTCTCGAGGTGGCAGTAGGGTTTCTCTATGCCGGCGTAATGCGCCTCCCAGATGATGGAAGCGTCCCCGTTCCGGTTGTATTCGTCCACTATCTTAACGAACGGCCTGTCGAATCCCCAGGAGTCGATGCCCATCACACGCACTCCCCGCTCGAGGAGCCACAGCGTCGACTCCCTGGTCATGCCCGCTCCCTTGTTGATGTACTCCGGGCTGCCCCAGTGCTTGTCCACCCCGGTCATCACCAGGACTATGTCGTTAGGCTTTACGGCATAGCCCGTCCGCGACAGCTCCGCCTCGATGTCGCCGACGCCGATACGGTCTCCGTCGGCCTTGTGCCGCATGTCGAGCACCACCCCGTCCGAGAAGCACCACTCGAGCGGCACCTCGTCTATGGTCATGGCCCGTTCCCCGCCGGCGGTGGGGGCGTAGTGCCAGGGCGCGTCGAGGTGTGTCCCGGCGTGGGTGATGAGGGTTATGTTGTCGTTGGCCCAACCCAGCCCGCCCGGCAGCGCCTCGGCGGGCACGCCGAATATTCCCGCCATCACCTGCGCGCCTGCGGCATGGTCCTGGTGAACCACCTGAGGCTTGAACGGCTCGCTGTCGGATTCTTCGATGGGCACGCTCAGGTCTATCAGCCTGGTCCGCGAAGACATGTCATCCACGCTCCTTGAGGTATTCGTGGAGCCTGTCGGCTCCCTCTTCCAGGTTCTCCAGGGAGTTCGCGTACGAGAACCTCACGTAACCTTCTCCGCCGCTGCCGAAGTCGATACCGGGCGTAATGGCGACCCCCGCCCTCTCCAGGACCTCCAGGCAGAAGCGGTAAGAATCGTCGGTGAACCTGCGCGCGTTGGCGAATATATAGAAGGCCCCGGTGGGCTCGCAGGCCACGCCGAAACCCATCTCCCGCACCCTCTCCAGCAGGAAGCGCCTGCGCTGGTCGTAGGTCTTCACCATCTCCCGTGTGTAGGAGGCGGTCTCCTCGAGCGCCGCCACCGCGGCCCACTGAACGAAGGAGTTCGCGCAAATATGGATGTTCTGCTGTATCTTCTGAAGGGCCCGCACGAACTGCTCAGGGCAGATGACGTACCCAAGCCGCCAGCCGGTCATGGCATACAGCTTGCTGAAGCCGTTCAGCACGAAAGCCCGGTCGGTGAACTCCAGCACCGAGCGCTCCCTTCCCTCGTAGACCAGCCCGTGGTATATCTCGTCGGAGATGATGAATCCGCGCATCCCTACCGCGTCCACAAGGGCGGCGAGGTCGTCCCCGGACATGACTATCCCGGTGGGATTGGAGGGCGAGTTGACCATCACGCCCTTCACGTCATCGGCGAAACTGGAAGAGATCTCTTCGGGCCTGTACTTGAAACCGTCCTCCTCGAAGACGTCCACGTAGGCAGGGACCCCTCCCACGAACTCCAGTATGTTGGGGTAGCAGGCGTAGCTGGGGTTGGAGAGTATGAGCTTCTCGCCCGGGTCGAGGAGGGCGGCGAAGACGAGGACCATAGCGGGAGACGTACCGTTTGTGACGACGATGTTCGCGGGCGATACATCGACGCCGTAACGATCGCCGTAGTGAGCGGCGATGGCTTCCCGCAGGCGGGTTATTCCCAGGCTGTGGGTGTACTGGGTCTTTCCCGAGTTCAGCGCTTCCCAGGCGGCCATCTTGACCGGCTCGGGCGTATCGAAATCGGGCTCGCCCACCTCCATGTGGATAATTTCCCTGCCCTCCAGCTCCAGCTCGTGGGCTTTCTCCAGGATCTCCATCACGTAGAAGGGGGGCAGGCGCGAAGACCTCTCCGATATCAAACGCGTACCTCCGGTGGGACCCGACCGCCCGTCATTCGGAAGTAGAGTCTACCAGAGAGGTTCACGCGGGTAAAACAACCGTGCGGGCACGCGACCGAGACCGGTCCGCGATGGGTGGCGCCGGGCGGTTCCTTGCCTAATGGAGCGCCTCTCACTATAATTTCACCATTATTTCGGAAGTGGCCTCATTTGGGCCACTTTTCCTGTCAACAAGGAGGAGTAGATGAATACCTGGGTACCTGTCGCCGTTGTGGGTTCGGCGGTTTTCAGCCTGCTCATCGCCGCGGTCTTCGCCCGCTTCGTGCTCAAGGCGGATCCGGGCAGCGAGCGGATGCGCGAGATATCAGCGGCCATCCAGGAGGGCGCAAGTGCCTTCATCCGCCGCGAGTACATGTACGTGGGCGTCTTCATCGCCATCATGATAGTGCTCATATCGGTTGCCTTGCGCGACACGCACGGCTGGATGATAGCGGCCTGTTACGTCTTCGGGGCCGCCTGCTCCCTGGGAGCAGGCTTCGTGGGGCTGTCCATATCCACGCGTGCCAACACCCGCACCACCCAGGCTGCGAGGACCGGGCCGGGTCCGGCCCTGCTGGTGGCCTTCAGGAGCGGCGCGGTAATGGGTCTCACCGTGGCGGGCCTGGGCCTGCTGGGCCTGACCGTCTGCTACATCATCTTCGAGGTGGTGCTGGGCTACTACGACTCGGCTAACATCATCCTCGGCTTCTCGCTGGGTGCTTCCAGCGTTGCGCTCTTCGCCCGCGTGGGCGGCGGCATCTTTACCAAGGCAGCCGACGTCGGTGCAGACCTGGTCGGAAAGGTCGAGGCCGGCATACCGGAGGACGACCCCAGGAACCCCGCGGTCATAGCCGACAACGTCGGCGACAACGTGGGGGATGTCGCCGGGATGGGCGCCGACCTCTACGAGTCGTATGTGGCGGCGATCGTGGCGCCTATAGCCATCGCGGCCACCGGCGTGGTCTTCCAGAAGGTCGGCGTCAAGGGCATGCTTCTGCCGCTCGCCATCACCGGCGCGGGCGTACTGTGCTCGGTGGCCGGCTCCATGCTGGTCCGTACGAAGAAGGGAGGAAGGTCTGCCCAGCGGGCACTTACCTGGTCCTCGTACGCGGCGTCCGTTCTGGCCACGGTGAGTTCGTTCTTCCTGGTATGGTGGCTCCTCGGATGGAAGAACGTGGGGATGTTCTGGTCGGTGTTGATGGGAGTCGTCTCGGGGATAGTCATCGGCCTCACCAGTGAGTACTTCACGTCCGACCACTATCGCCCGGTTAAAGAACTAGCGAAGAGCGCCCAGACGGGTGCCGCAACCACTATCATCAGGGGGATAGCGGTGGGGATGCTATCGACGATCATCCCCATCGTTGCTGTGGCCATAGCCATGGGAGTCTCGTTCATAACCGGTAACAGGGCGATAGCAGGAGGTGGAGGCATCTACGGTATAGGGCTTGCAGCGTTGGGAATGCTCTGCACCACCGGGATAGTCGTCTCGGTTGACGCCTACGGACCCGTCGCCGACAACGCAGGGGGCATCGCGGAGATGGCGGAGCTCGAGCCGGAGGTGCGTGAGATCACCGACGGCCTCGACTCGGTCGGGAACACCACCGCCGCCATCGGCAAGGGGTTTGCCATAGGCTCGGCGGCCCTCGCGGCGCTGGCGCTGTTCGCGGCCTTCGCCCAGGCTACCGGCCTCACCAAGATAGACATGATAGGTGACTACAAGTTCATCGTCGGCCTCCTTCTCGGTGTGATGCTGCCGTTTGTCTTCAGCGCCCTGACCCTCAACGCTGTAGGCCGGGCGGCCTTCGCTGTTGTCGAGGAGGTGCGCAGGCAGTTCAGGGAGATCCCCGGCCTCAGGGAAGGGGAGCCCGGGGTCAAGCCGGATTACGGAAAGTGCGTGGATATGACCACCAGGACGGCCATCTACGAGATGCTGGTACCCGGCTCCATCGCCATCGTCGCCCCGCTTCTCATCGGCAGGTTCCTGGGCATCGAATCTCTCGCCGGGTTCCTGGCCGGAGCGCTGGCCTGCGGCTTCCTGATGGCCATCTTCATGGCGAACGCGGGTGGAGCGTGGGACAACGCCAAGAAGTACATCGAGGGCGGCGAGCTGGGAGGCAAGGGTACGCCCACGCACGCGGCGGCGGTAGTGGGGGACACGGTCGGAGACCCGTTCAAGGACACCAGCGGGCCGTCGATGAACATACTCATCAAGGTCATGACAGTGGTCTCTCTCATATTCGTGCCGCTCTTCGTGAAGTAGACGAACTGTTATTCTGGAACACAGGCTCATGCCGCTCGAACGATCACTCATCGGCGGAAGCGGCATGATAAACAGCGTCTCCGGCCGCCCGTTGAGGCCGACCGCAACCCTGAACGTCCAAATTGCCCTCGTTCCTGCCTTCTTATAAACTCTCTAGACTATGAAGCTTATCGTCACTGAAAAAAACCAGACCGCCCAGCGGATCGCGAGTATTCTCTCGGGAGGAAAGAACACTTCTGAGAAGGCCCCCGGAAGCACCGTCTACTCGTTCAGGGAAAACGGTGAAGAGGTAAAGGTCGTGGGGATGCGGGGGCACGTGCTGCAGGTGGACTTCCCCGAGGAGTACCGCACCTGGCAGAGCGTGGAGCCGCGCTCCCTGGTGGATGCCGACATCGAGAAGACGCCGAAGGTGAAGACCCTGGTGACCGCACTGAAGAAGCTCGCCAGGCAGGCGAGCGAGGTCGTGATAGCCACGGACTACGACCGCGAGGGCGAGCTGATCGGCGCGGACATCATGGACCTTGTCCTCCAGGCGAATCCCGACGCGAGGATAAGCAGGGCGCGCTTCAGCGCGCTCACACCCGCCGAGATCGAGGAGGCCTTCGGAAACCCGGACACGGTAGACGAGAACCTGGCGAAAGCCGGCGAGGCGAGGCAGGACATCGACCTGATATGGGGGGCCGCGCTCACCAGGTTCATCTCGCTCGCCACCACCCGTCTGGGCCAGAAGTTCCTCTCGGCTGGCAGGGTACAGAGCCCGACGCTGGCCATTCTGGTGGATAGGGAGAAGGCCATAAAGGCGTTCGTCCCCGAGGATTTCTGGCAGGTGAGGGTGACTTGCGAGTACGAGGGGATGTCCTTCGGCGCGAGGCACAAGACCGAACGGTTCTCGGACGAGGCCTCAGCAGCGGCCGCATTCAAAGCCCTCACTGACCGTGCTGAGGTCACTTCGGTGAGCACCAGGGAGCGGACGATAAATCCCCCCGCGCCTTTCAACACGACCTCGTTCCTGGCCGCGGCATCCAGCATCAAGGTGCCGCCGGCCCGGGCCATGGACGTAGCGGAGAGCCTCTACACCAGGGGCATTATCAGCTACCCCAGGGTGGACAACACAGTCTACCCTGACTCGCTTGACCTGAGGGAGATACTCAAGGACGTAAGCGGCTCTGACGTGGTAGGCCCGCTCGCGGGGGAACTGCTGGGCCGGAAGGAGCTGAAACCCACCAGGGGCAAGAAGTTCTCCACCGACCATCCGCCCCTGTACCCGACGGCCGGCGTGAAGAAGGGCAGCCTCAAGCCTCAGGAGTGGAAGATCTACGAGCTCGTTGCCAGGCGCTTCCTGGCCACGCTCTCCGAGGCCGCTCACGCCAGGTCGACAAGGGTGGACCTCGATATCGGCTCCGAGCCGTTCGTGGCCAGGGGAGACGTAATGGTCGACGAGGGGTTCCTTCGCTGTTACCCGTATTCCCGGAAGAAGGACGAGGAGCTCCCGGACCTTTCAGAGGGCGACGTGGTCAGAGTCGTCGACAAGATGATGGAGGCGAAACAGACCCAGCCGCCGCCCAGGTTCACCGAGGGGAAGCTCATCGAGAGGATGGAAGAGCTTGGTTTGGGGACGAAGTCCACCAGGCACAGCATCATCCAGGGTCTCGTGGAGAGGGGCTACGCCTTCGGCAGCCCGTTGAAGCCCACCGAGACCGGGATCGCCGTGACCCAGGCCCTGGAGCGGCACGCAACCATGGTGACCACCCCTGACATGACCAGCGATCTGGAAAAGGACATGGACTCCATCGTGGAAGGTCAGCAGTCCCTGGAATCGGTCGTGGGGAGGTCCCGGGAGGCGCTGGGCAACATCCTCGACATAATGGAGAAAGACAAAGAGGAGATATCACGCGAGATACGGGAGGGCGTCCGCGGTGACGCGGTCCTCGGCGAGTGCCCCGGCTGCGGGGGCGAAATGCGCATACTGAGGGCAAGGAAGAGCGGAAAGCGCTTTGCCGGCTGCGGCGGGTACCCTGATTGCAGCGTCACTTTCCCCCTGCCCCAGAAGGGGAGCATCATAGCCACGGGCGAGCCGTGCGAGGAGTGCGGGAGCCCCCGCATCAAGGTGCTGTCAAAGGGCTCCAAGCCGTGGGAGCTGTGCCTCGACCCGCAATGCCCGACCAAGATCAAGGCCGAGAAGTAAGGCGGGGCGCGGCCGCGCCTGCCGGGTGAAGCGGCGCGCGTCTCCTCGAGCTGGAGGGTGGTATGGACCGAGTAACCATATTCGGGGCGGGGCATGTCGGTTCGACCACAGCGTTCTACCTCGCCCTTTCCGCCGCGCTGGAGATAGCACTCATCGACTCGGAGGAAGGCAAGGCTGAAGGTCTTGCACTGGACATCGGCCAGTCCCTCCCCTACACAGGCTCGGGCTCGAAAGTTGAAGGTGGCTCCAGCCCTGACCTGGCGGCCGGCTCCGACCTGGTCATAGTCACCGCCGGATTCCCGAGGCTTCCCGGGATGTCGAGGCTGGACCTTACCGCAAGGAACGTCCCCATAGTCTCATCCATAGCGCGCGACGTGGCGAAACTCGCGCCGGAGGCTATCCTAATGATGGTGACCAACCCCGTGGACGAGATGACGCACCTGGCCTGGAAGGCTTCGGGGCTCGACGCTCGACGCGTGATGGGCATGGCCGGCGTGCTCGACACCTCGAGGTTCCTGTACTTCCTCCAGCGGGACGCCGGGCTGACCCCGGCGGAGACCACGGCGCTCGTCCTGGGGACGCACGGCGACGACATGGTACCGTTGACCGAATGGTCGAGAACGGGGGAGAGGCCGCTCGCCGACGCGGTCGGCCCCGGCCTGGATGGGCTGGTGGAGAGGACCCGAGACGCGGGAGCGGAGATCGTCGGCCACCTCAAGAGCGGCAGCGCCTACTTCGCCCCCGCGGTATCCTGCGCGGTGATGGGCCTCGCCATCCTGGGCGACAGCGGCAGGGTGCTGCCGGCGTCGGCGTATCTCGAGGGTGAGTACGGGATAAGCGGCATCTTCCTGGGGGTGCCGGCCAGCCTGGGCCGCGACGGCGTGAGGGAGGTCCTGGAGCTGGACCTGTCTGAAGCGGAGAGAGCGGCGCTCGCCAGGTCGGCGGATGGTGTGAAGGGGCGGGTTTCCGAGCTGGAGGCGTTTATCGAAGATGAGGACCATTGAAGCGTCGGACCTGGCGGAGACCATAGAGGAGCTCTGCCTGGAGATATCGACCTCGCTGCCCCGCGACGTCAGCGAGGCTCTCACCGCTTTCAGGGAGGTCGAGGAGTCGGCGGCAGGCAGACAGGTAATCGACCTGATACTCGAAAACGCGCAGGTCGCCGCCAGCCTCGGGGTCCCTCTGTGCCAGGACACCGGGTTCTTCACCATATATATCACGCTTGCCCGGGACGCTGTCGTCACCGGTGACATCTATGCCGCAGCGGCTGAGGCGGTGGCGCGGGCTACCCGCAGGGGGTCGCTGCGGGCCTCCATCGTGGAAGACCCGATGGGGGCGAGGACCAACACCGGCGACAACACCCCGCCGCTTGTGGATATAGAGCTCTCCACCGGGGAGACAAGCACCCTGGGCGTCATGGCCAAGGGCGGCGGTAGCGAGATGGCATCAAAGCTGGCCATGCTCCCACCCGGGGCGGGCTGGCGGGGAGTTCTCGACTTCGTGGTGGAGGTGGTGGAGGAGCTGGGCCCCGGAGCCTGCCCGCCACTGGTGCTGGGCCTTGGCGTGGGCGGGAGCTTCGACAGGGCTCCCCGGATGGCCAAGGAAGCACTCATGAGGCCGCTCGACGTGGAGAGCCCCGACCCGCTCATTCGCGCGAGGGAGGAAGAGCTTACTCGTGAGGTTAACCGCCTAGGCATAGGCCCCGGTGCCCTGGGCGGGACCGTCACCTGCATCGGCGCGCGCATCATGGAAGCCCCCTGCCACATGGCGAACCTGCCAGTCGCAGTGAGCGTGTGCTGCCATTCACTCAGGCGCAAGACCGTCGATATCACTGGATGAACCCTTGAAAGACCAGAGCGAGGAGATAAAGCCTGCCCGCGTCCCGGCCGGGGAGGAGCCGACCACCCAGGTCTCACTGGAACTCTCCTCCTTCCGGAGAGTGCTCAAGGAACGCGACTTCATGGCGCTCTGGGTCGGCCAGGGCATATCGGGGATGGGCGACTGGGTGATAGTAGGCGTCCTGCTGGACATGGTCAACCGCATGGGCGGGCCGTTCGGACTCGCCATAATGATGACGTTCCGGTTCCTGCCGGCCTTCCTCTTCGGGCTCCTGGCGGGCGTGGTGGTGGACCGCCTGGAGCGCAAGTCCCTGATGATAATCTGCGAGGTGGCGCGGGCGGCCCTGGTGATCATGCTCGCCTTCGCCAACTCACTGGCAATGATATGCGCCCTGGTGTTCTGCATCGAGTGCTTCACACTGCTCTTCGGCCCGGCCAAGGACTCTTCCATCCCCGACCTGGTGGGCGAAAAGGAACTGATGACCGCGAACTCGCTGATGTCCACCAGCACCTACCTGACCATGGCGCTGGGGACTTTCCTGGCCACCCTAATTCTGGGAATCGGCGCGCTCGTGTACCAGGTGCCGTTTGTGTCCAGCATCACCACACAGGAGAATTTCCAGCACACCTTCGCTTTCATCCTTGACGCCACCACCTTCCTGGTCTCGGCCATGCTCATCTTCACCATCGCCTTCCCGCGCAGATTCGATGGGGGTCGCCCGCGCATAAAGGCGGACCGTGTGTGGCGGGACTTCAAGGAAGGCTTGAGCTATATGTACTCCAACCCCCTGACCAGATCGATACTGGGTGTCATGATAATCGGCTTCGTAGGCGGCGGCTCCCTGTATATCCTGGGCGCCCCGTTTGCCGAGCAGGTCCTGAATTCTGTAGGCTCAAAGTTCACCCTGATACTCACCATGCTGCTCTTCGGTGTGGTTACGGGCGCGGCGGCCTCTCCGTGGCTCAGCCGGTTGCTGCCCGTGTCGAAATGGTTCGGGCGGGCTGTGGTCGGGTTCGGGCTCGCCATGCTGGCCTTCGCGTTGATAGACATCTACGTGCTTTCCCTGGTGGTCATTTACATAGGGGGGCTTTTCCTGGGCTACCTGCTGGTGACGGCATACACGCTGCTGCACCAGAACCTTGAACCTGAGATAAGGGGCAGGGTCTTCGCGGCGTTCCAGACGATAATGCGCACCTGCCTGCTCATATCGATGGGCGTGTTCGCGCTGGTGGCTTGGGTCTTCAGCAAGTGGATACCCTGGGAACCGAACAATCCGGTCTACAAGACCGTTGAGTTGGGCTTCTTCAGCAAGAGCATCTACCCGGCCATGCTGGCGATAATGGTGGGGGCGTTTATCGTGATCGCCGGTGGCCTGCTGGCCATCAGGAGCCTTGGACGTTACTTCCGCTCCATGGAGGGCCCGGGTGCGGAACCCGAGGTGCTGGCAGTTCAGGAAGTGGAACCGGGGTTCGCTTTCATCTCGCCCGCTGAAGAACAGACGGAAGGTGGTGAGGATGATGGTTGAGCTGACGGTTCCGGATCAGGCCGAGAGCCTGCGGGGGCTTGCCCCAGGCGAGGAGGTGAGCCTTTCGGGAGAGGTGCTGACAATGAGGGACGCCGCGCTGAAACGGCTGGACGAGCTCGTCAGCGGTGGAGGAGAGCCTCCGTTCGAACTGGCGGGCCAGGTCGTTTTCCACGCCGGCCCGACGCCCGCCGCCTCGGGCAGGCCCGCGGGGGCCATAGGCCCTACCACGTCCGCACGCATGGACCACTTCCTCTCCCTGCTGTTCCGTCTGGG
>JAGUWJ010000166.1 GCA_020062425.1 Actinomycetota bacterium
AGGCTGATGGGCGAGGTCATCGAGCTCAGGGGTGAGAACGCCTCCATACAGGTCTACGAGGAGACCGAGGGGCTGGGCCCCGGAGAGCAGGTGTTCTCCACGGGCATGTCCCTCTCCGTCGAACTGGGCCCCGGGCTTCTCGGATCGATATACGACGGCGTGCAGCGGCCGCTCGACAAGGTCATGGCGTCCTCCGGCAACTTCATCGCAAGAGGCGTGGAGATGCCGGGGCTCGATCGCGAGCGCCTGTGGGACTTCGTCCCGGACGTGGTGGCGGGAGATAACGTCAGCGCGGGAGATATCCTCGGAAGGGTCCAGGAGACCCCGGTGGTCGAGCACCGCATCATCGTGCCGCCCGGCGTGACAGGGAAGGTCGTCTCGGTCGAAAGCGGCCCTCACAAGGTGGACGACGTCATAGTCGTCGTGGGCGAGGGCGAGGACAGGACCGAGCTGACCATGATCCAGCGCTGGCCCGTGCGCGTGCCGCGGCCCTACGTGGGCAAGTTCGCCCCCCGCGAGCCCATGACGACGGGGCAGAGGGTCATCGACACGTTCTTCCCGGTGGCGAAGGGCGGCACGGCGTGCGTGCCCGGCCCGTTCGGCAGCGGCAAGACCGTCATCCAGCACGAGATCGCCAAGTGGGCAGACGCGGACATCATCCTGTTCATCGGGTGCGGGGAGCGCGGCAACGAGATGACAGAGGTGTTGATGGAGTTCCCGGAGCTTACCGATCCCTACTCCGGCGAGCCGCTGATGAAGAGGACGGTGCTGATCGCAAACACGAGCAACATGCCGGTGGCAGCCCGCGAGGCTTCCGTCTATACCGGTATAACCATCGCGGAGTACTTCCGTGACATGGGTTACCAGGTGGCCCTGCAGGCCGACTCCACCAGCAGGTGGGCGGAGGCCCTGCGCGAGATAAGCGGGAGGCTCGAGGAGATGCCGGGCGAGGAGGGCTACCCTGCCTACCTCGGCTCGCGCATCGCTTCGTTCTACGAGCGCGCCGGTCTGGTGAAGTGCCTCGGCAGCGACCAGAGGACCGGCTCGGTAACGGTCGTGGGCTCGGTGTCCCCGCCGGGAGGCGACCTGTCGGAGCCGGTTACGCAGGGCACGCTCAGGGTGGTGAAGGTCTTCTGGGGACTCGAGGACAAGCTGGCCTTCAGGAGGCACTTCCCGGCCATCAACTGGTTGATAAGCTACTCGCTCTACATAGACGCCGTCTCCAAGAGCTGGGTCGAGCGCGTCGGCGCCGACTTCAAGGACCTGCGCGCCGAGGCGATGAGCCTGCTCCAGCAGGAGGCCGAGCTCGAGGAGATCGTGAGGCTGATCGGCATCGAGGCCCTCTCCAGCGGCGAGCGTCTCGTGATGGAGAGCGCCAGGTCGATCCGGGAGGATTTCCTCCAGCAGAACGCATTCGACGAGATCGACACTTTCACGTCCCTCGAGAAGCAGTACCTGCTCCTCAAGCTCGTGATGGGCCTGCACACCGAGTCGAAGAAAGCCATGGAGGGCGGGGGCGACATCGCCTTGATCCTGGCGAGCCCCGTTCGGACGCGGGTCGCCAAAGCCAAGTTTATCGTCGAGGACAAGCTCGATACGTTCGAGACCGTGCAGGGCGAGGTCGCCCGCGCTATGGCGGAGCTGACCCCGAAGGAGGATACGCTCCTGCGTGGCAGGGAGATGTCGGCACAGGAGTGATGACGGACGAGCCTGTGGAAGGCGCGAAGGCCGGGCAGCTAATAGTTGAAGTTCGGGCGGCCGCGAATCGCGGCGCGGCGCGCGAAGGTTACGGAGGACAAGAATGGCGATAATCGACTACATGACGGTGCGAGACATCGTCGGGCCGCTCCTGCTCGTATCGGGCGTGGAGGGAGCCAAGTACGGGGAGCTGGTGGAGATCGAGTTCCCCGACGGCAGCAGCGGCCTCGGGAACGTGCTGGAGGTCAGCGAGGAGAACGTGCTGGTGCAGTCGTTCGCTGGAACGAGAGGTTTGAACGTCAGCCAGACAAGGGTGCGCTTCCGCGGCCGCGGCATGGAACTGCCGGTCTCCAGGGATATCCTGGGCAGGGTCTTCGACGGCCTGGGCCGTCCCGCGGACCATGGGCCGGAGATCGTCCCGGACAAGAGGCTCAGCATCAACGGCAACCCGATCAACCCCGTCGCCAGGGATTACCCCTCAGACTTCATCCAGACAGGGATATCGGCCATTGACGGCCTCAATCCGCTGGTCAGGGGCCAGAAGCTTCCCATCTTCTCCGGCGCCGGACTGCCACACTCGCGCCTGGCCGCG
>JAGUWJ010000109.1 GCA_020062425.1 Actinomycetota bacterium
CCTATCTCCAGGAGAAAGGCCGGCATGTCAGCTCCCCTCCGCCGGGGTCTCCAGCAGGGGGTGGCCGATATCATCGCGCCAGGCGAGGAACGCTTGAGCGCACGACCTGGCCAGCGCGCGCACCCTGGCGATGAAGCCGGTGCGCTCGGTCACGCTGATGGCGCCGCGGGCGTCGAGGAGGTTGAAGATGTGCGAGCATTTGAGGCAGCAGTCGTACGCCGGGTGGAGGAGGCCTTTCTCCAGCAGGCCCGCGGCCTCAGACTCGAAGTCGGAGAAGAGCCTGTAGAGGAGCGCAGTGTCGGCCTCCTCGAACGAGTAGCGCGACCACTCGACCTCCGACTGCTGGAACAGCTCGCCGTAGGTGACGTCGTCGGACCACGCCACGTCGAAGATGTTATCCACGTCCTGAACGTACATGCTGATGCGCTCGAGCCCGTAGGTTATCTCCGCCGAGACGGGGCGGCAGTCGAACCCGCCCACCTGCTGGAAGTAGGTGAACTGGGTTATCTCCATACCGTCCAGCCAGACCTCCCAGCCCAGGCCCCAGGCGCCCAGGGTGGGTGACTCCCAGTCGTCCTCCACGAAGCGGATGTCGTGCTCGCGGGGGACGATGCCCAGGCCGTAGAGGCTTTCGAGATAGAGGTCGATGATGTCGTCCGGCGAGGGCTTGGCGATGACCTGGAACTGGAAGTGCCTGCCGACCCTGTTGGGATTCTCCCCGTAGCGCCCGTCGGTGGGCCTGCGCGAAGGCTGGACGTAGGCGACGTGCCACGGCTCCGGGCCCAGGCAGCGCAGCAGGGTTGCGGGGTGGAACGTGCCGGCCCCGACCTCGAGGTCGTACGGCTGCGCGAGCAGGTAGCCGCGCTCGGCCCAGTACTGCTCGAGCGAGAGGATGACCTGCTGCATGGTCATGGACATCGAATAACCCCCAGAATTTCCGTTGGTGTCAGACACTAACGGAAGTTTCCCCTTCGGTGCCTGTCCCCAAATGGAAATCACTTTATTACGAAACTCGCCATTATGGGGTAAAGGGAGAAGCCCACCACCCCGGCGAGCAGAGAGTATTCTAAACCCTTCTTCCAGAAAACGTAACCCAGTATCAGCACCGGGGCCGCCAGCGCAAGCGAGTAGAAGATCAACGTGCTCATGACCACATCGGCGGCCGACTGGCGAGAGCCGCTCCACACGTTCAGGAGGATGAAGCCGAACGTCAGCACGAACGCCGCGGCGATGCCTGCCCAGTGGGGCTCGACCTTCACCTGTGCGCGGTAACGATTGAGTATCCAGAAACAGGCGGTCACCGACACCATGACGAATAGCACGACGTAGAACAGCCCGTCGTTGACCGAGCCGAGGACCTGCTTCCACAGCGGGAACGACGCCGCCTGCGGTTCCGTCGTCTTCACCACGCTGTTCACCAGCTCCGAGCTTATCCGGGCGTTGCCGTAGAGCGGCACCAGGACGAGCAGGGCCGCCGGCAGCGACCAGGTGACGAACGGCGTGAGGTCGGGCAGGCGGATGCCCTCGCCGGAGAACGTGCCGTCCAGGACCGGGGTGCCGAAGTCGGTCCTCCGTATTATGTTCAGCCCCAGGAATGCGAATATCCCCGACTGGAGAGCGCCGAACAGGACGCTGAAGAGTACCAGGTTACTGGTGGGCTCTTTGGGCTTCTCAGGTTTCTGCTCGGCGTTCTTCTTCTGCTCTTCCTTGGTGGGATTGTCTTTCTCCCACTTCGCGAGCTGCGTCTTGTATTGTTTCAGCTCGCTCTTGTACTGGGCCTCGGCCTCCGCGTACGAGAGCGGGTACCGCATGAAGGCGGCCAGGACTATCAGCGCGAATAGCGCCCACATCACCTTCGCCTCGAGCGTCCCCCGCCTGATGACGTTCCACGACTCACGCTGCTGGGCCGCGCCGGACTGCTGCCTGCCTCCGGCCCCGGCCTTGGTAGCGGACCCCCTGGCGGAGGTGCCCGCCTTCTTCTTAGTGGTCTCGCTTACCGGCTTGCCCTTGGCGTACGAGGGCTTCTGCGCCCCGGGCTTCCGCTTCTTCTTCTTTTTCTTGGCCAAATCGTGTCCTTATGTCTCGATGTGTCTCGATGCCCGCCGGAGATCCGCCGGCCATACCCGGCGCCTGCCGGAGATATGCGACTATTCTATAATAGTCGGGGTAAGCATATGCCTATCCCAATGGTATCCGAGGCGCGCGGGCTGCGTGCTCTCAAAGGAGGCGGCCATGTTCGATTTTCTTATGACCCCACAGCAGAAAGAGCTGCAGCAGGAGATGCGGGACTTCACCAGCAGCATCGACCGCCAGTACCTGCTCGACATGGACGCCGAGAAGATCCAGTACCCCAAGGAGATACTGGTGGGGGCGGCCGAGCGCAACCTGCTGGGCTTGCGCTTCCCGAAGGAATACGGCGGACGCGGCCTGGGCTGGGTCGAGGAGTGCATCGCCATCGAGGAGATGGCGACTCTCGGCATCCCGCCGGCCTGCCTGTACTCGCTGGTCTCCATCGTGGGCGAGTGCACCAACGAATTCGGCACCGACGAACAGAAGGAAGCCTACCTCAAGCCGACGGTCGAGGGCCGGATGTTCTGCTCTGAGGCGCTCACCGAACCGAGGGGCGGCTCGGATTTCTTCGGCGCCACCACTACCGCGCGCCGCGAGGGCGAAGAGTACGTGCTCCACGGCCAGAAGCGTTTTATCGTCGGGGCGGAGGGTGCCGACTACTTCATGGCCTACGCCAAGACCGACCCCGAAGCTCCACCTCGCGACAGCATCTCCTGCTTCCTGGTGGACCGGAACGACGACGTTGAGGTGAAGCACGTCTACGGGCTGATGGGGGCTCGCGGGGGGGGCACCGGCCGCGTGCTCTTCCGCGATACGCGGGTGCCCGCCAGGAACCTGGTGGGGGGCGAGAACGAAGGCGGTCGTATCTTCTACCGCATGATGGTGCCGGAGCGACTGACCTCGGCCGCGGGGTCGCTGGGCGGCGCGCGGGCGGCGCTGGAGATAGCCATGCGCTACACCACCAGGCGCAAGGCGTTCGGGGTGCCCATACGGAACTTCCAGGCGGTCTCATTCAAGATAGCCGACTCGATAACCCAGCTGGACGCGGCGCGCTCACTTGTCTTCGCGACGGCGAGCGCCATCGACAGCGACCAGGTGCCGGCGGGCAGGCTGCGCCGCATGGTGTCCGAGTCGAAGAGGTTCGCCACCGAGATGTCGTGGCAGGTCATCAACCACTGCATGCAGGCCATGGGCGGCATCGCTTACACCAACGTCTACCCCATCGAGCGGATGCTGCGCGACTGCCGGCTCATCATGATCTGGACCGGCACCAACGAGATAATGAGCCTCATCATCCAGCATGAGTACTACAAGGAGATGGCCGAGGGCAAGGCCGCCGGGCGCGACACCGAGTTCGACGCCCCCGAGGCGTTCAACGAGGAAGAGAAGATCTACGAATGACTTACCCCTGGGGACAGGCACCGTAAGGTAAGTCACAGCGCGCCGGCCTGGTAAGAGGGTACTGACTTACCTTACGGTGCCTGTCCCCAGTGGTAAGTCCCCAGAGTCAAGTCTGGGGGGTCGGGGTCGGCCACGGCTTGGCGTTCTTGGGAGCCTGCAGGTTGAGCTTCTCGTTGAACTTGCTCAAGGTAGTCTGCTGCTCGACCTCCACCCTGTCGCCGGGCTCCGCATAGCCCAGCTTGATTAGCTCATCAGGCGCGCGGATGCCGATGGAAGCCTGAGACCTCTTGATGAAGTAGTCTTTCTTCTGGATGAAGAAATCGAGGCTGGTCTTGGCTTCGGCCAGCTCGTCCACGGTGCGGATCTGCTCACCGGTGGTGGGGTTCTTCAACAGGTCGGTGATGCCCGGCAGCTTCACCAGCTCTTTCATGTCGGGAATCCCCTGGAGGTGGAAGCACGGCTCTCCCTCTATCTCGACGTCACCCTTCTTGCTCAGGGTCTTGAAGTACTTCAGGTACTGCGAGATGGACAGCGACTGCGTGACCGGCGCCGGAAGCTTGAACGACTCCGGCATTTCGTACCACACGTTCGCCAGCTGGAAATAGATCTTCTCGTCGACCTGCAAGGCCGTCACCGGCACCCCTTCCGTCAGCTCGGTGGAGACCTTGAAATCTCCGGTCTTCTGGTTGACGTCACCCTCGGAGTTGTTGGTGTACTTCTTCTTGGCGACCTTCCCGTCCTGAATCGGCGCCCGGGGAAGCTCCTGCACCGACTCGACCGTGAAGTGAAGGGTCTCTATCTTCTCCGAGGCCTTGATACTCTTCTTTGCTATCTCCTCAGCGCTCTCCCCGCAACCCGTGAGCCCGACCAGCAGTGCCACGATCACAGGGACCACCAGCACGAGGACCAAGAGCTTTCTCAAATCGCTCACCCCTTAACACCCGCGTCCGCCATGCGGCGCGGCATTCCGTCTGGTTCGTCCGCTTATTATAACGACTAGTCCGGCTGTCAGACACCCTTGCCCGTCCACCACAACCACCACATGTAGCCGATGTAGTACAATACTGCGGGCAGCGAACACGTGGGACGGCGGGTGGCTGCCAGCTGCCGGACCGAAACACGCTACAGGCAGGTCGATTTGGACGGATACGCAGGGAAATTTCTCAACCTCAACTTGAGCGACGGCACCAGCAACGATTTCATCGTGCCGGAGGAGATAGTCCAGCACTACCTTGGAGGCAAGGGCATCGGTGTCTGGCTGCTCTACAAGGGCATGGAGCCGCACGTGGACCCGCTCTCGCCGGACAACGTGCTGGTTATGGCCACCGGGCCGCTCACCGGCCTGGGCATACCGGCGGTCAACAACGTAGCCGTGTGCAGCAAGTCCCCTTTGACCGGCGCCATCGCATGCGCGTCGCTGGGCGGCGACTTCGGCGCGAGGCTCAAGTCGTGCGGGTACGACGGCCTCATCCTCAGGGGCAGGTCGCCGCGCCCCATCATCATCGACGTGACCGAAGGCCGCTGGAAGATACGGGAAGCGATAAAACTCTGGGGTCAGAACGTGGTGCGCACCCAGGAGCTGCTCCAGAGCCCGGTCGCCAGCACCGTGTGCATCGGGCCCGCCGGGGAGAACCTGGTCCGCTACGCGACGATCATCTCCGGCGAGCACACGGCGCAGCGGGGCGGCCTGGGGGCTGTGCTGGGCTCGAAGCTGGTCAAGGCCATAAGGACGGGCGGCAGGCTGGAGACCTCAGTCTTCGACAGGGACCGCCTGGAAGGCCCGGTCGATTCGTTCAAGGAGAAGCTGAAGCATTCCGACGCGCGACCGCTCTTCGGCACAGCCTCCAACCTGGAGCTCTCCCAGGAGAAGGGGGTTCTCCCTACCCGCAACTTCACCAGCGGCACCTTCGACCGCTACGTGCGAATAGGCGGCGAAGCTTTGAGGGCCCACATCAGGCGCAAGGCCGTCGGCTGCACGGGGTGCCCGGTCGACTGCACCATGGAGGCAAAGCTCTCCACCAGGAGCGGGACCATCAGGGTCAAGGGCCCGGGCTACCAGCCGCTGGTCATGCTGGGAAGCAACCTGCTGGTGGACGATCTCGACAGCATTATCCGCAACAACTACCTCTGTTATCTCCTGGGCATGGACCCCGTGAGTGTGGGTGGGGTGCTGGCGCTCTGCATGGAGATGGCCGAGAAGGGGCGCCTGCCGCTGCCGCTCAAGTTCGGCAGCATCGAGGAGATAGGGCCCCTGCTACCGCTCATCGCCCAGCGGCGCGGCCCGGGTGAAGAGCTGGCCGACGGCGTAGCCCGGCTGGTGATGAAATACGGGTTCGGCGACATGGCTGTGGCGGTAAAGGGGATGGAGCTTCCGGGGTACGACCCCAGGGGGTGCTGGGGCCAGGGGCTGGCCTACGCGACGTGCCCAACCGGTGGGAGCCACATCGGCTCGATGATGGTGTCGCCGGAGGTGCAGGGCATGCCGGTGAGCATCCCGGCCACCAGGGCGCCGGGAAGGGTCCGCCTCACGATCTTCGCCCAGAACATGTTCAACGCGCTGGATTGCGTGGGGGCGTGCACGAAAGCCACTTACTGCACCGTGACGGTGCCGGGCTGGGCAGGCGCTCTTCCCGAGTGGATGGTGGGGTTCTTCTCGGGCAGGATGCCGGGGCTGTCGAGCTCTATGGTGGACTTCTCCGAGTACTACAAGTCGACCGCCTTCGTAACCGGGGTCAAGTACACCCGGGGCGTTTTCCTGCGCATCGGTGAACGTTTGTTCACCCTGGAGCGGCTCTTCAACCTTCGGGAGGGCTTCACCAGCAAGGACGACATCCTGCCCTTGAGGTTCGTCGGCGAGCCTTTCAAGGACGGCCCCATCGCGGGGAAGGTCGGCCCGCTCTCAAAGATGCTTCTGAAGTATTACCGGCAACGGGGCTGGGACGAGGTGGGGATACCGACCGAGCAGACCCTGCGCCGCCTCGCCATCGAAGAACGCCCTTGATTTCCCTGGGACTTCCGTTGGTGTCAGGCACCAAGGGAAGTTTTTACAGATCACGGCAGGTTGTTCTTACCTTGGTGCCTGACCCCAAGGGAAGTCCCCACTGTTAGATCAAAGCGCCGAACTTGCGGGTGCGCCGGTTGAACTCCTCGATCGCCTCCATCAGGTGCTGCCTGCGGAAGTCGGGCCACAACACGGGTGTGAACACCAGCTCGGCGTACGCTATCTCCCAGAGCATGAAGTTGCTCACCCGCACGTCCCCCGCGGTGCGTATCATCAGGTCGTACTCCGGCACGTCCGGCGCGTACAGGTGCCGGCTTATCGTATCTTCGTCTATCGCGTCGGGGTCCAGCTCACCCGCCGCGACCTTGCGGGCCACCGCCTTGGCGGCGTCCACCAGCTCAGGCCGGCCGCCGTAGTTGTAGGCCACGTTCAGCTTGAGCCCGGTGTTCTTCCCGGTCAGCTCCATGGCCTCGTCCATCTTGTCCATCAGGCGCTTGGGGATGCCCTCTCTCCTCCCCAGGAAGCGTATCATCACGCCCCGCTCGTGCCACTCGTCCACCCTCAGGTCGAGCAGCTCCTCGTTGAAGCTCATCAGGAAGTCCACCTCGGCCTGGGGCCGCTTCCAGTTCTCGGTGGAGAAGGCATACAAAGCGAGCGCCTCCAACTCCAGCTCGACAGACGCCCTGACTGTGTCGGTTATGGCCTTCTCTCCCTCCCTGTGGCCGGATATGCGGTCCTTGCCTCTCTCGGTCGCCCAGCGGCCGTTCCCGTCCATGATGATTGCTATTCTCCGGGGTATATCCGGGTTGTTCTCCGACATCCCATCATCTCCAGTCTCGCCGACAGCCCGCTAGGGCATCTCCTTCATGACCTGGTGCGAGCGAAAACGCCGCTCCGTCCAGTGCTCCAGTATCCTGTCCATCAGCATCTCCGCCTCACCGAGCTCAGCACCCGGCGGTTCATCGGGCCACTCGCCGAGCTGATGGCCGGACATCCATGATAACATCCCGGCGGTTCCGGCACTCACCCTGACCAGCTTTCCCACCTCCGCCTGGCGCTTGACGAGGCATCCCTCGCAGACGAAACCTCCCCTGTGCAAAGAGAACAGCTGTTCCCCGTCGCCCAGTGGAGCACCGCAGTTCGCGCAAGAATCGAGCATCGGCGCGAAACCGCCCGCGGCCAGCACCCGCATCTCGAAGAACGCCCTGGTGAACCGGGCCCTCTGCGGGTGGCTCTTCAGCAGCTCGAGCCCTTTCAGGAGGAGGTCGAACAGTTCCGAGTGCGGCTCGTGCTCTTCCGCGATCGCGTCTACAAGCTCGCACATGGCCGCCGCGTTGACGAAGAGGTCGAGGTCGGCACGCACCTCCTGGAAAGAGGTCTGTATCTCCGCCTGTTTTACGGTGTCCATGCCCCGCCCGCGGTGCAGCAGCAGCCTGGAGCAGGTCAGCGGCTCCAGCCGGGCGCCGAACCTGCTGGAGGTCTTGCGTACGCCCTTCGCCACCGCCGAGCGCTTGCCATGCTCCCGGGTGAGTATCCGCAGTATCTTGTCGGACTCGCCCAGCTTGTGTGTCCGGAGCACGATGCCCAGGTCGGCGAACTCGCGCCGGCCCCTCTCCCTAGCTGCGCCGGGCCCCCCGTCCTGCATCCGTTCCCCCTACATGAGAAGAAGCCGGCCGATGGCCAGGTAGATGGCCAGGCTGAGCACGTCCATGACCGTGCCCAGCACCGGCCCCGAGACCATACCCGGGTCCCTTTTCATAGCCTTGAGGGCGAGCGGCATCGCGCAGCCCACCAGAGAAGCCGCCACCACGGTCAGGGCGAGGGACAGGCCGACCACCAGGCCCACCGAGGCATTCCTGTCGACGAAGTACGATATCGTCGCCACGGCACCGCCGGTGACCGCCCCTACCAGCACCGCCCAGCCTATCTCCCTCAGGGTAGCGCTGACCGCCGTGCCTTTCGGTGGGGTTCCCGAGCTCAGCCAACGGCTGATTATGGTGGCAGACTGGACAGCTATGTTCCCGCCCATGGTCACAAGCAGCGGGATGAAGAATACCAGCACCATGAAGCTCTCCAGCACCGGCGAGTAGACCTTCAGTATCCCGCCCACCACCAGTATCTCCACGATGACGGTGAACACGAACCAGGGGAGGCGCCGGCTGATGTCGCTCAGCAGGCCGCGTGGGGCTTCTTCCTCGTAACCCGCGACGCCGGCCAGGCGCATTATGTCCTCCTCCGCTTCGTCACCCAGCACGTCCATGACGTCGTCGACGGTGACTATGCCCAGCATCCGCCCGCTCTCGTCGGTGACCGGCACCGCCAGGAGGTCGTACTTCCCGATGACGTCCGCGACCTCCTCCTGGTCCTGCCGGGGCCCGACCGAGATGACGTCCGTCGAGATCATCTCCCCCACCGTCCTGCCCGGAGGAGAGACTATGACGTCCCTGAGCGAGAGCACTCCCTCCAGCCTGCCTGAGTCCGATACCACATATACGTAGTAGATGGTCTCCACCTCGGGGGAGACACTGCGCATCATGGATATGACCTCGTCGACGGTGGCATCGGGGCGGACGGCCAGGTAATCGGTGGTCATAAGGCCGCCGGCGCTCTCGTCGTGGTACGAGAGCAGCTCCTCGAACTCCACCGCCTCCCTGGGTCCGAACAGCTTGAGAAGGCGCTTGCGCTGGGCTTCGGGGATGTCTCCCAGCAGGTCGACCGCTTCGTCCACAGGCATCCGCTCCAGAAGGGTTCTTAGCTCGCCGGTGCGGAGCATGGCGGCGATCTCGACCTGGTGCGGCTCCTCCATCTCGAGCAGGACCCTTGCTGCGGCTCGAGGCTCGAGGTTGACCAGTATCTCGACTTCGTCCTCTATTTCGAGGGCGCTCAGTATCTCGGCGGTGTCGACGGACTGCAGGTCCGCGACTGTTCGTACAGCCTGCTTTATCTCTCCCCTCTCGAGGAGATCGTTCACCGCGTCCAGAATCAACCTGTTGTGCTCTTCCATCTCCACCCGCATTCCATTTGGGGATGGACCCTTAACCGGAAATTTCCACTTGGGGTCAGGCACCAAAACGGAAATCCTGCTAGGATTTGGCAAAATTTCCGGTTAAGGGTCCGTCCCCAAAGGAAATTACTGGTAGTCGAGGCGCTTGATGAACTCGGGGTTCTTCGACCAGTCCTTCTCCACCTTCACCCTCAGGTCCAGGAACACCTGGTTGCCCAGTATCGGCTCGATCTCCCTGCGCGCCCTCGAACCGATCTCCTTTACCATGCGCCCGCCCTTCCCGACAATGATACCCTTCTGGGACTCCCGCTCCACGTACAACACCGCCTCGATGTCGACGAGATCGGTCTCCTCGCGACGCCTGATATCCTCGATCAGCACCGCCACGCTGTGCGGCACCTCGTCCCGCGCCAGCTCCAGCGCCTTCTCCCTGATCAGCTCCGCCACCAGCACCCTCTCCGGCTGGTCGCTAACCATGTCCTCCGGGAAGTAACGCGGCCCGGCCCGGAGAAACCCCATCAGGGCGCTTTCCAGCTCGTCTATCCCGGCGCCCAGCTTCGCCGAGACGGGTATCACATCGGCGAAGGGATGAAGGTGCCGCGCCACCTCGACCTGCGAGTCTATCTTGCCCCTGTCCATCAGGTCGGTCTTGTTGAGCACCGCCACCACCGGGGTATCAACCCTTTCCAGCTCCCCGGCTATGTAGATGTCGCCCTTGCCCACCGTGCGCGTGCCGTCCAGCACGAACACGATGACATCAACGTCGCTCATGGTCGCCAGCACCAGCGAGTTCAGCCGCTCCCCAAGCCTGTCCCTGGGCTTGTGGAACCCCGGCGTGTCCACGAACACCAGCTGCGCGTCAGGCATGGTTATGACAGCCTGGATCCTGTTCCGGGTGGTCTGGGGCTTGTCGGAGGTGATGGCGAGCTTCCGCTTCGCCAGGCGGTTCAGCAGGGTGGACTTGCCCACGTTGGGCCGCCCTATCAGTCCGGCGAAGCCGGACCTGTGCTCGTTACCGGGCTCCAAGCTACAAGCTCCGTTCCCCGCGCTCGAGCGCGTTATCGAGCGCGTCCGCGTCGTCTCCCGTTTCGGGCGCCACGCCGGCGCTGCCTCCCAAGTAGCGGCTACCTCCCCTGGGGCGCTACGTCCCCTGGGGGAATCGGCGCATACCTATATTAAGGAGCAGGCCTATACAGAAGAAGTTCACCAGGAGCGAACTGCCCCCGTAGCTCACAAACGGCAGCGTTATCCCCGTCACCGGCATGATGCCCATGGTCATCCCTATGTTCACCAGGATCTGGAAGAACAGCATCAGCACGATGCCCACCGCGAGCATGGTACCGAAGGCGTCCTTTGCAGTGAGCGCGATCTTGAACGCCCTCCACAGCAGGATGGCGAACAGCGTCAGCAGTATCGCCGCCCCGATAAACCCCAGCTCCTCCCCCACCACCGAGAAGATGAAGTCGGTGTGGTGCTCAGGTATGAACTTGAGGTTGGTCTGGGTCCCCCTGAAGAGGCCCTTCCCGATGAACTGTCCGGAGCCGATGGCTATCTTGGACTGCACCAGGTTGTAACCGGTGTGCAGCGGGTCCATGTCAGGCTTGATGAAGGTGAGCAACCTCGAGAGCTGGTAATCTTTGAGGAGGTTCAACTGGACCGACGCGACTAAAGAGACCAGGGTCACCGCGCCCAGCGCCGCCATCTGCATGGCCTTCGCGCCGCCCACCAGCAGCATCCCCACCGCGATGGCGAACACGGATATCATCATGCCCAGGTCGGGCTCCAGGAAGATGAGGAACATCGGCACGAGCGCAATGCCCAGTGCCTGCATGAACTCCTTGTTGGAGGTCATCTCCATCCTGCGGTCGGATATGTAGGTGGCCAGCATCACTATCACCGCGAGCTTCGCCAGCTCCGCCGGCTGCGGATCGAAAACGCCGAGCGTTATCCACCGGTGCGCGCCTCCCCGGGCCGGGAACAACAGCACTATAAGGAGCAGAAAGAGGGCGAAAGCGTAGATTATCTTCGAGTACGGGATGATCTTCCGGTAATCGAAGCTCATGCCCGCGAACAGCACCAGCAACGCTATCACGAAGAAGAACAACTGGCGCTTCAGGTAGTAGGTGGAAGGCGTGTCGGCGCGCGTCGCGCTGAACACCATTATCACGCCGATGATGGCGAGCGATATGGTGCTGAACAAGAGCAGCCTATCCACGTTTCGCAGCGGCAGGCGCTTCAGCAACTCCCTGTGCGGACTCGTTCGTACGAGCCCCGGGGAGAACTCTGTCGGAGTGCTGCTAGCCATCGTTCTTCACCGGCTCTAGTCTCCCACGCTCGGTCGTATCTCGCCCTGTGCGGGCAGGCCGAACAATCCCTCGAGTATCCTGCGCGCGACGGGCGCTGCGCTCTCGCCCCCGTGCCCGCCTTCCTCTATGGCCACGGTCACAACGTACTTGGGGTCGTTCACCGGCGCGAAGCAGACGAACCATGCCGTGGGCTGCTTTCCCGCTATCTCGCTGGTGCCGGTCTTGCCGGCCACCGGTATCTGCGCAAGGGGGAAATCTTCGAACGTCGCGGCCGCGGTGCCACCGCCCTGGACCACCCCGGTCAGGGCCTGAATGACGAAGTTGAGGTTGGCCTGGTCACAGTCCAGTTCGGCCGCTACCTCGGGCTCCGCGTTCCTTACGACCTCACCCTCGACGCCCTGGAAGCTCTTTATCAGGTGCGGCCGGACGAATTTCCCGCCGTTCGCCAGCCCGGAATACAGGTACGCTATCTGCAGCGGGGTCGAGAGGATGTCGCCCTGCCCGATGGCCATGTTGACGGTGTCTCCCGGGTACCAGACCTGGTACTCCGGGTTGTCCTTGTTGAACTCTTTCTTCCACTGCGGGCTGGGCACGCGGCCGTCCATCTCGCTCACCAGGTCGATCCCGGTCTTCTTGCCGAGCTGCCACTCCCGGGTGTACTCCCAGAGCGTCTTCCCGGTGTTGGTGCCCTGGCGGCCGTAGAAGTTGTTGCCGATCTCGTAGAACACGATGTCGCAGGAGTGCACGATGCCCTGGAACAGGTTCACCCCGTGGTGGGTGCTCCAGCAGTACTTCGGGTAGTCCTTGAAGGCGCCGGCCGTATAGACGTGCGAGCAGTAGAACGTGCTGTTGATGTTGTAGAGGTGCTCCTCCATGGCGGCCATGGCGGTGACTACCTTGAAGACCGAGCCGGGAGGCAGCTCGCTCATGATGGCCCGGTTGTTCAGGGGGTAGTTGTTCTTGGGGTTGTTAAGCCCCTTCCAGGTCTTCTCTTTGATACCACCCACGAAGTCGTTCAGGTTGAAGGTCGGGTACGAGGCCATGGCGATTATCTCCCCCGTCTTGGGGTCCATCACCACCGCGGACGCCCCCGTGGCCTGGTACGTCTTGGGGGACTCCGGGTCCTGCCGGCCGCGGGCGTTGGCCACTCCCGTCTTCAGTGCGTCCTCCACCAGGGCCTGTACGTCCTGGTCCACCGTCAGCTCGAGGTTGTACCCGGCGCGCGCCTCCTTGCGGGATATCTCGTCACCGACCTTGTTGCCCTGCGCGTCGACCTCCAGGCGGTAGTTCCCGTCCACTCCCCTGAGTTCCTCGTCGTAGGTGCTCTCCACCCCCGAGAGCCCTATCTCGTCGCCCGCAACGTAGCCCTTGTCGGCTTTTTCCTTGAGCATCTGGGGGTTTATCTCGCCCAGGTAACCGACCACGTGGGAGGCCAGGAAGCTGTAGGGGTACTCGCGCACCGGCGTGGTGCCCGCTATGACACCGGGGAACTCCCGCTGATGCTCCCGCACGTATGTGACGATCTCCTCGCCGACGTCGCTTTTTACCTGCACCGCCCTGCGGTTGGGCGCCTGCGACTTCTCGATCTTGTAGGCTATCTCTTTCTCACCCATCGAGAGCAGGCGCGATAGCCGGCCGATGACCTCCTCCTTCTGGTCTTTCAGCTCGGCGGGGACGATGGCGATGGTGAGCGCGTTGCGGTTCTTCACCAGCACTCGCCCGTTGCGGTCCAGTATCCTGCCGCGCGGCGCCTCGATGGATATCTCTCGGATGCGGTTGCCCTCGGCCTTCTTCTTGTACTCGTCGCCGGAGACTATCTGCATGAACCACAGCCTGGTGAATAGAACCGCGAAAGCCACCAGGATGAAGATGCCCAGGAACGCTATGCGCTTCTGCAGGTTCTCCTGGGCCGCATCCGGCTTGTAGTATGTTGTCTCGTCGGGCTTTATGCGCAGCCCCGCGCGCTTTATCAACTGCATCCGTGGTCAAGCCGCCCGTGCGGCGCTACCTCCTTGCCACAGAGAACGAATCTTCTTTATCGGGGAAACTGAAACGCCGGAGCAGCGGGTACACCACCAGCCCCAGCAGGGTATTGTAGAAGGCCGTGGCCACTATCATGCCGACCTCGAAGGGCGGGAGCTGCTCCTGCCCCAGCACCACCAGCACCGCCTGGTGGACCGAGAGCTCGAATATCGACAGGAAGAAGACCAGCAGGACCGGCAGTAGTATTGAGTAGGTCATGAAGAGGTCCTTCAAGCTTCCGGCCAGGAACGCGGTCAGGGCCTTGGAGAGCGCGCTCACGCCCATGACCTGGGGGCTTGCCAAGTCCTGGAGCAGGCCGCCGAAGAACCCGACCAGCGCCCCCGAGACCGGGCCGTCCTGCACCGCCACGATTATCGCCACCACCAGGACGAGGTCCGGCTGGACGCCGAACAGCTTGAACTGGGGCAGCACCGCAACCTGGAAAAGGAAAGCGAAGGTGACCACTATGAAGAGGAACAGCTGCCGGTTGCGGCTCACTGAGCCTCCTTGAGGATGACGCTCTCGGGCTCGGGGGTGATTATCACCAGCACGTTGGAGAGCTTGGAGAACTCCACGAACGGCTTGACCTCGACGAACAGCGCCATGCCGCTGGCTCTCTTCTTGAGCTGGCTCACCCTGCCGATCGCGATCCCCGGCGGGACGGTACCGCCCAGGCCGCTGGTCTCCATGATGTCTCCTACCTTGATGTCCGCGTCTTCCTTCATTGGGACGAAACGGACCGTCTCTTCGTTCCGCCCTTCCACGATCCCGGTCTCACGCGAGCGAAGCGAGCGCGCTCCCACACCCGAGCGGGAGTCGGTGATGAGCTGCACCACCGCCGAACGCGAGCCGACGGAGATTATCCTGCCGACGAGCCCCTGCTCCGTGACGACCGCCATGTACTTCTTGATGCCGCTTGAGGACCCCTTGTTGATTATCATCAGGCGCTGCCAGTTGTCCGGCGACTGGCCGACTATGTTGGCTCCGACGGTCTCCAGCTCGGCCTGGGTCTCGGAGAACTCCAGAAGTTCTTTGAGTTCTTCGTTCTCGGCCTCGAGCCCGCGCGCTTCCAGGCGCTCCCTGCGAAGGTCGGCGACCTCTTTCTCCAGCTCCGCCTTCTCCTTGGAGAGCGAGGGCAGGTGCACCAGGTTCACGAAGCCGTCCTTGATGGGGCTGAACACCCTGGTGAAGGCCCGGCCCACCGGCGAGAACAGGTCGAGGAAGAAGCCCTGCACGTTGTGGAGCGGGCCGTCGTCGCTCTCGCGGATATAGAGCGTCACCATCGACACGCAGATGATGATTATCAATATCAGGATAAGGCGGTTTCTGTTGGTTCGAGGTGCGGCAGGCATAGCTGTTCTCTCTCGCGGATCACTGTCCCGCCGAGGAAATCAACACCTTCTTCATTATGTCGAACTCTTCGAGGCACTTTCCGGAGCCCATGGCCACGCACAGGAGCGGGTCTTTGGCGGTGTGGACCGGCATGCCGGTCTCGTTGCGTATCCGCTCTTCGAGCCCGCGGAGCAACGCCCCTCCGCCGGCAAGTATGATGCCCTCGTCCATGATGTCGCTCGCGAGCTCCGGCGGAGTACGGTCGAGGGCGTCCTTCACCGTCTGGACCACCTGGCTCACCGGCTCCTCAATGGAGTGCCTTATCTCCTCGGCAGTGACCACTATGGTCTTGGGAAGGCCGCTCGCAAGGTCTCTGCCCTTTATCTCGTCTTCCATCTCGTCCTCGTTCAGCGGGAAAGCCGAGCCCACCTTGGTCTTCAGCGTCTCGGCGGTGCGCTCCCCGATCATGAGCTGGTAATCCCGCTTGATGTAGCTGATTATCGCTTCGTCCATCTCGTCGCCGCCCACGCGCAGCGACTGGCTGGTGACGATGCCGCCGAGGGATATCACGGCGACCTCGGTTGTCCCGCCTCCGATGTCCACCACCATGTTTCCGATCGGCTCGTGTATGGGCAGACCCGCCCCGATGGCCGCGGCCATGGGCTCCTCGATGATGAACGCCGCGCGGGCGCCCGCCTGGATGGTGGCCTCCTCGACCGCCCTCTGCTCGACGCCGGTGATACCGCTGGGCACCGCCACCACGACGCGGGGCCGCGCAAGCGAGCGGCGCTGGTGGACCTTCTGGATGAAGTAGCGGAGCATCTTCTCGGTGACGTCGAAGTCGGCGATAACGCCGTCCTTCAGGGGGCGGATTGCAACAATGTGGGCGGGGGTGCGGCCGACCATCCGCTTGGCCTCCTCGCCGACGGCGATGATGGCGTTGGTGACGGTGTTGACCGCCACCACGGACGGCTCGTTGAGGACTATGCCTTCACCCTTCACGTACACGAGGGTGTTGGCGGTGCCGAGGTCGACGGCCATATCTTTGCCGAACGAGCTCGACCCGAGCATTCTACCCAGAACGGACACTATGCCTGTCCCTTTCCCTTTCTAGCAAACAGCGCCGTCGCCGCACGCGTGAAAAGCGTCCCGGCACCGCGCTCGAAGGTTCATTATCCATAAACGGCAGGATAAATCCAAAGGCAATTCTAACACAACTTTACTCTTCGAACAGTAGCCACACAGAGCAACAGACTTACGTCTGGGGACAGACACCATAAGGTAAGTCAGCTCCAGCTGTAATCCGTTGAAAGCATCCTGACTTACCTTACGGTGTCTGTCCCCAGACGTAAGTTATTCGGGGAGGTCGGGAAAGAAGAGGGCTATCTCGCGCTCGGCGGCCTCGGGCGTGTCCGACCCGTGCACCAGGTTCATGGTGACGTTGGTGGCGTAGTCGCCCCTGATGGTCCCCGGCGCGGCCTCCAGCGGGTCGGTGCCGCCCATGATGTAGCGAAGCCCGCCGATGCAGCCCTCGCCCGAGACTACCGCCGCCACCAGCCGGCCGCTCGTGATGTACTTTATCAGCTTGTCGTAGAAAGGCTCGTTCCTGTGAACCGCGTAGTGTTTCTCGGCGGTCTCGAAATCTATCTTCTCCATTCGCATGGCCACGATGTGGTAGCCCTTACGTTCGATGCGAGCGAGAATGATGCCCACCAGGCGGCGATCGACGCCGTCCGGCTTGATCAGCAGCAGCGTTCTTTCCTTCATCTCAAGTGCTCGCTCCGGCATGTATCCGTCCTCCCTATCTGTCCTGTCTCATCTCGCGCGAGGCCTTCTGTCGTCGGAAATATATTCGTGCCTCGCTGACGGTGTAGAGAGATCCGGTAACGCAGATCAAACCCCGCCGCCCCGCGATATTATACGCGAGTCTGAGCGCTTTCGCGAAGTCCGGCTCGACCTCGTGGGGCATGCGCTCCATGCGGCAGAAGCTCCCCAGGCGCGCCGCCTCCACCGAGCGTGAGCTGCGGTTCTCGGTGACCACGACCGTGTGGGCCGCCTGGCCCAGCACGTGCAGCATGCCCCGGGCGTCCTTGTCCGCGAGGATGGCGACCACCACCACCAGCCGGTCGTACTCGAACTCGCTAGTGAGGGCGGTGACCAGGCGGTCCATCCCCAGCACGTTGTGGGCGCCGTCCGCAAGCACCAGGGGATGCTCGGAGAGCACCTCCAGCCTGCCCGGCACTTGGCTTATCTCCAGCGCCTTCCTGAAGGCGTCGGGGTCGGTCCGCTGACGGGGGTCGGTGTAAGCCTGCGAGCAGGCAGCAGCACAGGCGGCGTTTATGGCCTGGTGCTTCCCCACCAGGGGGAGCTTGATGTCCTTGAACTCGCGCCCCTCCAGCCCGCGCACCGATATCATCTGCGCCGGAGGCTCCCCCGGCACCCGGTAGGAGAGCTGGTAGTCGAGGCGGAAGTCCCTGCCGAACACCTTCATCTCCGCCCCCACCTCCTCGCAGCGGTCTGCCAGCAGCAGGAGTATCTCCCGGTTCGCCTCGGCGGTGATGAGCACGGAGCCCTCGTTCAAGATGCCCGCCTTCTCGCCCGCTATCTCCAGGCGCGTTCCCCCCAGCTCGTCCACGTGGTCGAGGTCCACGTTGGTAATCACCGCCACGTCGCAGTCGGCCACGTTGGTAGAATCCCAGCGCCCGCCCATGCCGACCTCCAGCACCGCGACATCCACCTTCTGCCGGCGGAAGTGCTCGAGCGCCATGGCGGTGACGGTCTCGAAGTAGGTGAGAGCCTCGCCGACCTCCGCTTCGGCTTTCTCTATCGCAGGCCTGATGTCGCTCAGCACCTCCGCGAACTCACCGGCGGTGATGAGCTTGCCGCTGATCGATATGCGCTCGCGCACCGTCTCCAGGTGGGGGGAGGTGAACAGGCCCGCCCTGTAGCCGCAGGCCTTGAGGATGGCGGCCGTCATGTGCGCCACCGAGGTCTTGCCGTTGGTGCCGGTTATCTGGATGGAATCGTACGCGGTCTGCGGCTCGTCCAGCAGGCGGCACACAGCCTTGATACGGTCGAGCGAGGGCTTCACCCCCAGCACCACCTTGCTGTCGAGGTAGTCGACCGCCTCGGAGTACTTCATGGCCCGGTGCACCACGTCAGGACCTACCCTCCCGCTGGGCTTTCAGAGCCTTTATCTGCTCGTCGAGCTTGTTTCGCTTATCCTCCAGCTCGCGCTGCTTGGCGCGCTCTTTCTCCACCACGTCCGGCGGCGCCTTGGCGATGAAGCTCTCGCCGGCCAGCTTGGATACCGCGCGCTCCAGCTCTAC
Organism: Actinomycetota bacterium; assembly: GCA_020062425.1. GTDB lineage: Bacteria > Actinomycetota > Geothermincolia > Fen-727 > Anoxymicrobiaceae > JAGUWJ01. Next base: position 18,466 of record JAGUWJ010000109.1, read on the forward strand.
CTCCACCTTGGCGAGGCGCTTCGCCAGCCGGTCTATCTCCTCTGCGGGGTCTACTCCCCTGTCGTAGGAGAGGTACGCCTCCGCGCCTTCCACCACGACCCGCATGCCGAACCCCTCGCCCGGCGCGGTGTCCGCGAACGAGACCTCGCCCAGCCCGGCAAGCGCGGTCACGTAACGTATGTGGCTCTCGAGCACCACC
>JAGUWJ010000016.1 GCA_020062425.1 Actinomycetota bacterium
CCGGAGAGGCGCGACTCGTATAGAAGGAGGTGAAAAGAATATATGGCGACCACAACCAAAACGGACGTCTCTAGAGCCATTCCGACCGTGTATGGTCGGAGAATCCTCAATGAGGCACGCAAGACCACCTTCCTGAACCGGTTCACCGGTCTGGAGGGGTCTGGAATGCCCATCATAGCCAAGGAGGAGCTCACCAAGGAACCTGGTGACACCATCAGGATAACCACGGTCAAGAACCTCACCGGGGCCGGCGTTACCAACGACGACACCCTGGAGGGCAATGAGGAGAAGCTGGTCATAGACGATGTGGAGGTCACCATCACGCAGTACCGTCATGCGGTGCGGTACAACAAGACCGCGCGGCAACAGTCGATACTGCAAATGGCAGAGGCCTCGGTGGATGGTCTGTCTTACTGGACCTCCCAGAAGCTCGAGAGCTTGGGCTTCACGGAGCTGGTGAACAGCCCGGACCACATCATCTACGGCGGAGACGCGACGACCCTAAACGGAATAGACGCTACCGACGTAATGAGCACGACCACCATCAGCAAGGCCAAGGCCAAGGCCGAGGAGAAGCTGATGAGGCCGGTGCAGGTGCAGGGCGAGCTTCCGTTCTACGTCATGGTCATTCATCCCTTCCAGGCGTACAGCCTGAAGGTGTCTGATACGACCTGGCAGCAGGCCCAGCGTGAGGCTATGCCGCGTGGGAGTGACAACCCCATATTCTCGGGCGCGCTCGGGATGTGGGACGGGGTCATTCTCTACGCGCATCCTAACGTGTCGAGGGCATTGAACGCGAACAGCCCGGCGGTCTACGTCGGCAAGGCGGTCCTGATGGGGGCCGAGTGCATGGCTCACGCTTTCGGACAGCATCCTGAGCTGGTGGTGAAGTCTTTCGACTACGACAACCAGTTCGGCACGGCTATCAGTTTCGTGACCGGGTACAAGAAGTCGGACCTGGACAACACGGACACCGGAGTCGTGTGTGCCTACACGGCGGCCGCAGACCCGAACGCTTAGGAGGTGAAGGAAGGGGGCCTTCGGGCCCCCACCACCCCATGATTCGATATATCGCGTATGTGGGGCCGAAACCCTTGAAGAAGGTAGAAGCGCCTGGCGGGAGGTTCATCGAGTTCCCCCAGGGGGAGACGGTTGACCTCCAGGAGACTGACCTCCCACACGAAAGAGCCAGAGAGCTCTTGAGAACGGGAGTATTCCAGCTCCGCTCCGCCATGGCGGACAAGAGTAAGGTCGTGCCCGTCAAGACCCCGGAGAACCCGGACGGGAACCCGTTCATGGAGCCCCCGAGGTATATCTGTGCCTGCGGCTTCGTGGCCAAGTCCGGGGGCGGCCTGGCGGCGCACATGAGGGCGTGTTCAAAAAAATGAGCAAGCTCAACCTGGGATGCGGGAAGGACGTCCGAGAGGGCTACGTGAACATCGACAGCCGCGGTCTGCCCGGAGCGGTCCAGAGAGACGTAGGCGACCGGGAGAGCATGGAGGTGTTCACCGGCGCGGAGCACATCCTCGCCAAGGACATCCTCGAGCACTTCCCGCAGGCCGACACCCCTGGAATCCTCCAGATGTGGGCGGACCTCTTGAAGCCCGGCGGGACCATCGAGGTCCAGGTGCCCGACATCAGGCACGCCGTCCAGGTGGCGCCGAACGACTACTGGCTGGTCAGGCTCGTCTACGGCGGCCAGGACTATGCGGAGAATTACCACCGGGCGGGGTTCACGAAGGCTACCCTGGTTGAGCTCCTCCAGGAGTGCGGCCTCGAGGTGACGGACGCGGAACAGACCAAGAACGGGAACGTCATAGCGAAGGCCCGGAAGCCATGAGAGCGAGAGAACAGCTCTGGGAGGCGGCGAAGAAGCACGACACCGTCACCGTCAAGACCAGGCAGGGGCTTCTGACGGTGTCTACCGGCGACGACATGATAGGCAAGGGCCTTTTCATCAACGGAGCCAGCCAGTACGCCCTGGCGAATAAGGTCCTCAGCTTTCTCCGCGACAAGGGGAGGCTCCCCGAAAAGGGCGAAGGCGTGATGATAGATGCTGGGGCCCACGTTGGCCACATATCCATCGGCATGATGCTCCAGGGGGAGTTTCGCAAGGCCGTCGCCATAGAGGCGGACCCCGAGAATTACAGGTTGCTGGAGAAGAACGTCAGGCAGAACGGCCTGGAGGAGAGGTTCGACACGCATTGGTGCGCCCTCTCCGACCGTGACGGGACTGAAGAGCTCGAGCTCTCGCCTGTCAACTACGGGGACCATCGGGTCAGGAGAGAGAACGGAGCGGCGGCGCAACAGAGGGAGAACACCCGGGACACCGTGTCCGTGCCCGGAAAGAGGCTGGACTCCCTGATACCGGAGCCCGACGAGGTGGCGCTCTTCTGGATGGACGTACAGGGTTTCGAGGGCCACGTGTTCCAGGGCGCGAGCAACCTCATATCACATGACATCCCGGTCAACGTGGAGGTGTGGCCTTACGGGGTCACCCGCTCGGGGGTGAAGCTCGAGGACTACGTGAGACTGGTCGAAGAAAACTGGTCTGAGTTCTACTGCCTGGAGGGTGGGTCCTATAAAGGACGGCCCGTGAAGTTATTCGGCGACCTCGTCCAGGACCTGTACATGAGAAAGTCCGGGCGCGGCTTCATGGATGTCTTGCTCCTGAAATGATTTGCGTATTCGGAGACTCACACGCCGGGAAGTTCAACTACCATCCCGGGCCGTACAAAGTCTGGGGAGCGAAGGCGGCCACGGCCCACAACCTCATAAACCCGGAGAGCTCGCGCCAGAGCTGGGCCAAGCTCATGCAGATGCTCCCGGAGGTGGACAAGGAAAAGGACGTCCTGCTCCTGGTCCTGGGGGAGATCGACTGTCGGATACACATTTACCGACAGCACATCATCAAGAAGAAGCCCGTCCTGGATGTAGCCCGGAGAACCGTGAAGCGGTACCTGAGCGCGGTGGAATCGGTGCAATCTCTCGGCTACCGGGTGGCGGTGTTGGACATCCCGCCGGCCACGCGCCAGGGCAACTTCTTCAACCTGGACCACTACGGGACGCGGATACAGAGGGCAGGCATAATCCGCGTGTTCAATGGAGAGCTGAGGCGGGAATGCATGGCGCGGGGGATAGCCTTCGTGGGAATCTATGAGGATGTCGCAGACGAGCGCGGATACCTGAAAGACGAGTACGCTTTGGACGACGATGCTCACCTAAAACCTGAAGTCGTGCCCTTCGTCACCGAGCGGCTGAAGAAGCTTTTCCCTGATGCGGTATGAGGGCGGCGTATATAGGCAACTTCAGTCCTTACCATACCGAGGTGGGGGTGGCGGACGCCCTGGAACGAACGGGGTGGCCGGTAGCCCGGTATCACCTGAAGTCGCTGGGCCAGGAGCGGTTTCTCTGTAGGGGGTACGAGCTGGTGTTGACCACCACGCCGCATCTGCTACCCGATGAGTTCTGGGCGGGTCTGAAGGCCCGAGGCGCGGTGCTGGTGGCCCACTACTTCGACTGGATATGGGGGCTTCAGAACAGGGGCTCGGCCTACGGCGCGACCCTTCCGCTGTTCGACTTGACCCTTTCAACTGACGGGTTTGATTCGAAGGAGTATGAAGAAAGGGGCGTCAGGCGCCTGTACTTCCCCCAGGGTATCAATCCTAAGTGGCACTTCGCGGTGTCGGGAGGGCCAGAGTGTGATGTGGCTTTCATCGGCAACGGCAACGGCGAGAGGTCGGGTCTGTTCGACAGGCTCCGGAAAAGATACGACTTCCGACACTACGGCCAGCACAACGAAGCCAGGGGACCCGCGCGCAATCCGCTGGTGGCTGGGGCCAAGGTGATGCTCTGCACGAGCTATCGGAATGACGTCCCGGGCTACTGGAGCAACAGGGTATACCAGGACCTCGCCGGCGGTGGGTTCGTGCTACACGCCGAGGTGGAGGGGCTGGAGCGGTACTTCAAGCCGGGGGTCCACCTGGACACCTGGGCGGACGAGGGGGAGCTGTTCGAGAAGATTGACTACTATCTTTCGAACCCCAGGACGCGGGAGCAGATAGCCAGGGCCGGGCACCGGGAGGTAATGAAGAAGCATACCTGGTGCACGAGAGCGGAGGAGATGTGGGAGATATTCCGAGAATTGGGCTGGTGTCCTACTCCAACCTGACGAGCGGGATAGGGGTGTTTGCTCGAGAGCTGTTGGACAACCTGCCGATAGACAGCTTCCTGTCGGTCGATAACCCCAAGGGGCAGGAGCGCGGCTGGCACCCCAGGGAGTATATCTGTGGGTCGCACCTGGGGGAGAGGACCATGCTCGAGTACATGGACCGCTTCAATCCCGAGGTGCTCCTGTTCATCGAGACGCCGTTCAACCACTACTTTTATGCCTATGCGGGAGAGCGCGGGGTCAGGACCGCGAACATCGTAATGCACGAGTCCTTCCGCGACAGGCTGTTGATCGACAGTTGCGACCTCCTGATATGCCCGTCCTGGAACGCCTGGGATAAGGCCAAGGGCCGTGGCAGGGTGGCGCTGTTCCTGCCTATCAGTCTGAAGAGGTTGCCTTTCCGCGAGAAAAGCGGACACGTGTTCATCCTGCCGGTAGGTTACGGCTGGAGGAACGACCGCCGCCAGGTCAAGCGAGTGGTGGAGGCCTTCTGCCGGCTGGAGGACCCGGAAGCCAGGCTGGTGCTCTTCACGCAGAGCAAGTGGCCCGAGGGGGCGGTGGTGGACGACCCGCGGATTACCTATCACGACAAGCAGTTGAAGGAACCGGCGGACCTCTGGAGTCACGGGGACATAGCGATACTCCCCATGGCCTACGAGGGGTACGGGAGGATGGTGCTGGAAGCAATGGCCTCGGGCCTTCCCACGTTGACCACGGACGCGGACCCGATGAACCTGTTCCAGCATGACCCTGATTTTCTGGTGAAGCCCTCAAGGAGATACCTTGCACCGGCACACGTGAAGAACACGACCTATAACGAGGTGAGCGCGGACGCGCTGGAAGAGAAGATGCGCTGGTTGCTCACCATAGACACGCCCCGGTATTCGAGGATGGCGAGGAGGCAGGCGAAGGCCCAGAGCTGGGAGGGGCCTATCGACTACCGGACGCCCTGGCTGGAAGTCCTGGAGGAATTATGCTCGTAGGGATAAAGGGTGTGGGGACCGTCGGAGGAGCGGTCGCCGAGGTCCTGGAAGGGCTCGGCCACGTGGTCAGAAGAGACGACCCCGACAAGGGATATGCCGACGATCTGGAAGGTTGCGACATCATCTTCGTCTGCGTGTGGGATTCTGGCGACATGAAGAATCTCAAGCTGGCGGTGGCTGAAGTGGTCAACCTGTCACCCTGCATTGTGGTTAAAACCACGCTCAGGCCGGGCACCATGAGCGAATTGGTGCAGGCACATAATAAACCCCTCATATATAACCCCGAGTTCCTATGCGAGCTCTCAGCGATTCAGGATTTTCAGTACCAGGACAAGGTGGTAATCGGCACCTGGCACCCGGACGCGACCTGGCCCCTGCTGGAGCTGTTGAAGCCGCTGTCGGAAAACTTCTTCATCGTTGACCCGCCCACCGCCGAGCTGGTGAAGTTGGTCTTGAACAGCTTCTATGCGCTGAAGGTGACCTTCGCCAATGAGGTGTATGACGCCTGCGAGAGGCTGGGCGCGGACTATGAATCCCTGCGGGTGGTCATGGAGGCCGACAGATTTGTTAGCCCGAACCACCTCGACGTATGGCATGGTGGTTACAGGGGGTACGGGGGGAAGTGCCTCCCGAAAGATGTGCAGATGTTCCTGGACGTCCATACCTCATTGTTGCTGTGGGTGGCGGAAGGATTGAACACGGAGCGGTATGCTAACACTGGTGCTCATCACCTATAACGACTGGCCCCTGGTGAAGGATTGTGTGGAGTCGGTCGCGGGGTACGTTGACCGCATAGTGGCGGTCGATGGGGCCTTCCGCGACTTCCCTGGGGAAGGCGGGAGCACGGACGGCACCTGGGAATACCTGGCCGGCCTGGAGAAGTGCACCGCGGTCATGGCTTCAGGGCTCTCCGAGGTGGAGAAGCGGAATCTGTACTTGGTCGCCGAAAATGGCTACTACCTGCACTTGGACGCGGACGAGCGGGTGGAGAACCCGGAACAGTTATTGGAGATACCCGACAGGGACATCCTGTTCTGCCCCATGACCAGAGACGACGGGGTACTGCATCACTATCCCAGGGTGTTCCGGGCCCTCGAGGGCTTGCATTATGAGGGGCTTCATTACCGCCTGGTGGACCGGAGGGGGATGCTCTTCGCAGACATCCACCGCGCCGGCAAGGGATACACCTCCGAGCGGTGGGGCCTCGTGCTCAGGCACGACAGGGAGAAGAGGTCAGAGAAAAGGAAGCGCCAGAAGGCGGAATACTACCATGCACTCACCGAGCAGGAAAAGCTGGTGAAGGAGATGATTGAGTTTGGACGCTACCCTTCTTGAACACATACGGGAGTTGCTGGACGACAGCACTTCACCATATACCGTACCGACCACCACCATCGAGCGGGTGGCCAAGACCAAGAGGCGGGAGGTCTACTACGCGCCCCTGTACTCCGACGACGACCTTAACTGGTACATCGGCAGGAATTACGTGGAGGTCACAACGCTGGCGGACGGCTATGAGGGTGACGCCGTCACCCCTTCCGCGAGCGACCCCATAGAGGGGAAGTGGACCTTCGCCACGGCGCAGAGCTCGGTGTATCTGCGCGGGTACGTCTATGACCTGCTGGACATCGTAGCCGAGTGCTGGCTTATCAAGGGCAACTTCCTCTCCGCATACGGCCCGAAGTATTCCCTCGGTGACGAATCGGTTGACGACAGCGGGACCAAAGAGTACTGCATCGGGAAATACTGGCAGTACCGGACGAGCAGAGGGGGGCGGGTCCAACGTCGATAACGGACTTCATGCTGGCGGACACCCGCGCGATGATCGAGGACAACCCCTCCACCGTCACCATCACCAGAAAGACATGGACTCATGCAGGGGGGAAGAGGACCTCTTCATCCCGCACCCTCTCCGCTCAGACCGCCAGGCTGTATAACACGAAGGGTGACCTCGAGTACATCCCTGACGATGGACGGTTTCTGCGGAGACGCGGGGTGAAGATGCTCTGTTACCATGACGCCGACGTCCTGGGGCACACGAACACGAACGAGGACACGTTCACCCTGGACGGCAGGACCTACCTGGTCAAGACGGTCAACAAGCTCACCTGGAACGGCGTGACGGTATCGAAACAATGCTACCTTGAGGAGCAGTAGTGCGAGGCATGGGGACGGTGCTCGCGAACCTCGAGGCCTGGAAGGAAGGGAAGAAGGTGGCCCTGGCCGCCTACGGCCAGATGATAGCGGCCCCCAAGCTGGAGGCGTATGCAAAGGCCAACCGCCCCTGGAGGGACCAGAGTAGCGCCGCGCGTGCCGGGCTCAAGGGCGGGGCGGTTTTCAGGGGCAACAAGGTCGTCGTCTATATCGCGCACTCTGTTTCATACGGGCCATACCTCGAGGTCTGCAATGACGGGAGGTACGCGATACTGGACCCCACCATCGAGGCGAACGTGAAAGAGATTTACGAAGGCTACCGGAGGATTATGCTGATGTAGCATGGCGGAAAAGACACTACGAGAAGCGGTGCGGGCCCACCTCGTCACCAACTGCCCCTCGATTACCGGGGGGTTTTTTCAACCGCAGGCGGCGGACAAGAGCACGACGAAGCCCTTTGCTGTTCTCAGGCTGGGGCCAGAGGACGCGGACCCCAAGCAGGGATATTCCAAGAGGGTCCTGGTGACGGTCCACGCCGAGCGCGGGGACTACGACACCCTGGACAGTCTGGTGCGTAGCGTGGTGGACGCTTTGAACGGCGGGAAAATACCCGCCGGGAGCTCCGGGGGGACTTCGTTTTATGTGTACCTGTATCACACGGGGACCACGGCGGAGTGGCACGACGACGACCGGCTGACCATCTTCAAAACGGCAGAGTTCGAGACTAAGTTAGCGAGGTGATCTGATGGAGGACGTCGAGAAGGAGGAAGTCGAGAAGAAGGAGGCGGAGAAACCCTTCCCGTCTTACGGCTCGTATCCGAAGAAGAAGCCGAAGCCGAAGCCGAAGCCGGTGTATGTGGCCACAAGCACGTGCACCTATCGCTTCAAGTGCGACGGCACGACCAAGCGGCTGACCAAGGGGGTGTCGCCGCAAGACATGACCGAGGCGCAGAAGCGAGAGCTTCTGAAGTTCGACCGAATAAGGGAGGTGAAATAGATTGGCTGACAAGTACTTTAACAACATCGAGCAGATAAGGGTGACGGAGCTCTTGAGTACCGGCGCGGCGGACCCTTCCGCCACCGCCAAGTCCTCGACCGTCCCCAAGGAGCTGTCGGTGTCCTACGTCTACGAGGAAGGCGAGGAGCTGGTCCAGAGGGGCGGCGGCGCGAACGTCTGCACTCTGACCGAGGAGGACGAGCCCAAGGGCGCGGACCTGGACCTCACTCTAGCTACGGCAGAGTACGAGGTGAAGCAGGTAATCGCCGGCGGCGACCTCAAGACCTCTGGCCCGGACACGACCGGCTGGGAGTTCCCGGCCGCGACCCCGGGACCCTTCAAGCTCGAGGCATGGATACCGAAGTACGACACCACCAGCTCCATAGAGGGCAAGGTGGACGGGTACCTTAAGGTCACTTGCAACTTCTGTAAGGGCCGCGTGGCCGAGGCCACCGCCGCAGACCGCGAATGGCTTGAGGACAAGTTCACCATCAAGGCGAGGCAGAACCCGAGTTCCGGTGACCCCGCATACGAAGAGGAGGAGGTGGCGGCTATCGTCTAAATGACGGTGCCGAAACTATGACCGAGGCGAATGAGAAGAAAATAACGTCGAGAGACGAGATCGAGAAACTGAAGAGGTCGGAAGTGGTGGAGCTCCCACCGTTCCTTGACGGGACGCCGCTGGTCGTGAGGCTACGGCGTCCCTCTCTTCAGAGAATGGCGGAGCTGGGGCAGATACCTAACGAGCTGTCCACGGCGCTCGACGACCTCATGGACATATCCGCGACGGAGTCCAAGTCACTGATACAGGACAGGGCTAAGGTGCTCTCCATAGTGGCCGAGGCCTGCATGGTGGAACCGACCTACGAGGAGTTGAGGGACGTCCTCGACTCCACACAACTCATGGCCATGTGGAGCTGGCTCATGGCAGGGGTGAGAGCTTTGGAGCCCTTTCGTGCATTCCGAGAGGTTTTTATCTCTCGTCAGGATGTCCGAGGTCTGGAGGGAGAGGCCCTCGCGGATTCTGGGGATAGAGGACCCGCTGACGGCGTACAGCCTGGACGAGACGGCGTTCCTGTTCCTGTCGATGCTGGCATCGGGGCGGGAGCCGAAGTGCGTGAAGGACGCGAGACATAACGAGAGCCTGTCAAAAAGCATGACCGCCCTCCGGAAAGCCGGGGGGCGTTTCGCTGTCGGGAGGAAGAAGAGGTAGATGTTCGGAAGGCTGGGGACCATCTGGGCCGAGTGCGGCCTGGACACCACAAAACTGGATATGGGAGTAGCCCGGGCAAAGGGTTCGCTCGCCGGTCTTTCAGGTAGCGCAAATGCCATGAGCGGAGCCTTCAAGGGGCTTGCTCTCGGCGTGGGGCTGGTCGGCGGAGCGGTCGCTATCGCCTCCATTAAGCTGGCGGCGGACTTCGACAAGTCCATGCGTAAAGTGTGGTCACTGACCAAAGAGTCCGAAGAGGTGTTTGAGGGATGGAAGGAGAGCATCAAAGAAGCCTCAAAGGACCTCCCTTACTCAGCCAAGGAAATGGCGGAGGCGTTCTACTGGATTAAGTCGGATATGCCCGACGCCACCGACGCCCAGCAACTCAAGACCCTCGAGACAGCGGCCAGGGGCGCGGTCGGTGGGGTGGCGGAGCTCGAGGAGACTACCTCCGCCCTGGTCCAGGCTCAGAACGCATACGGCGAGATGCGTCCTGATTACTACATGGACTTGATGAACAAGGCCGTGGAGAGAGGGTCCATAACCCTTCAGGACTTCGTGTCGAACCAGGGGAAGGTGCTCGGGTCAGCCGCACTCGCGGATATATCCTTCCAGGAGATCGCGGCGGCGGTGGCCACTCTGACCAGAAAGGCCGTACCCGCGGACACGGCGTTCATGGCTTTGAACCAGACCATAATGGGGTTCTTGAAGCCCACTGATGAGGCGAGGGACATAGCGCAGGCGGCGGGGGTGGAGCTCTCACTCGCGGCGCTCCAGAGCAAGGGACTGGCCGGCGCCCTGCTGGAAATCGGGCAGAAGATACCAGACGACCAACTGGCGGAGCTCTTCCCGAACGTCCGTTCCTTGAAAGCGGTGTTCCCGCTTGCGGCTACTGCGGCTTCTGAATTCGCCACCGACCTGGCGGCCATGGGAGACGCCGCAGGGACGTCCGCCCGGATGTTCGACAGGAATTCCAAGAGCACCGAGAACCTGGCCAAGGTCGCCTTCGGGAAGCTTCAGCTCATCCTGATAGACCTGGGCGAGAAGATGCTCCCCACGGTAAACAAGGGCATAGAGGCCCTGGGGAGAATCTTCGAGGGCAAGAATGAGGTCGTCAATATGTTCGTGGGCGCCCTCAAGGCCCTGGCCGACATCATAATGACCGTGGGCCGGGCAATCATAGATTTCAAACCCCTGCTCGTGGGGCTCATCGCGGCCTTCGCCATGTTCAAGGGCGCGGCAATATTCTCGGGCATACAGGCCGCGTTTGCCGGCCTGACGACAGCTGGCCCCGGGATAAAGCTCTTGCAGAACGTGGTGGCTAACCTGGGGCTCGGTTTCACGGCCAGCGCCGCGAGCATCGGCGGTTTCGCGACTTCCCTGGGGACGATAGGGCTTGCGGTCGCACCGGTGGCCCTTGCCCTGGGGCTGGCAGTTTCAGAGACAATCAAGGAAGGACGGGAGGCCGAGAAGGCCGCCAAGGCCCTGGTCAAGCACCAGCAGAGTCAGGGCGAGCTCGCCGCCTCCACCGTTCCCCTGGTGACAAAGCTGGAGGACGCTCGCAAGAGGATGTCTGAAGCGGCGCAGGGGTCTGCGGAGTACGCCGCCGCCGCAGAGGAGGTCAAGTCCATCCAGAATGAGATAGCGGCCAACTTCCCCTCCCTGGTGGACCATTGGGACGCGGAGCGCAACGCTATCCTGAGAAACACCGAAGAGTTGAAGCGACAGCTCGCCTACCGCATGGGCGCGGCGCAGTTGAAGCCCGTAACGGAAGGGGCGCCTCCGGAGTTTCAGAGCATGGAGGTCCTGCTCCAGCAGGGCGATAAGGCCAGCGCCAACTTCGACAAGATGTCGGGCGGCGTCCAGAAACTTGTGACCGCGCTCGATTCCGCAGGAGTGGCGACGGGCGACCTGGGGTACGTCTCAGACGCCTGGTACAAGAGCGCCGAGGACGGGCAGGCCGTCACCATAATGCTCTTGAACCGGCTGAAGGACGCGGGGCAGATGACCGGGGGCGAATTTGACCGCGTCACCGGGATTATGTCTCGACTGACTGAACAGTCTACCCTGTTCGGCGGGACCCTGGGTTACCTCAATTCGCAGATTGTTACCTCGGGGCAGGAGTGGGATATGGCGGTGGCGGGGATGGTTGACAAGGCCCGGCAGGCCGGCGCGGAGGCTGGGCAACTACCGGAAGAGGTCGCCCTCGCTTTCACCTCACGGGTTCCCGCATTCCAGGAGGCCGGGGTGCAGGCCATTTCCGCATTCCTCCAGGGTTCGGCGGGGATGGAAGCCCAGGCCGCCGGCGAATTGGCCCAGGGGCTTTTCAACACGGAGACATTCACATCGACGGGGAACGAGGCGGCTGACGCCGTCCTGGCGGCCATGCAGGCCAAACTCAAGCAGGCAAGGCTCGAGATGTCTGTCGATTCCATGCTGGAGAATGTCAGGTCTGCTATCGAAGGCCTCTGGAGTGGGCCTAAGAAGCAGGAGGTCCAAATAGACGTATCCCAGACGGGCGGGGACGAGGTCAGGAACATACTGGATAAGATTGTCCCGTCCGCCAAGCAGGTGGACAAGCAGAGGCCGAAAGTCGTGGCCAGCGGAGACGCTTCAAGAGCTAACTCGACCATAGACAACCTCTTGACCCGTGGGCGGAATCTGGACGGCAGGACCATCGCCACCGTGAACATCCTGGCGAAAATCATAGGCTCGGGTCCGTTCAGCGCCGCAGAATACGCGGAGTACCTGGAGAAAACCATTTCGTCGGCCCAGCCTTCCATCCTTGTATCCGGAGGGATGGGGAGCTGGATGGAAGGGCTTCCTCCCACCGCCGTATTCGGTAATCTGGCAGAAGAAATGACCTCCCTGGATTCGGCGTGGACCAAGCTCAATGGCACCGCGCTTGTGGGATGGTCACAGTCGGTGGACAACGCGCAGTTTTCCGAGATGGAACAGGCCATATCGGACCTCGGAAAAGAAATGGCCGGTCCGCAACTTGCGGCGTGGAGAGGCATGAGGGCTGCCTATGATGCGGCCAAGGCCGCGCTCAAGGGTTACTCGGACCAGATCGACGCGCACGAGAATAACATCAACAACCTGAGCCACGCCCAAGAGGAATTGAACCGCCAGCTACAGGAGCATCAGAACACCCTCTCCAAGCTCCAGCAGATGAAGATTGCCGGCGAGGGCGCTCGGGCGGACAAGTCCTTTAAGATGCAACAGGACATAAACCGCCTCCAGCTCGACATCCTCAAGGCCCAGGGTGAAGGGCGGTATAACGATGCGGCAAAGCTCGCGGGGGACAAGGCGCGGCTCGAAAAGGCCAAGCAGATATATGACCTCGAAACGGGCGTGAAGTACGACGAGAAGAAGCGCGCGCTGGAGAAGCTCCTCGACCCGATGAAGGGCCAGGAGATGTCTTACGCCCGGCTGAAGAAGGCTATCGCCGACGAGATAAAGATTATCGGTGACGACAAGACCGGCCTTAAGGGCGCCCTCAAGAGGACAGAGAATCAGATATGGCAGAACCGCAATAAGGTGTGGCACCTCAAGGTCGAATTCGACAACGCCTCCAAGCACGTGCAGGCCTATGAGGAACGCATCAACGCCATGGCGCAGAATTTCCTGGCCCACTACCGGGAGATGATTGCGGCCCAGGAAGAGCTCAACCGGCAGATGGAGAAAGAGAAAGAGGAAGCCGGGGGTGGCAGGACTGGAAGTTATGCCACGGGCGGCCCCGTTATCACTACCGGCCTTGCCTACCTTCACGCCGGCGAGTATGTCCTGAGCAAGAGTATGCTCCGGGCCATGCGCGGAACAGACAGGAGTTACGTGAGGAACGTCAACAGCAACCAGGTCTACAACTTCCACTTTGACAGGCTAATCCTTGAAGGGGTCCAGGACGCGGCAGGCCTGAGAAGGGAACTCTCGGAGGCCAGACTGAGAATGGCGGTACCATGAGCATGACCGCTCGATTCGTCGAGAAGATAGACGGGGCGACAGTCCTTGATATAAACGACCTGACGGCTTACTGGCTCCTCGACTCTTCAGAGTTTCCGCTTCCCGAAGTGGTCTATGAGTGGGTGGAGAACTCCGAGGGGAAAAGGCTGGCCGACTGGCACCTGGGCGGCAGGACCATCAAATTGCGGGTGATGGTGAAGGGGTCCTCGGAGAGTGACGCCTACAGTAAGGTCAACGCGCTCCTGGAGGTCCTGCTGGACTATCAAGTGCTGGAGGTCAAACCGTGGGGCTCGAGCTCGAGCGTGTTCTACAAGACCATGCCGGCGCTCCCGGTGTTCCCCGACTTCGGAAAGAAGTTTGTGATTGACGCGGGGTACGTGACCAATATCACGGTGGAGATCCCGGTCGAGGCCAGGGTGTACGGGTCCGCCGTCACCTTGACGGTGCTGGAAGCCCTCGGGGTTAATGACAGTTTCGAGCAAGAAAGCATATGGGCATGGACCGAAACGCAACCCGCTGGGGACGTCAACCAAGAATGGTTTTTCTGCGCCTCGGACTCTGATGGGTCGTTCTTGATGGTCGGAGCCTCGAACGGTCGTCTATACATCTCCGACGACGGCGGAGTTACTTGGGCAGAAACGCAACCTTATGACGACCGAGAGTGGGATTGGCTCGCGGGTGCAGTTGATTCTGACGGCACGCATCTTGTTGCGGCGGCGAACGGTTTGGGCCTTTTCATCTCTGACGACGGCGGAGCTACTTGGACGGACAGTTACCCCGTGGGAGAGGCCCTTGCGAGTTGGGCTTGCGTGGACACCGACGACGACGGCTCTTTTATTATTGCTGGTATCCACGAGGGCAGGCTTTACACCTCCGATGACGGGGGGAGCACCTGGGATGAAAGACAACCGGCAGGCGCGGTCAACTGCTGGTGGCACTCCTGCGCTTGCGATTCCGACGGGTCGAACCTTATCGCGGCAGATGAAGGTGGTAGGCTCTACACATCTTCAAACTCGGGAGTGAACTGGACCGAGCGCCAACCCGGCGGCGCCGCTGATAAAGATTGGGAATGTGTCGCCTCGGATGCTGACGGCTCGGTGCTCATGGCTGGTATTACAACGGGCCGCCTATATCTATCCGTGAACTCAGGCGTGAACTGGTCGGAGGTGCAACCGGCGGGAGATGTTAATAAGCCTTGGAACTCTTGCGCTTGCGATTCCGACGGTACAAATCTTATCGCGGTAGCCGCTTTCGACCGGGTCTATGTATCCACCGATACGGGTGCATCCTGGTCTGAGACTCAGCCGGCGGGAGACGCTAACAAGTGGTGGAGGTGCTGTGCTTCAGACGCCAACGGAAGCAACCTCATGGCAGGGGTTTACAACGGAAGGCTTTACATCGGCACCTACAGTCCGACCAACGGCTGGACAGCGACCGAGACTAATGCCGGCACGGTCACTATTGCCGATAATGTAGCGCTCGACGGCACCTATTCTTGTGAACTCGAAACCACCGCTGGGGGGACAGACGTTGCCGCGATAACCGATTCCGACTACATCACGGTAGACGCCGACAAGCACTACCAGGTGCAGGTGTTCGTCAACGAAACAGACGGCACGGCGAACTGCGAGGTCGACCTTCTCTGCTACTCTGATGCCGACGCGCTCCTGGACACCCTTGAGTTGGTCGAGGATTACAACCCCGCGACCTCGGACGCATGGATTGAAGCCTGCGAAGTCGGAGGGGCCGGCGTTGTCAATCCCGTGGGCGGTGACGCCCCGGCTTTCCCGACAGGGACGGCAAAGGTCAAGCGGGTCGTCCGCAACAACGCGGCGGTGGCTTCCGTGCTGGCGGTTGACCGCCTCTGGTTCGGTTGCATGGAGTACATCCCCGGCTATAAACTCTCGGGCGCGGTCGGTATCGTCATTCCCCCGGAGGACACGGAAGGGATAATGCCTGCTCCGATGGATGTCAGGTTCGACGCCGTTTACGACCGACCGACCGAGATTTTCCTGGGGCAGAGGGACGCCTACTCTGGAGACTTCGACCCAGTCCAGGAGCCCGGCGGTGCAACGGAGGTCCTTGATTACACGCGCCGGTCACAGAATTACTTCACGCTGGCAGGCTTGACCAACCTTCTCGACAATCCGGACCTCGAAACAATAACCGGCGGCTCGGGCAACACGACCGACTGGGCTAACTGGGCGGAGACTCGCTCGGGTATCTCGGGCGCGGTCCTCCAGACTCAGACTACCTATTACCACGCCGGGACGAAGGCGGCCCAGGCCGGGCGGTCGAGTGCCGGGAAATGCGACGAGAGGCTTCTCAGTGACTTCATAGCGGTTGACGCTAACGAGGCCCACATCATGCAACTTTGGACGCGGAGGACGGGCTCGAAAGGGTTTCAACTGAAAACAAGCCTGGTGGTCTACTTCTATGACGTAGCCAACACTCAGATTGGCTACAAGGTGCTGTGGGCCGGTTATCCCTCAAGCACCTGGCAGAAGGTCGTGGGCTACGTCTACCCCGACGATATGCCGGCTGGCACGACTCAGGTGAAGATTCGCCTGCGGTGTTACGGCACCACGAAGATTCTTGGCGGCTATCACATCTGGGATGATATGCTGTTCGGCGAGGTCGAGCCTGAATACATCGAGGCGTCTTTCCCGCTGGAGGCGCATCACGGCCTGGCCTTCATCACCGGCGGGTTTTCTTTCGCAGGGTCGGACGCTTACGACGAGCTCACTTCTCATTCCTTCATCCGGACGCTGGCAGACCAGGAGATCACCCCGCACATAGCGCTGGAGACTGTTGACATCGGGGACGCGAACACCGATTTTCAGGAGTCTCTGCTCTACGAGCGGCTGAAGTTGAGCCTACCCTCTCATTCCGTTTCCGAGGGCGCTGACCTCTCGTACCTCGAGCAGGTCATACGATTTGCCGCAGACCCTCTAAACGCTCAGGACTTCTGGTATGACCACATCGGCCTGGTGTTCTATGACAGGGCTTACACGGAGCTGTCGAACGTGCTGGAGGCGAACTGCATCATCCTTGACTCCAGGAGCAGTAAGTCGGTCCTCGCATCTCTCGACGGCACCCTTAATACCGCGACCGTTCTGGACCATCAGTCGTGGAAGTCCCCGCCTTCTTTCGAGGTGGACCCCGCTGGGTTGAACCTGACGCTCATAGCGCTCAAGGAGACTGATGGGGACTACGAGCTCACCCCGGTTGTGGACATCGAGTTTGTTTACAATCCCGTGAACCTCCTGGTGGGCGACTGATGATTATAGAGATATGGGACCGCGACTACACGCAGAGGTTGGCGATTCTCGAAGAGGGGGAACGGGACTCGCGGTTCACCCTGGGAGAGCTTGAGTATTCTTCTGACAAGTGGGGCTACATGACCGCTTCGTTTGTCGTGGTCCGGGACACCCGGAGGTATTGGGAAGAGCTGGAGGACACGAACAGGGTGGTCATTCTTCACCGTGACGAGGTGTGGGCCGGCGAGATCGAAGGCGTCTCCAGGGGAGAAGGCTCTTTCAGGGTAGAGTGCGTCGGCCCGTCCGCCCGGCTGGTGAACCAGGGGACGACGGCGGACCTGGACTTAAATCTTGAGGCCGGGGAAAAGGGGTCGGACTATATCACCGACCACATTGTCTCAGACGAGGACCTGGGGCTTGTGGCCGGGACCATCGACACGGACGACTTCGCCATAGTCACGGGGCTGGACTTCTTCCCGGGAAAGTCCTACCGGGACATCCTTGAGGAAATCAACACGTTCAACGGGTGGCGCCCTCAATGCTGGGGATGGGCACTCGACTGGAAGCCGCTGGAAAAGACCGCGCTCTACTACGTCCGATATGAGGATTGCGAACCGCGAGAATTGAACCGGACGCGGGAGCCCGTCAAAAACTGGTGTCAATGGGCATACTCCACGGACGGCTCGGTGTATGGCTACGTCACCTCAGAGGACACGGAGTCTCAAGAGCTCCACGGCAAGAGGTGTTATTGGGGAAGTGTCTCGGGGATGTGTTCCGAGGCCGAGGCCCAGGAGATAGCTGATGTGTTCATCGAGGAGAATAAAGACCTGAAGCCCACCTCCAGCCTTACCACCGACAAGGTCTATGACCGGTACGGTGGGAAGGTGGACCCCGAGGACGTCAAGGCCGGGAACGTGGTGATGATTGAGAACCTGCTACCGACCGAAGAGGCAATCTCTGGGGACGGCGTCATAAACGAAGTCTCCACGTGGGAGATCGCCGAGGCCCGGTACAAGGATGGGAAGGTGAGTATAAGTCCTGGCGACCCCCTGGCCACAGTTGATGTACTCCTCGCGCAGATATCCAACAGGAGCAGAAGCCAGTGACTGTCAAGCAAAGTCAGATACGACCAGACGTCCCCCTGCCGCTTTCCTCATGGCTTCCTGCATTCGAGACATGGACTTACGCGAGCGCCGACGACCCGACGTACACGCTGACCATAACGGGGGACTTCACGAGCAAGTATTGGGCCGGGATGCGGGTCCGCCTGGTGCAGACCACGACCAAGTATTTCATCGTGACCAAGGTGGCCTACAGCGACCCGAGCACAACGCTCACCTTGTACGGCGGGACAGACTACGACCTTACGAACGATACCATCGAAACCCCGTGCTATTCATGGATGAAAGCTCCCGTCGGGTTTCCCCTTGACCCCGATAAGTGGACGGTGAAGGATTCCGATGCGTCAGACCGCTCTAGCTCTGGAGCCGCCTGGCAGAATACCTCCACGCTTTCAATCGCAATCCCTATCGGGATATGGAACGTGAGTTACCACGTGCCCATGTATTGTGTCAGGACAGTTGATGCTACTACAGTCATACAGTATGTAACGTTAAGCACGGCCAACAACACGGAGTCGGATTCGGAGTTCACTACATTTCATAGGGGGCACGCTTCCGATGGAACAGAAGCCCCGGGCGTTGGCGGGACTCACCACGCGGAGAAGGTGCTTAACCTCGCGGCAAAGACCACATATTACGTAAACGAAAAGACGAACGCCGCCACCTGCAACTTTACGATGAGCTGTTCGACCTATCATCCCGGTCGGGTACAGGCGGTGTGTGCATACCTATGAGCGAGGATAGAGATTGACGGCAGAACCTAGATATATAACCAGAGCGGAATTGAACGGGACCCTTCTTAGGCTCGAGCAGAAACTGGACGACGGTTTCTCTCGGGTCTACGACAAGATAGACGAACGGATGGACCGCGAGGCCGACAAGCGGGAAGAGTGTGCTCGCCAGCACGACGAACAGCTTGTCAGGCTGGAGAAGTGCGTCGGCTCACACGACAACAAGCTCCGAGTCCCCGGGCAGGCGTATCGCGTCCTGCTCGGACTCCTCGGCTTGATTCTCCTGGTCCTCAATATAGTCATCCTGGTCCGGGCCGTCTGAGCCCCGGACATAGCCCACGCTCACGAGCCCTCTGGTCAGGGGGCCCTTTCAATTTCCGAAGGGACAGCTATGCCTAGAATCGCGGTGCAGATAGGACACGTGAACAGCGCGCGCTGGGGACCCGGCGCAACGCACGAGGTCGAAACGACCACGAAGATACACCCCTACCTGGTAGCCATGCTCCAGAAAGCCGGGTGCCAGGTGGAGACGTTCGGCGGGGACCTGCCCTACGGGCTCACGCATGACATAGCGATATCGCTTCACTGTGACGCCGGGACCCCGGAAATGACCGGGTACTCTCTCGGCTTCTGGGAGGAGATGCACCCTGGGAGCAGGGAGCTCGCCGCACACGTGAAGGCCTTCTATGACGTCCTGGGGATAAGACCTTACCGCGAGAATTACACGCTTGGGCTTCACCACTACTACGGCAACTCCCGGTGGGCGCCGACGACGAAGTTTGTGCTGGTGGAGTGCGGCTTCGTGTCGAACCTGAATGAACGGGTATGGCTCCAGAGCCACCCCCAGCAAGTCGGGGAGCAGATAGCTCTCGGGGTCCTCGATTATTTGAACATCAAGACCAAGGAGGAATCGACCATGACAAGCTCGAGCAGGACGCTGGGAGCCCGTGGGGTGCTCTTCGAGGGACACGCTCTCATCGGGAAGAACGGACCGCTCGTCGAACACGCCTACCTCAATGTCACCGGCCTGGACAAGACCGCGAGGGTCAACGTCTTGGTGTGGGGTGGTGGCCAGAGGCGCCAGACCAAGGAGAACACGAAGAACCCGCCCTATGTTCTGAAGCCCTCGGAGAGCATCGGGATAGACCTAAACGGCTTCGGTATAGCCGGGCCCGTTACCTGGCGGCTGTGGAGTGACGAAGTGGTGCTCTTCAGCCCGGACTGGCGGGTCAGCCAGTAAGGAGGTGTCGGAATGAATCCTGTGGCGCAATACATCCTCGCGGCGGTCCTCGCCCTCATGGGGATAGCCCTGGTCGTCGTCGGACTCTGCCGAAACGACAAGGAGCTCTGGGTAGCCGGCCTCGGGGTATTTACAACGGTGGCCGCCTGGTTGAAGCTCCCAAGGCCGAAAGACCAGAAGATCGACTGTTACCTCGAGGAGGATGAAGGCCAGGGTATTTACGTGGACGTCCCGGAGGGGGAGAGCCCAGGACTTAACTAATGGAAGTCAAGAGATACGAGGTGCGCGGCGTCCCCAAGGGCGGAACCGTGACCCTGGTCCTGTTCTCTTGTACTCACTTCGGGCATACCGGCATAGACCTCAAGAGGCTGAGGCGCGAGATAGAGAAGGTCGAGAATGACCCCTTCGCGCGCTGGGGCCACCTGGGGGACGCGGGTGAGTTCATCATAGCGAACGACAAGCGCTGGCAGATGGACGCCCTCGACAAGGATTACCACATCGACGCGCCGATGGACCTACAGGTCGATAAGACGGTGGAGGTGTTCAGGCCGATAAAGCGGAAGGGCGTCGGGTTCGTCATGGGGAACCATGAGGACCGCTACTTGCTCACGGCTGAGTCTAACCCTGGCCGGCGGATAGCCGTCGGCCTGGGGATAGAGTTCCTGGGGTACACCGCATTGGTGAGGTTCGACCTCGTCACACGGACGGGAGAAGTATGGTCCCCGGAGGTGTTTCTCACGCACGGGTACGGCTGTCAGGCCAAGACGCTCCAGGGGCAACAGGCGTATCTCAAGAAGATAAGCGCGCCCTTCGACTGTGACGCGGCGGCCATGGGGCACGTGCACCGCAGGTCCGCGGACAACAATGAGGTGTTCCTGTCCTCGAACGAAGATGGGGACGATGTCGTGGAATACCAGAGGCACTATGCGATAGCCGGCACGTTTATGAAAACGTATTTCGTCCGGGGGGACGGTGGCGCCGGCTACGGCGAGAAGCATCATTATCCGCCTTCGGCCCTCGGGTGTGCCTCGATTGAGTTCCACATGGGCGACCACCTCATAAGAGCCAAGGACTACTGGGCGTGAGGACGTTGTAAACGCTCAGTACTAATGCAAATATCGCATCAGATTAAGGCCCTGCGCCACACGGCGTGGGGCCTATTTTTTTGTCCAAAAAACTTTCAAAAAAACCCCTCAAAAGCATTGACATCATTCATTCATTCATTCATAATTATAAGCAAGGCAAGCAAGAAGGCGAGAGAGAGGGGGAGACATGACCAAGTACATCAGCGTCACGGACACAGCGAAGATGTTGAGGAAAGACCTCAAGAGCACGTTCCCAGGGGTGAAGTTTTCGGTCAGGTCGAAGAGCTACGCCGGGGGCGCGTCAATCGATGTCCACTGGACCGATGGTCCTACCGAGAGCCAGGTCAACCGCGTTCTGTATCGCTACAGCGGCGCGACCTTCGACGGCATGAGGGACCTCATGGAATATCACTCAAGCGTAATCGTTGACGAGGCTGGGAACCCGGAGGAAGTCCACTTTTGCGCTAACTTCGTTTTCGGCCACAGGGATTATTCGGCGGACGCTCTGCGCTGGGGCATTGTGAAGGTATGGGAGATGTTCGGCGGAGACTCTACCCCGATGGTCCAGTACCACGCCGACGGCGACCCGTACATGACCGGCCATAACATCTTCGTCAAGAACGCGGACGCTTACTACCAACACCTCGTATGGCGCGAGCTTCAGGGGGTTAAGGGCGAAGAGATGGTGACGGTCTAACAGTCGAAACGCCCTCCGGGGCGTCCGCCGGGGACGGCCTCCCGGCGCCGATGAGACAGGCCAGACGAAAGGAGAAGGAGATGGAAGCAAGGCAATTCGACAGCGAGGGGGACAGGGTGGACAGAATTAACGAGCTCTGCCTCGAGGGGCTCACCAAGGAAGAGGCCGAGGCTTGGGCGGATACCCCGTTCTCCGCGAAGGACATCCTGTTTTACATGGAGGATGGAATCAGGACCCCGGCGGACCTCTCGGTCGGCGAGGCGGTCCGCGACCTTCAGGCCTCGGACTACGAGAGGCTTGAGCAGGAAGCGAAGGACCTCAGAGAAGAGATTGCATACCTGCGGAAGATGTCTAGCTTGCAAGGGGTGTGGCTGGAGCGGTGGCGTGACCGGGCGAGGCACCTGAAGCACATGATCGACCAGCACGAGGCGACAATCGAGAACATGACGGAGGCTCTGAAGGGAGCAGACAGGGAGATTGCCCGCCTCCGGAAAGGCAATGCAACGCTTTGGGACCTCCTGGAATTGGCACGGGACCGCGCCAGGATGTTGGCAGAGGAGGTGTGAGTGATGGAGCACACGGTGACATTCGCAATCAAGGGTTCGACGGTGACAGTAGTGTTCGACGACTTCCGGAGCGCAATCGACTTCGTGATGGACTACGCGGACATCATCGAGCCAGCAACGGACTTCGAAATCAGGGGGGTGTGAGAGATGATAAAGGACGAGATACTCCAGGGCGTACAGAAGGCCTACCAATGCGTGACCGTCCCCAGGGGCCAGGAGGAAGAGCCACAGTTCTCGGTGGACTACGTCGGCGGCCTGTACGGGTACGCGGTGAGGGAGCTGGGCCGGTACTCGGACGCCCTCTGGGACATCGGAAGAGCCTGGCGCCGGTTCAAGGAGTACGCTTCCACGATACCGCTCAGGATAGGCCATGAGTACAGGGTGGGCGCCTCGACATTCGTGGTGAGGGAAGTTAAGACGGTGCGGGGGGTCAACGGCCTCCCCACCATCGGCGCGGACGAGGACATAGAGATAGTGTACCTGGTAGAGGGGGTGTGAGAGATGAAGATTGAACTGACGTCTCCGCAAATTAGAGTCATCTTGGAGGCTCTTGAGAGATATGCCCATGAATCTGCTGATAGGGGAGACGAAAGAACCTGTGGGATTATTGGCCGCATAATTGACAAGTTGGTTGCTGGCGACTCCAAAAGGAGAACGGTAGAATGAATCCCTCAATAGATGAAACTCCGAGGAGGTGTGAAGTGGCAAAGGAAGAGGACCGGGCCTACTTTCAATTCACCCTTCCCGCCACCCTGAAGGAGGCCCTGCGGAAGGCGGCCTTCGAGGAGCGGAAGAGTGAGGCGGAGGTCGTCAGAGAAGCCCTCGAGCACCGTCTCAAGAGGAAGCGGAAGGGATAGAGCGAATGGCCCCGCTCCGCCGGCGGGGCTTTTTGCTTGCTCCGTGCCGCTCTTGTGCCGCTCAGTCTATCCCCGCCACGCCCAGCGAAACGCAACGCCACAGAGGTTCTCAGGCCCCCACGGATGCTTTCGTAGAGCCAGTAACACCTACCCTCACGCAACCAGACCGAACTGCTCCAAGCGGCTCTAAAGAGCTCCTGGAGAGAACTCATAATCCGCGTGTCGCAGGTTCGAGTCCTGCTGGGCCCACCAAACGCTACCAACCGACCTCCACTTCATGTGTGCCCAGCAGGGCGAGAACCTGGAAGGGGTCACCGACCGCCACCGGCAAAGCCACATCTGAGAA